>NZ_JAVDUS010000023.1:0-166495 GCF_031456485.1 Bacillus sp. 3255
TAGCTCAATTGACTTGCTAGCGAGATTATTAATCTCATGTTTGAACGATTGCTCGTTCTGTTTACTCACTCGTTGTTCAGTTTTCAAAGATCAATCAATGTCCCAGTCGTTTCGAACCGGAGGTATATCTTAAGACTCCACTAGCGAACTGTGCAACAACTTGAATTTTCCAATTCCGCTTGTTTCGTTCAACTCGCTTGGCGGACTATTAATGTACCATGTTGTATTCATCCTTGGCAACGTACAAAATATGGAATCAATCAAATATCATCATGTATGCTTACTTCATTTAATCGATCCTTGTTAAGTTAAGGTTAAGTTAAGTTTTATTGTCGGATACATCTTACTTTACTGCAGTACTGTTTAATCCCATCCCAATTTCCCCATATGCATCCTCGACATTTTTTGGGCTGTCTAATTTTAATCTCTGTAAACAAGTGTACTTCTCCCCATTCATTAGGACTCTGGATATTGATGATTAATTTATCCATTGAAAACAAGAATATACCATCGCCATAAGAACGCTAACGATTAGTCGCTTTTTTAGTTATACAAGCTTCTTTTTAAGAATAAGTTGGTTAAGTAAATCATTCATCAACTTCGAGCGAAGAGGTGTCCAAGCTTGAGTACCATGATTAGTTATTTCATTCTGGGTTTATCGCTTGCGGCTCCGATTGGGCCAATTAATGCTGCCCAATTGGACAAGGGGATCAAGCACGGCTTCATGCACGCATGGATAATTGGCATCGGAGCCATCATTGCTGATGCTATATTGATGGCGCTTATTTATTTTGGAGTTGTTCATTTTCTGACTACCCCATTCATGAAAACCTTCTTGTGGTTCTTTGGGTGCTTCGTGCTCATGTATTCGGGAGTCGAGAGCTTAATGAGCGCGGGCAAGCTGAAAGAAGAACATAATCGAAGCGCAGATACGCTTGCGAAATCGTTCTTCTCGGGATTTTTCATGTCCATCTCCAATCCGTTATCCATTCTCTTCTGGCTGGGCATTTACGGATCCGTGTTAGCTGAGACGATCGCCGTATATGATAGAGATCATGTTTTGTTCTATACGGGAATTATGTTTACAGGGCTGCTTGTTTGGGATATCACGTTGGCCAGTTTAGCGAGTACATTTCGGCGGTTTTTAACATATCGCGCGATAACGTTCATTTCCATTATATCCGGCTTATCCCTTATCGGGTTTGGCTTCCATTTTGGGATTAAAGCTTGCCAGGCACTTTTCGGTTGAAGTACTGCTGTTTATGAGGCACACTCTCGGTTTGTTTGCTTGGTCGCATTTAAAATACTTACATATCGATCAGAATAATGGGGAATATTAATTATTAAGGTTGGTGTGAAAGTATCGTTAGAATCGTTAGAATAGAAAGTTAGGTGCACAATGGAAGAGAGAAAAAACTGGGATCTTTTAGCGATCGCCTCTATTCCCCTAATTATGACATTAGGCAACTCCATGCTAATTCCGGTTTTACCTGCCATTCGCAGCAAGTTAGGGATTTCTTCTCTTCAAGTCAGTTTGTTAATCACCATTTATTCAGGCATCGCGATTATCCTCATTCCCCTAGCGGGTTATTTATCCGATCGGTTCGGGAGAAAAAAAATTATTATTCCAAGTTTGATCATTACCGGGGTTGGTGGATTAATTGCCGGTTTAGGAGCTTGGTGGCTGGATCAGTCTTACCTTGTGATTATGTTGGGCCGTTTGTTGCAAGGAGTCGGGGCATCGGGAGCCTTTCCGATTGTTTTGCCGCTGGTAGGTGATATGTTCAAAAAAGATAGCGACGTCAGCAGCAGTTTAGGACTCGTAGAAACCGCCAATACATTTGGTAAAGTCCTAAGTCCAATCCTTGGTTCAGCACTAGCTCAGATTTCATGGTTCCTCCCTTTTATGTCGATACCTGTCTTTTGCGTTATATCTACCATACTAGTTGCATGTCTAGTTAAAACACCCAAAAAAGAGAACAGTGAAACAAACATTTCATTTTCTGAGTTTATCCAAGATATCAAACAATTGTTCAAAGATAACGGTCGTTGGTTATATGCAATTTTTACAATCGGCTGTATATGTATGCTCGTTATTTTTGGGGTGCTGTTTTATCTATCCGACACTTTAGAAGAGAAATACCATCTGGATGGCATTGTGAAAGGTTTGGTTTTGGCTATCCCTCTAGCCGCTTTATGCTTAGCTTCTTATATCATTGGGAAAACGATCGGAAGAAACATGAAGCTAATGAAATGGATCGCTTTTGCCGGCATACTCCTTGTAACAATAAGCCTTTTCTTAAACGGGCTCGTTCATTCATTGAAAATGCTGATCACACTGATTAGTTTTGGCGGCATTGGAATCGGGGTTGCTCTACCTTGTTTGGATGCTTTAATTACTGAAAATATCGAGAAACCGCAGCGAGGAACCATTACGTCGATCTATAGTTCTATGCGATTCATTGGCGTTGCCGCCGGTCCTCCCCTTGCCTCAATCCTCGTTAAGTTCTCGCCTCAGCTCATGTTTTATTCGATCGGGGGGACTGGGGTTATAGCCGCTATTCTGGCGTTGTTTGCTATTAAACCGGATTGTACAAAGCAAGCGGGATGAAGTCGTCACGATGTGTTGTTGGAAATTTCATTGGCTCAATCCCATCTCCCTTTCCACCAAATTCCCCGTTAAAAAGCTATAAATCCGAGCATGATAACTATGCACGACGATCATATGCCGAGAGGGGAAATGACAACAGTGAAAAAGTTTCGTACATTGACAATGACGGTAGCTTTGACAACAGCATTGAGCTTTGGGGCAGTTGGTGCGTATGCAAATACAGGCACCACCTCGGGAACAACGGGGATGGGGACAACAACAACATCTGGCTATACGGGTAGTAATTATGATGCAAGGACAACAACGGATGGGACAATTACACCGATCGGCACTGCCAATCCAACTGGTACTACGACACCAACGTACGGAACAAACAACTATGGTGGCAACAATTTAACGAACCGGATGCACACAACATCGACTTTAACAAACACAAACACGGACCGCGGTCATTATCGTACTTACGCCACTACTACAGACAATAATAGGAATTGGGGATGGCTTGGTTTAGCCGGACTATTAGGTCTCATTGGTCTAAGAGGAAACAACCGCGGCAGAGATGAGAGTTTCAAATAAGAAATCATTGCAAAGGTGTACCTATATAAGGTGCACCTTTTCTTTGTCTGCCTTTATTCATATCTTAATAAATAACCTGGATTCGGTAAGGGGAATACTAATTTTGATTACTTGATAACAAAGGGGTTGGTTATCCATGGTCGGTACTCATGTTGTTGGATTATCATCAACAGAACTTTCGGCATTATGGTCATCTTATGTCAGCGACAGTATCACCGTATGTCTATCCGGGTATCTATTACAAATAACAGAGGACGATGAAATAAAGCCATTAATTGAACGATCATTAAAATTAGCACAAACTCACATGAAAACGATCCAGCATCTCTTTAATAAAGAAAAATTTCCGCTGCCAATCGGCTTTACAGAAGCAGATGTCAATGTTGCGGCTCCCCCTCTCTATTTCGATACATTCCCTCTAAGCTATGTGTACGCGATGAGCCGAATTGGCCTGACCAAATACGCTGCTCTACTATCTAATACAGCTCGGGAGGATGTAAGAAACTATTATACGCAATGCCTGCAGTCGACCTCTGAATTGTACAACGACTCCGTCTCCCTCATGTTAGCCAAAGGAATCTATGATCGACCACCAATGATTCCTTACCCCGAGCATCCTAACTTTATTAAAAAGAAAGAAAACATATTATCTAAATGGTTTGGTCCGCAGAGAACGCTGAATGTCATGGAAATCTCCGAAATGTTCTTCAACATAGAGCGTAACTATTTCGGACTTATCCTTCTTACCTCATTCATACAAGTCGTAAAGGATGAAGCCATAAAGAACTTACTAATCAAAGGAAAAGAATTATCGATGGATCAAATCAAATTTATCAATGATAAGCTCTTTCAAGATGATTTGCTCGGGACTATCATGGTGAATACGGAAGTCACCACATCAACCGTCTCACCCTTCTCAGATAAATTGATCCTGAATCTGATTAACATACTAAATTCAACAGCCCTCATCTATCTTGGTAGTGCCATCTCAGTGACGACACGTCTAGAACAGTCAATGCAGCATTCTCGTTGAATAATATAACGCTCTAAGGGGATTCTATAAATGTTAATTAAAATACTAGTCAAATAGGAGTTGTTACAACTATGGGTATTTTATCCGGCAATCAAAAAGATGAACCGTTGCATTACGGAGAAATCTATGATTTATGGCAGTTTTCAATGACGGCCAAAGGCTGTGTTTCCGCCAACAAAGCATATCGGTATCATGCTGTCGATAATGACCTCAAAAAGATACTCGGCGACATCATTAACCAAGCTGAGCTGGAGATAAGCGAATGTGATACGATTTTGATAGATAACGGCATCGTACCTTCTCCTGCTTTACCGGACAGGCCTGAAACGAAATTAGAAGATATCCCAGCCGGTGTAAAGTTATCGGATCAAGAAATTGCAGCCATGATCGGTGCCGATACTTCCCTTAGCTTAATTGCATGCAGCCAAATTATGGGTAAGGCAACACGAGAAGATATCGGAGCCTTATTCGCTAAATATCACGCAACCAAAGCAGCAATCGGGTTGAAAATATTGAAAACATCCAAAGAAAAAGGTTGGCTGATTCCTCCTCCTCTTCAAATTAAGCGGCCGGAGCTTGTAGAGGCTTAATCATAAAAGCTTAAGGAGATCCTTAGTAATTTATTTACTGAGGGTCTCTTTACGTCATTCTATGATGAATAAGTAGAACGATATTTTGAAAATAATAACTCCGTTGAGGGGTGGGATTTCATGAGAAAAAAAGACATTATTGAATTGATTGATGCTAATGTTAATCAAGTTCAAACTCTAATTCGTGAACGAGTACATATCTGGCATGAATATGTCCTTTTTTCAGATTTATGGTGGTTCGGCGTATTCTTATCTATTGTCCCTTGGGTAATTTGGTTTTTCTTACGAAATAAATACAGTTCTGATCGAATTCTATATGTTGGGTTTTTCGTCATCGTGATCTCACTTCTTCTCGACATTCTAGGCGACCAATTAGGATTCTGGCACTATAGATTCAATGTTATTCCTGTCCTTCCCACTTATTTCCCGTGGGATGTAACACTGATGCCTGTTTCGATCATGTTTCTTATCCAAGTAAAACCTAATACCAGCCCTTATCTCAAAGCCCTTTTCTTTGCATTGCTTACTTCGTACGTTGCAGAACCATTCATAACATGGCTTAAAATATATGAGCCGACAATTTGGAGATATAGCTACTCATTTCCTATTCAATTCATCATCTACTTATTTGCTCATTACATCAGCAGAAGAAATAAATTTGAAAAATTGACTAGTTAGCTGTGAAAAGAAAAAGCAGGCGTGAATGTACGCCTGCTTGACGGGAGCTTGCCATTTTTTATTCTGACGCATGCAACCACTCGGGTCCGACATCGCTCGGCTGTAGAGGCTTGTTCCGAATAGGCGTGTTGGTTACCTCATCCGCTCCGGCGTCCCTGTTTCCTTGAGGGCGGGGCTGGCCATCCATATCCTCTTTTACGGAGTAAACCCCGTTTTTCAATGCATTAATAATCGGACTTGTGCCGCTTGCGCGATATAAACCGTCTTCTGCCAATCCCAGCTGTGGATCTTGCTCAATAATCCCTGCGACCGGCTCAATCCCGAGTTCAGCGCCATGCATGAAATTACCTTCATACATAAGAGCTGCAGAATCGTCGATTACCTTAATTAGAGGAAGCTTAGCGTTCCCGCTTGCCTGGACAACGTTATTGGCAATTATCGTGTCTACAGGCGCTAACGTATTCGTACTGCTTTTTTTATCGCCTACGATGATGTTATTCTCATTGTTCACGAGTGTGTTGTGAGTAATGAGCACATGTTTGACTTGAAAATATTTGTTCAGAGCTGAGTTCGGAATGCCATTGGTTAGAACGATGGCCCCCCGTGTCGTATTGCTGCCCACAATGCCACTGATATAATTGTTGGCTATCACATGGTCTTCGCCAATAACCCGAATCGCGCCGGCATTCGTCTTGCCATTAGCGAAGAAGAAGTTGTTTTCAATGTGCGTTCCATTGCCATGACGGAGGGTGACGGTCGCTGCATTGTTCAAAAACGTATTGCCGCGAATTACATTCTTCCCTGATTTAACCGAAACCATTTCGATTTCTCCATCATTGTTCTCGAACAGGTTGTTCTCTACCGTTGTATAGGAATCCGTGAGCGAATAGGTACTCGTTCCGATTCTCAACGTTTCCGCTTCATTACTAATCACTTGTCCATGATCGTCTTGCAGGATGGGCCGGCCGGCAAAATGGTTGTAATCAATAACATGGTGCTGCTCGCCCGCCTGCTCTCTCCAGACGACCATCGTTGCACCGATGTTTTTCTTGCCTTTGAAGTAGGAATGATCCACCCTGTTATAGCTGCCGTATAATCCAACCCACTTCGTATTCTTTTCGTTGCTTGGAGGATTGTAATCGAGCATTTGGATGTTCGTAAGCCGGGAATGCGTCGCTTCATGATCTCCTACCCTGAACTCAATGACGCCGGAATCATCGATATCTCCCCCATCTTTGAACACCAAACCATCCACCACAAGATAAGATCCTCCGATGTTGAGTGTGGAGGCGCCGCTGAGCACTACCTGACCCGGCGTTTCCGCGCGGAGCGTGATGGGTTTATTGGGCTTGCCTGCACCTTCCATCACAATGGCAGCATCCTTCCATATTCCGTTCCTCATCACAATCGTATCACCAGGTTGCGCTTTGCTCATGGCTGCTGAAAGTTCGTCCGCTGAAGAGACTTTCACGACCGATTCCTCGGCTGATGCACCAAAAGGGATGGAAGAGAAAGCGGTTACAAGACAAAGCGATAATAAGGATTTCCTTAACTTTTTCACTATGCTGCCTCCTTTATGTAGAATCTACAGCTATTATCCTATATTTTCCTGGAGAAGATTATGGTTTTTTTTAGCTTGACTGTGGATTTATTTGGTAAGTAGTCTTCCAGAAGATATAAAAAAAACAGTTATCTCCGCATAGAGATAACTGTCATTTAGGAGGGTACCGCGAATAAGAATTATCCAATTGATTCCTGAAAATCACTCAACGTTATAAACCAATATTACAACTAATGATACTGCCCCGTTATATGTTCATTCGAATCTCTCAATAACTTGGAGAGCAGTACAATTTGGCCGGCATGATAGCCATAGTGTGACGCAACCTGAACAAGGAGCCGGCTGATCACTCTCACTTCATAAGTCTCATTCTCTGAAGCGTTAACCTGAAGCATTCGGTTCCAATCCTCCAAGTCATAACGGATGATGACCTCCCTTTTTAAATCCTCCTCGGACAAAACGGATAGTATACTCGCTGACTCGGAACGTGTCCTTAATAGTAGACTAATCAATTCATCCTTCGATACGCCGCCTTCAGAAGCAAATTCTTGCGTGCGTTCCCGAACGAACGGTTTGTTTCCAATGGCACTTATGAAATTTTGGTACTCGTTTCCTGCTAAATGCAAGATTAGGTTACCAATGCTGTTCACGGAGTCCTTCATTTTAGTCCAAATGAGTTCGTCATCAAGATGGTATAAACTCTTAATAATGCGATCGAGCTGCTTGTTCATATCTTCGAGTACATGCTTGGTCAAGTCTAGCACGATGATTTCCCCTCTCAGCTTTTTTATTGGGATCCATAGTCATTCAACTATTTCTGTAAAAAAAGCAATTTCCGCACTTGCTCATTTCTCAACCAAAGGCCTCCCCAGACCAACACGGCAAGATAAACAGGAAACAAGACGTTAGAAAAAAGCGGGGCATCTAGACGAATATGTGTCGCAATCACACCGCCAAAATAGCCCGTCATCACCACTGCGCCTAAGACCGAAGTCCGGGGTATTGCATAAAGAATCGTTGAAAGAAGTCCAAGAATACCAATTAAGACAATATGATGTTCTTGGTAACCAAGGGAAACCGTAGATTCAACAACGAACGCAGGTTTAAATAATTTCATAATACTATCAAGCAGCATGAATAAGATCGCTACCCCGCTCATCACCCTTGACGTCCAAAGTCTGCCTTTAGAAATTGTTTTTGTCATCGTTCATCTCTCCTTATCATTTGTTCCTTCTAAGCATACAACGAATGAGCTATTTACAAATCGACAAAAGGAAAAAAATTTTTTTCGAGTTAAATAACGATAAGCCGAAACAAGGAAAATGCCTGCAAATACAACAAACTCCGGACCAGCTGCCAACAGGCTGCAGATCCGGAGTTTACTTCTTACTTTGTCGAAGCTGTATTCGTGTAATTAATTTTTAACCAGTCAGCCGTACCAAAATCCACTTTTTTGGAGATACCGGCGTATTGGACGACGGTTGGCACAACACTATTGAGCGGAACGGTTTGGTAGGCATATGGCAATTTCTCGTTGTAATCGTAAGTGAATGTAAACGGCGTGCTTGGCGGTGCCGTTTTGCTCATGTTCTCTACGCCGACAATATGGGAAGACCACGCCCATTTCCCGATGGTTGATTTGTCATACCAAGTGATCCCCTTGGTAAACATGTTATTGCCATCGTTATCCCAGCTGCTTCCAATATAAGATCCGCTGCTATTCGTTACTTTGGAGTTTACAATTAAGCTATGGTTGAGCGCGTCTTTGAACAACTCATTAAATGGCGCACTCATGTTGCCAATATCGTCACCTTGGCGTTCTGCGCCAATTAGCGGTTCGTTGAAACCATTATACACATTCGTATCTGCGGCTATCGATGCGCCATTTCTTGCATTCACTCCGCGTGATAACGTATCTCCGCCGTATTTGGAAATAGCGGGTACTCGATTCATAATATCTTGATGCGACGAGTCATCGAAAAAATTATTATAGATATGGCCTGTACCTTGACGAATCATCGGCAGCCGCTGTCCAACATTCGTATATCGATTGTACGCCATGGTCAATCTGAGTCTTTGGTTTCCATCCTTGACCTCGACTCCGGTAGGACTTATATAGTTCGTATAATCCTTATCGCCGGAACCAACCAAATGAACTTTCGAATGATAAGCGGCATAAGCCATAATCTGATTTTTGGTAGCGCCCTCATTGCGCATTTTATAGTAAACGCTTGTTGAAGGATCCAATGTACCGGCTGTATATTTTTGCTCCATGAACTCGATGGACTGATAAATTGAACTGCTCTCATCCGGATTCTCCGTTGCTTCCAATCCGAATTTATTCCAAGAGAACGTGACATTGGATGCTCCGTTTTCCATGTCAATCATCCCATCTGCCGCGATCGAGAACTGACAGTGGTCTATCCACACATTGTTGGCGCCATTCACCTTGATGAAAGACCAGCCTACCTCTTTATGCTTGCCCGAGTCGTCCCATTGCCACATTTCATCAAATTTGAGATTCCTTAAGACAAGATCGTTAGATGTTCCTTGCAGCTTAATTTCCGCATGCTTAATGGTCTTGCCTGTTGTTGAGAAGATGGTTAGTCCATCTACATTCGCAATACTTAATTTAGATACACCGGAAGCGATTAGCAATGGATTCGTAAATCCGTTCGATGGCTTCGGATAATTGGTTATGAAGCTATACTTCGATCTTTCGGTTGAATCTAAGGCTAATTCCGTCCATCCTAAATTAATGTCATCCGCCACTTCAATGACTTTGACGGATCCTTGACTCGCGTCCAGAATAGCCTGCAGAAACTCTTTTCCATTATGAACCGTACGATAATAGGAAGTACCGATATAATGGCTTCGATCTTTTACACCTGAAGAAGCATAGCCGGGTACAGACAGAAAGCTGGAATCATAGTTCTTCTCAACCTTCGTTGAATTAGGAATTGTGGTGATTACCGCGGCCTCTGCTACACTGCCAGTAACGATGTACGATGAAGTCACCAGTAGACTCCCCACTACCAAACTGCCTAATACTTTTTTCATCATCATTAAATCCCTCCTTCAAATTGTAACTACACCCCGAGAGCCGTTATCTGCCACCTGTATCCGGCTTTCCCGCCCTCAACAAATGAAGCGCTTCCAATCTTTGCGGGAAAGATTTCATTTCCATACAAGGAAAGATGAAGCGATGCCTTGGGGTTAATGCTCATTTGTGAAAAAAAGTAATAATTACTCGAATTATAGCATGGGTATGTCCATTATCTATGGGGGGAATCGCTCATTGTTATGGTATGAAACCTTCAATTCTCACCTAAGCTATAACGGGCCAAAAAAAAGCTGACACCGTTTAGAACGATGCCAGCTTCTCGCCTACTCGAAAAGAGCAAAAAATTTCGAAACCCGGCTATCTTATGCCCGCCTCCGCCAGTTTCACGTCCAGGATCGCCTTCTGGCGCAAATGGTGTCTGCTGTGCATGCTAACCATCTCAAACCATTCACGCGCATGAAGCCAACCAAACCAACCATGGCGCACCTTGCAAGCTGGATTTGCCTCATCTACACGCCCCGCCCAGTAGGTCAGCTTCTCTCGAACCTGCTCTAGGCCAGCGATGATTTCTTCCTTACTCTCGGGGTTTCTTGTCGCGTTGGGCGGTTCCTCAAGTTTCACAGGGATATTGGGCCACTCTTTTTCGGCAAGCGCCTTCGTTCCGTCTTCCGTCTTGCCTGCAGTCTCTTCGTGTGCTGCCTTGGTGCATGTTTCCATATGCCCGATGTACTCTTTCGCCACTTCGATCACGTGGATATACATTTGCCCGAGCGACCATACGTTTTCTTCACTTTTAAATCGCAGCTGCTCGATTGAATAGTTGTCCAGATTTCGTATGTATTGCTCGATGATAGCCGAAGACTCCTTCAACATCCGTATCCTCTCCTCCCCAATCCCCCCAACCTTCCTAATGAAAATTATATCGTGTGATCTGATTTAAAATCAATTCAAAGATCATCCCTTAACCAACCTTGCGCAGCTGCGGCTACCCAGCGAATTAGCTCAGATAGCGGTGACCTTTCCACATGGTGAAACCGTTCCGGTTCTTCGTCATTCTCCCCCAATGCTACGGTGAATTGCGCTTCTTGAATCCAATGATGCCGGTAAAAGTCACGTCCTTTAATCAGTATCTTATCCTTATATACCTCTACATACAGTCCCTCGCTTTCGTTGGGCCCCAGTGCCGTTTCACCGCCGTGGCCATCGTCTGTCCAGGGCTGATGCACGGAAGATGAATTGACCATCGTGAACGGGTCCCGCACAAGCGTATCCTTCAGCTTCAACTCCCAATGGGTGTGCCCGGAAAAGAAAATCACCTGCGGGTAATCCGACAATATTCGTTTCAATTCCTCATGTTGAACGACCGCTCTATTATTCGTACAGCAGAAATGCGTGCCTGCCACACTATAGGGCAATGGTTGATGCAAAAACACGAAGACGGGCTTCGCCGCATCAACATCTTCCTTCAGCTTCGTTCTCAACCAGTCCAGCTGCTTAGGCGATAGGTAGGCATCTTCCAAGTTAGCCTCATTGGATTGACGATACTGCTCCGAACCAAGAAAAATAAAATGGTACCCCTTCATCTTCCGGTCATAGTAGACTTGTTGTTCACCGGTAAGCTGCAAGAATCGGTGTATCGATGCTTGCTCCGTTTCCTTGTTCGGAAATGTATCGGCATTCCAAGCATCATTGGCGTCGTACCAAGCTTGATAAAATTCATGATTCCCAATCGTCAGCGCAAGGTTCTTCGGATGCGGATTCGCCTTCAGCAATTCATCTAATTTGTCATAGTCAGATGACATTCCGTTTGTTAAATCCCCGTTGATGACGAGGAGATCGGAATTCGGATTCAACTCGTTTAAGTCACGCAGAGCAGCAGCGAACTTATGTTGGGACTGCTCGTCCCAAGACTGCACATGAATATCGCTAATAACGGGGAAAGATAGTTGCGGCTTCTCCTCACCCTGCGCACTGAAAGGTACTGTGAATAAAGCTAGTGATAATCCCCATCTCAAAAAACTTGTTTTCACGCCCACCACACTCCATTTCCATCCATGATGATGTCTGATATTCATTACCACCATAAGCTTTGAATGTAAACAGGAGATTTGGCGCAGCTAAAGCTTATATGAACGCTTGGAGGGCTCTTCATATCGCTTTCACCCAACTTGACAGGATTCGACCCTTGTTGAGCTATCTTCCTTTTTTTCCATATTGAAAAAAAATGCCCCTCCCTCTAAGGTGAACTTAGTAGGAGGGATTTCGATGCTTAGAAAGTTATTTCACAGTTATAAATGGAGGAAACTCAGAGTTTGCATTTGGAAGAAACGGCTGCACCGTCAAATACAAATCCTATCACGGCGGTATTCTCCTGCTATCCCCTGCCAGTTACATGTTACCTCAGGGCCATTTTATGGCGGTTCGGTCTTGGTTGACCGTCAATGTAGAAGAGCCACCCTCTTTATTCATATTTCCAGTGACCGATATTTGAGCTCCGATGAAAGGCTTGTGATATCCCGATACTCGATTAAGAAGAATGACCTGCCCTATTTTATTCTCTATCATGAATTTTTTCATCTTCTCGATACTTTAGATTATTTGCAGAAACATCACAAGAAGAACCTCGGCACTTATCAAGCCGCACTGAAAGCTGCTGTTCAGCAAGCAACGAACTACCGCAATCTTGATGTAGAACAGCGCGCAGATGATTTTGCTTATCAGGAATATGTGAAGCAACGCAAAAAGGCCGGTTAAACCGGCCCTTACCATTCGAGTTTCTTCGCTTTCTCTTTGATATAATCGGCCGTCCTTAGCGCCAATGACATGACCGTATTCGTTGGGTTGCCGGCGCCCGAGGTGACGAAAATACTCGCATCGCAGACGAAAAGATTAGGAATATCATGCGTTTGTCCATATGAATTCACAACAGATGACTGTGGATCGTTCCCCATCCGACACCCTCCCATCATATGAGCGGTATCTGGAATGACGAATTCCACTGTGCCGCCGGCGGCCTCAAGAATTGCGCTCATGTTACTGACCGCATGATCAATGAGTTTGGTATCATTATCGCCGTAACTAAATGTCACTTTGGCTCTTGGCAATCCGTACTCATCTTTTTCGTCCGCTAAAGTCACCCGGTTCGCTGCATTTGGCAGAACTTCGCCAACCAGAGTAACTCGACCATAGTAATTGTAATCGAGCAATGTCTCCCTGAATCTTTCCCCCCAAATCGGCCCTCCCTTGGCCTTAGCAATTCCGCTGGCGAAAGCAACGGGTCTTGCTCCGTGCGCATGCAGGGTATAACCACGGACGAAATTGTTATGAGGGTCGGTGCGGTAAAAGTCTTGGGTGGTTGCCAAAACGGGAGTCCCTTTGTATAGCCTGATTTCTTGATCGAATTTGGCATAGACGTCCTGACTGCTGTGCACCATAATGGATTTCCCTACCATGCCGCTGCTGTTGGCTAATCCATCTGCAAATTGGGCATTCGCAGAATGGAGAAGCAGGCGAGGCGTCTCGACGACAAAAGCCGATAGTATAACCAGCTTTGCTCTTTGTTCATACGTTTTCCCATCGTGAACGAAGGTGACTCCTTTGGCTTTGCCATCCTTCCCCATCAGTACTTGCGTGACCATACAATCGGCCAGCACTTCTGCTCCGGCTTTGATCGCTTTGGGAATATGAACGATCAACGTGCTGAATTTGGCGTCCGGCATACATCCTTGATTGCAAAACCCTCGATTAATGCACGGAGGGCGGCCTTCGAACGGTGCGGAGAGGATCGCAAGCGGCGGAACCGACGAACGAATGCCGAGCTTCTCACAGCCTTTCATGAACATATAAGCGTTCGGGCTAAGCGGCTCCCTTTCCGGGTAAGGGTAGGGTCCGTGATACTCCCCCCAAGGAAAGTGCTTCGGACCGGATACGGCAATTTCTTTTTCAATTCTGGTGTAATACGGTTCCAAGTCCGTATAATCGATCGGCCAATCGTCCCCAACGCCATCCATGGATTTGACCTTGAAGTCCGATTGGTGAAACCGCAAGAAGACAGCTGTAAAGTGGACGGTGCCGCCGCCGATCCCGCGCCCCGAGTTATTGTGTCCCATCTGCAAGGGGTCATTCCCATCTACAATTCGGGTGTCCTGCCAACCCAGATTCTTCATAGAGAGCTCATCGCTGGCGAAATCTTTCTGCGGATCCCGGAAGGGTCCCGCGTCTAAGACGACAACACGCATGCCGGCTTCGCTTAATTCTTTGGCCAGCACGCCGCCCGCCGCCCCGGCCCCTACGATTACCACATCTACTTCTTCACCTTCGTATCTGCGTTCTATCATCGTTGTGGTTTCGCCTCCCAAGGATCCAATTGGCCTATCTCCGTTCGTACATATCCTCGCGGATAAGCCGGGCCTGCATAACCGATCTCCGACCATACATTCGGATGCGAGCAATAGGATTCTAATGTCAAATTCATCAGCTTCTTGAATAGTTCTTTCTGCGGTATAGGGCTCCAAATATGTTGAGGTTCGGCCATAGACGCGCTTATCGATTGTAAATATTGTATTTGCTCTTGGGTATCCAGTTCGGTATAAGCGGCATCGTATGTCAGGCGTGCCCCTTGCTCAATGGCGCCAAGACCTGACCTGACTAACTCGGAGGCATGGGGTACGCCGACTTTTCTCTGACTTTCTCCCGGCGATTGATGAAGGGTCTGATCAATATGAACCAAAATATAATCCAATACATCGGCTCTCTGATCATTAACTAGGATCGAACAGATTCGTCGGAGTAACTTCGTTTCCGGTTCGGTAAGAAAATGAAAGGTGATCTCCGAATTCAGCCGCGAGGTTACGATAGATTGCGTATGATCGTCCCACGCATCCTGTTCGTCCATGACATCGAAAGAAGGATAGTGGCCAATTTGGGTCATGAGATCACCAAACTTTCCAGTACATCGCGATCAAGCCGAGAACACTGAGCGCCGAGAACATTAACGGCAGCGTGACCGGCGGTCCGATGAGAAAGTTGCGTAAAGCCCATCCGCCAACTCGAATGCCTACCCCTCTGAAGTGGAAATAGAATCCAATCAAACCGGCTACCGTACCGAACCACATGAGAACCATAAACAAGTTGTGCAGCCAAGCAGCGTTATACCAGGCTAACACCAGACCCGCTATCAGGAAAATCGGTGAAGAAATGACGGGTACCCACATCGCTTTATGGGTGAAATTTTGCCGATAATGAAACATCGTAACTTGAATACCAATCACGAGAAAAGCCAAACTGACAAACAAGATTAACACTCTGTCGAGTGACCATGCTGACCAATTCATCGTAACCCCTCTTTCTTCGCAGTATTGTCGTTTCAAATTATTTCCTCGAGTTACCAAATATATTCTGCATATACGCACATACTAGGTGGAAATGAGACAAGGAGTTCAAAAATATCGATGTTAACGACTGCAGATAACCATTCATCAAAAAGGGTGACTCCGACGCAGCAGCCTTACACGGTCGCTGAGTTGATCCTTGAGCAGCTCAGTATCTTAGGCGTTGAACGGATTTATGGCGTCGTGGGCGATGCCATTTTCGGACTCATGGATGCTATAGCTAAGCATAAAACGATTTCGTTCATCGCGGTTAGACACGAATCCGTCGCCTCCTTAATGGCTTCTGCCGAGGCCAAGCTAACAGGACGGCTGGGTGTCTGTATCTCACAGATGGGTCCAGGGCTGGCCAATCTTCTCAATGGCTTAGGCGACGCCTACTTGGATAAAGCCCCTGTGCTAGCCATTAGCGGACAAGCACCGCTTCGCAAAATCGGGACATTCTATAAGCAATATATCAATCAGCAGGTATTGGCAGATGCCCTAGCTCCCTATAGCCAACTCATCGTTCATCCGGACGCGGTCATCGACGCCTTGAAACAGGCCGTACACACATCTTGCTTGCATCGAACGGTATCACACTTATCCATTCCTGCGGATCTATTCGCGATGGCTACTACTGCGCAGCCTTTTGAACGTCCGTCTAATCCTACCCTTTTACCCGGTACGGAGACTGTACAGCAGATCCTGTCTCTCATAAGCACTGCGATGCAGCCTATGATTCTGGTAGGCGATGCGGCCCAGGCCGCTCAAACATCGATTCAGACTTTTGCGGAAATATGGGGCTGCGGTATCGCCTTAAGCTATGGGGCCACAGGCGCCATCCCGGACAACAACCCATGGTTGTTAGGCTGGCTAGGCGAAGGCGGGAACCCCTCCCTCACCCATTTGTTTCAAAAGGCGGATGTTATACTTGTGATCGAATCCTCTTGGTGGCCGGATGGTGATGTTCCTCACACTGCGCAAGTGATCCAAATCGCCAAGCATCAAGATGACATCGGTATCGCCGTTCCCGTTGATATCGGGTGTATCGGAGATCCCGCGAAGATCATGCCGCAGCTGATAGCAGGTTTACAAGGACATCTGCCCAATCAAGCTTGGCTTGACCAGGTTCGGGCAGGCAAACAGCGATGGTCCGAGCAAACCGACAAGGAACGCAATCAATCCTCCTCTCCGCTTCACCCTGCAAACGTCATTCACCTGATGGAGCAGCATCTGGACGATGATGCGATTGTAGCTTTGGATGAGGGCGATGCAACACTCTGGTTTCTAAGGAATTTCCGGCCTGGACATCAAAGGGTTCTGCTCTCGAGCAGATGGCGTACCATGGGCTTCGGTCTGCCTGCAGCCATGTCCGCCAAACTATGCTCCCCGGATAAACAAGTCATCTGCATCACAGGAGACGGCGGTCTAGGCATGGTTATGGCTGACTTGATTACCGCTGCACAATATCAGCTGGCAATAACCGTTGTTGTTTATAATAACGGTACTCTGCAAATGGAGCGGGATAAAATGTTCTTGAAAGGTTTGCAGCCTGAAGGAACCGAATTGACCAATCCTGACTTTGCTAGGGTGGCGGAAGCTTGCGGTTGGGATGGCTACACAATTAGGAACTCTGATGAGTTCAATGAAGCCTTTCTGCAATCGCGGTCAAGCAGTAAACCCGTATTGCTTGATGTTAAGATCGGCCGGATTCCGTTCCCGGAATTCCCCAAACAACCATCATGAGGAGAGCAACCTATGACATCGAACACAACGCAGAATTCGAGTGGCTTACTTTCACCGATGAAACCACTGCCCCCATACCAAGCACAGCACCAGGAGCAGCAGCCCGGTATTGAATCACGGATGAACCCGCGCCCCGTATTTGATAATCCTGACTACACAGGCAGCGGCAAGCTGAAGGATAAAGTGGCCATTATTACCGGAGGGGATAGCGGACAAGGGCGGGCCATTGCCTGCGCTTATGCCAAGGAAGGCGCCGATATCGTGATCGTCTATCTGAACGAGCATTCAGATGCGGAGGAAACGAAGCAATATGTGGAACAATATGGCCGCCAATGTGTGACCATGGCTGGAGATATCGGGAACGAGGCGTTTTGCAAGCAAATCGTGACCGAAACGATAGCGAAATTCGGCAGGCTGGATATACTCGTTAACAACGCTGCGGAGCAGCATGTACAGATCAGCTTGGAACATATCACTTCCGAGCAAATGGAGAGAACGTTCCGGACCAATTTTTACTCCATTTTTTATTTATCCAAAGCCGTATTACCTCATATGAAGCCGGGCAGCACGATCATCAATGCGGCATCCTTAACGGCCTATGAAGGGAACGAGCAATTAATCGATTATTCGGCGACCAAAGGAGCCATTGTCGCCTTCACACGTTCCTTATCCAAGTCTCTTATCGCGAGTGGTATACGCGTTAACGGCGTCGTCCCTGGAACGATATGGACACCGCTAATTCCGGCCTCTTTCCCGCCGGATCAGGTTGCAAACTGGGGCGCACAAACGCCGATGAAACGTGCAGGCCAGCCCTATGAGATCGCCCCTGCCTACGTTTATCTGGCTTCGGATGATTCCTCTTATGTATCCGGCCAATTTGTTCATATTACCGGAGGCGTGATTTCGAATGGATAATGGGGAGACGCTCCCCATTGATTTAATCTCTGGAGGTCGTACTATTGCTAATTCGTAAAATTGATACCTTTCCACTCTTTTACCGCCTTCCCAAGCCGTATGGGGATGCCAATGGAATGAAAACCTATCGCACCTGTTATCTGATTCGTATCACGACAAACTCAGGTGTCGAAGGTTGGGGAGAATGTATCGATTGGTTGCCTACCGTACATAAAGGCTTTCAAGAACGAATCATCCCCTATTTGATTGGCAAATGTGCTGCAGATCGGAATACCATCGTGTCGACATTGAAGAAATGGCACTCCCGTTCATCAGCCGCAGTCAGCATGGCATTAACCGAGATACTGGCCAAGACCAACCATTTATCCGTGTGTGACCTCTGGGGAGGCAAGTTTCGGGAGAAAGTGCCCGTATATGCTTCGTTTCAAAGCTATTCGGATGAAAGCCATTGGCAAAAGGTCTCTCTGAGCGGTATTGAGCAAGCAATCAACGAAGGATTTAACAAGATTAAAGTAAAGATAGGCGGGAAATCCATATCGGAAGATCAGCAGCATATCCTTAAGGTTCAAGAGGTGCTGCAAGGCAAGATTGAACTGGCATTGGATGCCAATCAAAGCTATGATGCCATTGCCGTTCTACGTTGGCAGTCATTACTTGCTTCATGGGATAATTTGCTGTGGCTCGAAGAGCCACTGGAGGTTAAGCGCGTCACAGAATACGCAGCGTTAAGACAGCGCTTGTCCACGCCCCTTGCCGGAGGAGAAAATATCGGAACAACAGCAGACTATCTGCCTATTTGCTGCCAGCATGCTCTTGATTTCATCACGCCGGATCCTATGCATGAGAAGGGCATTGACGGATACAGGGATACGTTAAGTCTTGCCAGAAGCTTTGGCGTTCGCGTAACACCGCATTCCTATGATGGTGCCCTGTCAAGGTTATATGCGCTTATGGCTCAAGCCTGTGTGGAACCTTGGAGTAAAATGGAGCATGACGCCATCGAACCCGTAGAATGGGATGCCATGGAGAACCCTTTTACCAAATTATTGCCCCTCTATCCTACGAATAGTGAAATCACGCTACCCAGTGGCAGTGGAATTGGGCTCGAAATTGACCTTGAGCTGCTTGCATTCTATCAATGGGACGGGAATCGTTATGGATAATTCAAAAAAACAAGGAGCCTGTACTCCTTGTTTTTTGAATCCGGTGCCTGTTTGGTACCGAATTCGGATTATGGAATAATTTCAAAAACAGCACCTTGGCTATATTCAGCCACTTTCATAGAATGATAAACCCCTAGATAAAGTCTGGTCTGATCCAAATTCGTCCCCAAACTGACATAATAAACGGGTTGAGTGCCAAAATTATAGCTGGTTTCAATAACACTATACTCACTTGGTTTGCAGTCATTTCTTACCTTGGTATAGGCTAAGACACCTCTAGCCGGAGGCCGATTCTCTTCATTCCGTGCCAAATCGGTAAACACGACGCTTCCCGTTAAATCCGGGATTGCATACCCTTGATAGGGTTGGACTCCCGTAAGTGCAGTTCCTCCAAATTTATCGGGCCGCGGATCTTTATGAAAGTAACTAGTTATTGGCGAAAGACGCCTCGTCGAAGTTAGAACAGCCTCCTTATAATACGCAATTGTTTTCTCATCCAGAGTTGGATGGTTGGGGCAGCTTCTCATCATCGACGTCGGGAAGCCGCCTTCCCACCCTCGCCAGCCCAAATTAATAACTCCTTCCTCGTCAAGCTCACGATGCATAAGTGAAGCTTGAACAAGCTGAGTAACCGGGATTGGCTGGTAGTGAATGAATGCGAATATCGACTCGACCAGATCTTGTCCGACATTTCCTACATATTTCATATACTGATTATATACCCTGTGGAAAGAAATCCCTGGTATGTTGCGAATCCCTTTGGCCATCACGGTCAACATTCCCTGAATCGACGCCGGGAGTTCATTAAACCGTGTGACGACGGGCGGAGAATCGATGAATGTTGGCATTGCGACGTCGATTTCAATAATTTTACCGGCGATTTCCATATCATCTTGGCTTAGATTGAATGGATCAAAGCCCGATCCGCCATCTCCGGTTGTTAATACAAGTTTGCCTGATTCAGGTGAAAAGTTTAAGCTGTTGACGCCATTATGATTCAAAAATGGTCTTCTGATGTTCAGCAATGTCCGTCGTTTCTGAGGTTGCCCTGCCGGCTGCATGATCCATTCTTCAACTGTATCGATGTGATCATACTGAGTTTCTCTATGAATCCATTGCAGGTTCAAGGTTGCCGGATCACACGGATCAGGTTTGAAAGGATTCGTCAGAGCACCTGGACCTTGCGTTCCTGCTACTGAATAGTGAAGATAAAATAGACCGTTATAATAAAAATCGGGATGAAACGCTAGCCCTAGTAAGCCTCGTTCATCGTATCCGCCGCGAGAAGCACCAAGTTGAAGGAGTCGATGGCGAATATCCAAAAACGTTCTTACGACTCCGTTTCCTATGTAGAAGATCTCTCCTACTTGGGTTGCAATGAATAATCTTTCTACGGACTCACCCGGAAGTATAGCAGTCTTCAGAACTGTCGGTAAATTTATGTTACTTACAATCGGCAGTAGATTAACCCCAACTTTTTTTAACAACCTATACGCACCTTCTTCTTGTTTTTAAAAGAATATGACTCGTATAGTTCTATTAGTACCTAGTGAGGGCTCGGGAATCTGCTACCCAGGGTGAACCTACGGAATATGATTAACAGGAGAGGAAATACTAAGCAAAAATAAATTAGTGGGAGTTTATATGGAAACGATTAAACCCATCAAAATCAAATCAACTGCGTCAACTACCTATGAAAAACTAACGTCAGCAGAAATGGGTAAGCTTTGGGCAACGTATGTGGGAAACAGCATGTCCAAATGTATATTGAGTTATTACCTTCATCACGTTGAGGATGAGGATGTCAAAAAGTTATTGGAGCATGCACTAAAATTAAGCTTAGAGTTCATGAACACTACCGAACATATACTCAGGAAAGAGAATTTTCCGATTCCTAATGGGTTTTCCGATGAGGACGTTAACCTCGGTGCTCCTCGTTTGTATGAAGATGTCTACTATGTTCATTATTTGAAATATGCAGCTAAAGCAGGTATGAGCATTTACAACGTAGCTATTCCGCTTGTTTTTAGGAAGGATGTCAGAGAGTTTTTTATTTATTGCATGGATGCCACCATGGCTCTGATTGTACAAATCAACGAAGTATTGATGAGCAAAGGACTAATCATTAAACCGCCGATTATCCCGGTACCAGATCATGTGCAATATGTTCATCAAGATTTTTTAAATGGTTTTTTAGGCCATGTACGATCTTTGCACGCCTTAGAAATTGCCCATTTGCATGATAATATTGAAAACAATGTAACAAGCAAAGCTTTAATCATGTCATTTGGCCAAGTCGTCAAATCCGAAAAGATTCGTAAATTGTTTACGGAAGGTAAGGAAATGACGCATAAGCAAGTCGAACAATATATGGAAAAATTACATCGTGAAAATTTGCCTTCACCGTCCTTTCTTGACCATCTGGTTACATCGTCAACCTTCTCTCCATTTTCAGACAAGCTAATGTTGTTTCATAAGATTGACATGTTTTCAATGAAAATTAGAGCGATTGGCAATTCAGCGGCTGTCAATGGCAGGCATGACTTAGGAACCCTCTATGGAAAGTCATTAGTGCAGCTCACATCATTCGTTAATGATGCAGCCAAAATTATGATTGAGTACGGTTGGATGGAACAAATCCCCCTAGCAGTGAATAGAGACGTATTATCAACTGAATAGCAGAAAAATCAAAACTAGAGATGGAGCTTGATGCCCCATCCCTAAAAAAACGCATTTCTGCGGTGTTATTCCTCCTCAAACAACCGTTCGCCTTTGTGCAGCCTCCAGGCAATTTTGGCCGTATGCGGGAGCTCGCGTGCAGTTGGCGCATGTGCGGCCAAATATCGGGTGCAGGCAAGCAGCATCGTTTCTTTGGCCTTCTCCGCAAAAGAGCCTGTCACCGCTTGCCAGCGGTCGTATTCGGCTACAGCGGCCTCATACATTTGGAAAGAATGGAATTCCGCATCCTCCCGCAGCAGCGCATGACCAAGCGTATTCATCAGAGCTCCGGGCTCACCGCCGCCATGCAGGTAGTTCACGACCCACTGCGCAGCCGGTCCGACCTGCTGGCGCAGATCCAGCAAATCGAGCAGCTCCTGATGATTGGCAGGGGCTGCGGAGCCGGACGGCTTGGGCCGCGCGGCTGCCGGCACGTTCAAGAAACGGTCCAGATATACGCTGACCGCTCCATGAAAAATCGCCCGCTGCAGCAGCGGCTCATCCGATTGCAGAAGCCTTTCGTGTACGGCGTGAGCATAAGTGAACGTATGAAGGACGGCAATCCAATCGCCGAAATCGTTCTGCGTATGGAACCGAACGATCCGTTCCGCGGCGGCCAATGCTACGATCTGCGCCAATTGCGCGGGAGCCGTTCCCGAGATGAGCAGGTCTCGCAGCAAAGCGATCGTCTGCTCCGGCGAATCACTCAGCAGCAGCTGCAGCAGCTGCTCTTCCGTATCGGCAGACCGGGCTGACTGCTGCCGCGAATCCGCTGCCTCTCCAACGGACATGGTCTGCGCTGTATGCCTTTCAAGCTCCTGAACCGCTTGCTTGATCGGTTCTACAAGATTGAGGGGCGCTTGCCATTGGTGCAGCTCCTCGCTCCTTGTCGGACGCGCCATCATCGGTACGAGCGAGGTTAACACCCGCTCCTTTTGCGATGAGTCCGCCCACTCCAGCGCTTCGAAAGCTTTGCTGTGGAAATCGAACACATGACCGCCGTCTAAGTAAAAGTGATCTGTTGCAGCGATAAGCATCATATCCGATAGCCGCTTCGCATCAATGCCCTTCGAAATCGCGGTGATCAGCACTTTCTCCGCTCCCTGAGTATCCCTCACCTCTATACAGTTGCGATACCATTCCGTCAACCGTTCGAACGGCACGTCCGCTGACGGAAGTGCGGACAGCAGGTGGCGGGTTCCTCGACCCGAGCTTCCCCTTGCGACATGGACAAGACCTTGGTACAAAGCGAGGATCTTGCCGTTCTTGTCCAGCTTGTCGACGATCTGCGCCATCGCTGTAAGTATCGTAAGTCCCGCGTTCCAGCCGGTACCGTAGGTTGTGCCGAATTCGATGCCGACGCGGGCGATGTCCTGCTCCGGCACCCCCGCTTCGATCAGTCCGACGACCGCTTTCGCGATGACAATGCCGATATTTTGCTCGAGTCCTTCCTTCAGTCTATGCTTATATTTATCCACGCCCTCCACTCTTCGGGAAACCGGATTTACCCATACTTCGCCGCTGTCGATCCGCACTTCGTACGAAGGCACATCATCCGCCCATGGATCCAGCGTACCGCCGCTGCAGACATCGAACCGGGCATGATGCCAATGGCACGTCAACATGCCGTCGCATAAGCTCCCCATATGGAGCGGGAAGCCTAAGTGCGGGCAGCGGTTGTCCACCGCGTAGACTTGTTCTTCATGGTAAAATACAGCGATACCTCCTCGTATCACTTTTTTGCCCACTTGTTTAAGCGCTTCCAAACCGCCTGCTGAAATCCAGTTCAAACTGACATTCATCGATACAGCCTCCTTTATTTATCGAGCTGCACTCCACACCGTAACCGATGTATTCCGCCAGAACGGTCTGCTTTTCGTTCCATAATTATTATACCTTAGTATCCCGGCCAAAGCTTTAGCAAAAAGCATTTGCACGTCTTATAAATTCAAAGAAAATGACTTCAAAATGTCATGCACGTTCACAGGCTGACCGATCTCCATACTTTTCTCCATCGCAGTCAGCAAGGCTAACGTATGGATACCTTCTTTCAAATCCGGTTTAGGGGTTTCCCCGCGATCCAAGCATTCTGCGAAATATTCGATATAGTTTTGATATTCGCCGGCGTGGTGGCTATCTCCCTCAAACCGGAAATAATAGGGGGATTTCTCTTCGAACGAGTGGGTAACCGGCTGCTCCGGCGGAAAGTGAGTGTGATATAACAGCTTGGAGTACAAGGCTCGGCTGGTTCCCTTCGTTCCCCGGAGTGTACAGCTGATGCCTGGATCAACATGCTGCAGCGACGGCTTGGTGTAGGAGCCGGCGACTTGGGCAATTCGCCCCTCCCCATCTCTCATGACAAATCTCATCGTATCAGGTGCAGTCAATCCATACGCTTCGTTCGTGCTGCTCGAATGACCGTATCCGAATACTTCTTCGATGTCCGGCAAGTACCATTTGGCCAGATCTACAGCATGGATCATAAAGTTATACAACCAACTGAACCCTCGCTGCCTGCTCCAATCTTTCTGCAAGAACCAGCGAGAGTCTGAAATGTACGAGGCCTCGACCGTATCCACTTCCCCGTGGCGGCCGGCCATGAAGTCATTACGCTGATGAAGCATCGGCTCGAAAAACCGGGAGCTTTGCCCGACAAATACGTGCTTTCCCGAAGCTTTCCACACTTGAAGCAGCTCGTTTGCTTCTTCTAGTGAATGAAGCAGCGGCTTGGTTACAATGACATGTTTGCCGGCTTCCAAAGCCAATGTGATGTGCCGTCCATGCAGCTGGTCCGGTGTATAGATGGCAATGACCTCAATGTCGGGATCATTCAGCAAGTCCTCATAGCGAAGGGTATACCGTGTAAGGCCGAACTCCTTGCTGCGCAGCTTACACATCTCTTCGTTCATATCGCAAACGTTAACCAGCTCCCAACGGTCGCTTTGCAGCGAGGCCGAGAGAATGCTGCGGCCTTCGCCAAGACCGATGACACCTAGCTTGTATTTGTAAGAATTCATGCGTACACAGCTCCTTTTGTGAAAAATGCAGTGAAGAGGACTCGCGCCGCTCCGCTATCCCTTCACCGATCCGGAGGTCATCCCGGAAATGATGTATTTCTGGCCTAGCAAGTAAATGATGATGACCGGAAGGGTAGTCAGCACAATATCCGCTGACACTAAATTCCAATTCACCTGGAACCGCCCGTAGAAGTTATATACGGCCAGCGTCATCGGCCACTTGGTCGAGGAGTTCAAGTAATATAACGGAAGCACGAAGTCGTTCCATGCCCCCATGAAATTCAGAATGGCCACTGTCACAACGACAGGTGCCAAGAGCGGCAGCACAATGGCGTAAAATAGCCGGAAAGGCGGACATCCATCCACAATGCCCGCCTCATCCAATTCTCGGGGAACCGAGGCAACGAAGCCGTAGATCAGAAAAACACTGAACGGGATTGAGCCCACAGCCAGCAAAACGATGATGCCAAGCTGTGTATTAATAAGATGTGTCATTTGCATGACTTTCGTCAGCGTGACGAAGTTGACCGGCATGGCAATACCCATGATGACAAACAAATAGAGGATTCTATGGAGACGCGTACGGTTCCTGGAAAATACATAAGCGGCTATAGCAGCAAGCGCAATCCCGAGCACGGTGGATACGGAGGCGTGAAGCAGACTGTTAAAGAACGATTGAATGAGCTTGCCTTGTTCGATCACGATGGCGTAATTGCTCCACTGCAGACTTCCAGGCAGCGCCATGCTCATGGAGTTCGCCTCCAATTGCGTCTTCAGTGAATTGATGATGATCAGGAGTAGCGGAACGAACATGATCAGGCTGAGTATCCAGGCGAATGAGTTGCGTAGCAGTGAAACGGCAAGGTTCATTTTCATGCACTGTGTTCCTCCTCTTTGGCCATCAACCGGATCACGAAATAACCGACGATTGTCATGAACAAGAACAGAACGGTTGACAGTGCTGTCCCCACACCATAACGGCCTTGGGAAAATTCCTTGAAAATCGTCGTATACAGCACATCCGTCGCATACCCGGGACCTCCGTTGGTCAACACATACACAACTTCAAATACCTTGAGCCCATGCAGCAGATTAAGCACCGTCGTGACGACAAGCGCAGGCATTAGCAATGGGACCGTCACGTACTTGAACTTTTGCCAACTGTTAGCACCATCAATTTGGGCAGCTTCATAGTAGGATTTGGAGATGGATTGCAAGCCGGCAAGAAGAATAATCATGATATAGCCGACACCTTTCCAAGTGTCGACCGCGATAATCGACTTGAACGCCCAATTCACGTCGACGAGCCATTTCTGCGTCAGGATATCCAATCCAACGGCCCGCAACGACTCATTCAGCAGACCGGTCGCAGGATTGAGCACCGATTTGAAAATAAGACCGACAACCAGCATCGGCACGATAGACGGCATGAAAATCATGACGCGGTGGAATCCTTTCATTCGAATGCCTTCATTCAGCGCAACCGCGAACGCAAGCCCAAGTAACGTCTTCAGGACCACCGTCGATATCGTAAAATTGATCGTATTGGCAATGAACTTCATATATTTCTCATCGGCAGAAAAAAGCGATTTGAAATTGTCGAAGCCGATCCATTGAATCTCATCGGAGTACATATTCCAATTCGTGAATGAATAATAGAAGCCCATCAAGCCTGGAACAATAAAGAAAACCAAGTATAATCCGAGTGTAGCCCAACTGAAATAAGAAGGATAAATCTTATTGTTCATTTCGGTATGCTCCCCACTCCGTTTAGAATCTGTCTCTTTATTTCGCCCAAGCCGGATCTTTGGCTACTCCCGCCATATCGGATCTTCGTTTGTCGATGCTCTTCAACACATCGGCCGGCTCCATTGATTGGCTGAACATGGCGACGATATCTTTCCCCATATCCATCCATTGCGGATTCACATAATTGACATAATCCTGAATATCCGTCCCTCTTTTCGGATAAGCAGCGAACAGCTTTTTCTGCTCCTCGGTGTACTTATCTTTCAGACCTGAGAAGTTAAGGTTGGAAACGGTCTTGTCGTTGTCCACCATATATTGCAAATTTTCCGGTTTGGCAAGAAAGGCCAAATACTGCTTCGCTTCTTCGATATGTTTGGACCCCGAATAGACGAACTTGCTGGGACCTCCCGGGTTGATGTAGTAAAACTGATTGTCCGCCAGCGGAATCGGGAAGAATCCGAAGTCTTCAGCTTTCCATTCAGGGTTGACCTTGGCGACATCATTCGGCGTACTTTGGGTTGACAAGGCCATCGCATATTTGCCGCTAGCCAGTTTGTTCGCCGTATCGGCACCTGTATCGGAGAACGCATTGTCGCCGAAGAATCCGAGGTCGTACATTTCCTTCAGCTGCGTCAACGAAGCTTTCATCGTTGGATCATCGACAAATTTCTTCTTGTTCGCATTCAAATCGTTATAAAGATTCGGCGTAACTTCATCGTAGCGTGGGCCCGGTTCAGCGAACCAGAGCACGTGATGCCACCCGTCGGCGATCGGCTCATACAGAGGTGTTATACCGGCCTGCTTGATCTTTAAGGAGGCTTGCTTAAATTCCTCGTATGTCTTCGGAATGTGGAGTCCTAGCTTTTCAAAAATTTTCTTATTGTAAACGACGACGAAGCTGTTGCCGGTATCCCAAATCGTAAGCGCATACACTTTGCCGTTCAGAGAAAGCTGCTCCAACGATAGCTTATCTTCCCGCTTCACCCATTCCTGGTCGCTTAGATCGACAGCATTCTTTTCCACATTGTAATTCAAGCTAATTTCGCTTTTGCCGCTTTGTCCGCCGAACAGATCGGGACCTTCTTTGGCATTGAGCTTTGTTTTGAGCACATTGAAATACTGGTCGGCCGGAATGATTTGATAATCGATACGAATACCGGTTTCACTCTCGAACTTTTTGGCCAGCTGCATCTCCGTATCCTTAATCCAACCTTGGCTTGCGATGTACGTTAGCGTTACGTCTTTTTTAGAGGACTCTGCCGATCCTGTTGCTGCCGGAGTTGAAGCGCTGCTCCCTGTTGTTGGTACTGAGCTGCTGCTGCATCCCCCGACCAGTGCCACGGTAATAACGGAAACTGCCAACATCCATAAAGGTTTTCTCATAACACCACTCCCCTTGGTTTATGCCCTCATAAATCCGCTTACATTTCAGTCATGCCTTCATTATAGATAGCCCGTTGCCTGTGGAACATGGAGAAATCCGACTCCTTTTATGCATTTATTTTACTTGGTTGCGCTTACAGAAAAGCTTTGACAAAACGTCTCGACGGGTTGAAAATGAAACCATTACCGACGCAGCTCGTGTTTGGAGGCCGTTCATGTGGACTAAATACCGCAACATTCAAACGATTCTCTTCTCCACCTACTCGTTGTTAATCGTTATCGTGTTCACCGTTCTGGTCGCATGGTTCTATCTGTGGGCCTCCGACTTGATACGCAAGAACGCGACAGACTCATTGGAAAGCATGGGACAGTCCATGCAGGATAGTATCGATTCGGAATTCCGTAAATTAAACGATGTATCCTTGAACGTCATGTACTCCAACCTTGTGAAAAACCATTTCCAACGCTATCTGTCCCTTACCAAGAATGAGGACATCAAACAAACGTCAACCGCAAACGTTTCCCCTTTTGATAATTCCGTGCAAAACGCCAAAGAATTAACGGACATTCTAACGGCGGCAATCGGTCCTTCCCGACCGGTCGAACAGTTGTATTTGTACGATTTCAAAAGCAAAGTCTATGGGAATGGCTTCGATAACGGCGAGCGAACATATGTGCCAAGCGAGAAATCATGGTTTGAGCCTGTAATGAACAATGCGGATGGCAAATACATTGCGCTCCCCGTTCCCGATGAGGAAATGTCGCGCTTCATCTCGTCGAGCCAGGAGCAGTACTCCGTTTCTCTATTCCGCCTCTTCTATGACACGTACAACGCTCCGATGGGTATTATCGAGGTTAAGCAGTACTTTAACCGAGTCTTTAAAAGCGCTATCGATTTCACGGAACGGAACCCGTATCAAGCCAAAGTGCTGGTCTACAACCATGCAGGTGATATCATCTTCCCGACCAATGCAGACAAAGACCGGTATGAACCTTATATGAGTTTCAAAGGCAAGGTCGATCCAGGCACAGGGCAATCGTTCCTCAACCCGGATACGGGCGAGAAAGCGCTGCTGTCACTGCATCACTCCGATTTTACTGGCTTCAATACGGTCATGATCGTATCCGAAAGCAAATTGTTATCACCGCTTTTTACCTTTGCGAAGCGGACCGTACTTATTGCACTCGTCATTCTGTTGTTGGCCATTGTCCTTTCCTTCCTCGCCGCCAAACGAATCACACGTCCTATTCTGAACATTCACCGTTCCATTAAATCAATGCGTCTGGAAGATCTAGGCACCGTTCGTGCTGCAGCCTTCGAGCTAAACAGCGGATTGAATGAGCTCGACCAACTGCATGGGTCGTTCGTGAAGATGAGCATGCGGCTCAAACAGTCCATGGAGGATTTGCTGATGTCGCAGCATCAAGAACTTCAAGCGAAGCTCGTCGCTTTGCAGACGCAAATGAATCCGCATTTTCTATATAATACGCTTACTACGATTCAAGTCATGGCGCAGGAGAATATGAACGAAGAAATCGTTGCGATGACCGAAAATATGTCCGATTTCCTCCGTTATTTCTCTACGGACGGCTCGCTTGTTGCGCTTAAGGAGGAAGTGCTTCATACCCGCAAATATTTGGAAATCAATCAAATCCGCTTTAGCCGTAAGCTGCATTACGAGTTCCGTTTAGATGAGCGCATCCTTGATCTGCACATCCCGAAGCTAATCATTCAACCGCTTGTGGAAAACTCGCTCAAATTCGCAACCAAACAGAATCCTCCTTGGTTTATCCGTGTAACCGGCACCATGGATGCAAGGAGCTGGCGAATTGAGGTTTCGGATAATGGCGGCGGGTTTAGTGAGGAAAGCTTATCTCATCTGCATAACAAAATACGCGAAATCAATGAGACGAACGTCCTTCCACTGCTCAAGCTGAACGGGATGGGGCTGCTGAACATTTATATCCGTCTGAAACTGATGTATGGCAACGAAACGATTTTCCGGATCGGGAATGGACCGGGACAAGGTGCGACCGTCCTCATAGGCGGAACTTTAGATCAAGGAGGCATCAACGATCATCATGGTCATGGAAGCAAATCGGTTGGTTAAGGTCATTGTCGTTGAGGATGAAGATTTGATCCGCAACAATCTTGTGAAGCGAATCGAAAGCGGTAACCATGCGGTCAAAGTCGTAGGTGCAGCGCAGGATGGCAAGGATGCGTTAGAGCTAGTGCGCCAGGAGCAGCCGGATCTCCTCGTTACTGATATTCGCATGCCCGTCATGGACGGACTGGAGCTTATCCATATTCTGCATATGTATTTCCCCCGTATCCGTAAGATCATCACCAGCGGCTATGCGGATTTCGAGTATGCTAAGCGGGCTATGCAGTATAATGTCAACGATTATTTGCTTAAACCCGTTTCCACGGATGAACTGCAACGAGTCATCTCACGGATGATTACCCTTATAGAGAGCGAGCGTGCGCAGTTTGAGGAGCGCTTGAGAGGACTGAGCCCGCATCCCGCTCCGAATCCAGAGGATACCGTTCAGCTTGTTCGCGATTTTATGAAGGAAAATTTCACTAAGGAGCTCAGCCTCGAGCATATCGCCCGGCATTTCAACTTCACCGCTTCGTATTTGAGCAAAATATTCATTAAGTATACGTCAGAGCCTCCCTCCCGCTATCTCATGATGTTGAGAATCAACGAGGCCAAATATTTGCTTACGCATCATCCCAATCTAACGATCAAAGAAGTTGGCGAAAGCGTCGGCTACCCCGATCAATTCTACTTTAGCAGAATTTTCAAGCAGATAACCGGTTTTACACCAAAGGAGTATCAGAAATAAATCATGGATTTTGATGGAAAAATCACACCTTTTAACTTCATGATGGCCATTCATTAATTGATGAAATGCATTCATATTTGATATTCTATTATTATCATTAATGAACTGGTCATTTTAATGCCTAATAATCGATGTAAGTTATAAAGTGAGGCCACATCACATGGAATTTCGCCAACTGGAATACTTTGCAGCCATCTGTAAAGAAATGCATTTTACTAGAGCTTCCGAGAAGCTTGGCATGAGCCAGCCTACGCTAAGCCATCAAATCAAAACGTTGGAGGATGAATTAGGGGTTCCCCTATTCGACCGAATCGGTAAAAAAATTGCCATCACGGAAGCGGGAAAAATTTTACTAGCGGAGTGCAAAGTGATTTTTTCTTCCCTGGAGAATGTGAAAGTGCAGATCATGGAGCTTCAGAAGGTTGCCCGCGGCACTTTATCCATCGGCGCACTCCCTGGCGAGCTAACGCAATTAGTCTCCTCTGTGTTGCTTGACTTTCACTATATTTATCCTGAAATACAGATTAAAGTTATTAACCTAGACGATATTGTGGAACGCGTTATGCAGAATGAAATCGATCTTGCAATCACAATCTTCCCTATTGAAGACGAGCGGATACGCAAAATACCGTTATACAAAGAAGATATGTATTTAGTGGTTTCCAGCCAGCATCCACTAGCTGACCAAGAACATATTAACTTTGAGGATATCAACCAATATCCCGTCGTGTTGTTCCCTCAATCGCATAAGTGCCGTCAAGTCATTGATTTTACCAGCAACAGCTGCGGGTTAACTATAGAGCCAATAATTGAAACTACAGCGATAGAAACGATTATTAGCCTTGTAAAGACTGGCGCTGCAGTGACCGCGCTATCCAAAACGTATGTAAATATGTACAACGACGCGCAGTTAACCGCAATTCAGATTGTAAATCCAACGCTCAGCAGAGAAATTGGCATCATCTACCATAAAGATAAATATATTAGCCAGGCTACGCGGTTATTTATAGATTTGTTATCGAAGTCTATCGTTGAGCTGAAGCTGGCCTAAAAGGAGCCTCCTGCAGAGGCTCCTTGGTCTAGTTCAACAGTCCACTAAGTATACTCCTGATTTCGTCAATATTCTTCATCTCCTGGACCATCTTCCCTGTGTGTCTTATGTAGATATCCCTAATGAAGTCTGCGCCGAAGTCATGCAGTAACAGTGCGCCAAACACTTTATCCTGAAAGTCACGGGGATGAGAATCAGCCATAAACGCCTTGATCGCTTGCCGATCGTGATCGAAGAGATCGAACAAAATCGGCGGATATTCATACCAGACAGGAGCAACTATGCATTCTGCGAAATCTATGAGATAGAGTCGGTGATTCTCATCTTGAATCAAATTATTTGCGTTCAGATCCCCATGCACATACACGCAATCGGACAAGTCAAGTTCGCCAATAATCGTTTCAACCTGCCTCTTCACACACTCGGGAAATGGCTCCCATCTAGAATTCATCAATGCCCGAGTACGAATCATCCGGGTATCCATCTCTTTATCAGGTATGGTGTTGAACAATGACATCGTATGCTTAAGCTCTTGAATAAACTGCATCTTTTGGGCGTCATCGTACTTGTTGAATGCGTGTCCGGCTAGCTCACCATCAATGAAATCCATGACTATATAAGCAAATAAATACTTGTCTTGCCAACTGGAAGCGGCAACGATCCGCGGTGTACGAATGCCTAGTTCATAGGCTCGACGCATGGATTGCAGCTCCACATCATAATCGGCGTCCTGGTTTACGCCAGATTCGCAGGGTGCTAATATTTTGATTACATATTCCCCCACCCTAAAAACCGCATTCGTTCCTGCTGCTAGCAGCGAGATCCGGTCAATGCCCTCTAGTCTTTCCTTCTCGAAAATGGCACTGATTAATGGTCGAAAGTCTTCAATAGACTGGAGAACAGCAGCCCAGGATGTCCAATCAATGATTTCCTTACGAAATAAATACGCCACTATTTCTCCCTCCCATCTTGGCAATCCTCCGTGCTTCTATCGCAAAAAATGAAAAAGCCATCCTTGCGGGATGACCTACTCCTTGACCTCAACGTTCGTTATCCGCTTATTTACTAGGCAGGACCGCTTTCATGGGGTAAAATTCCGTTGACATGATTCCTGCCACAACCGCAGGGTCTTCATCTATGATATGGGGAACTTGAGCTTCATTCTCAACTTCAATGATAGCAAGCCCATGCGGTGATGCGGGATTAAGAACAGGCCCGAACACTAGGGCAATCCCCTGATTCTGCTTATCCGTCCAATAGGCGATGTGATCCATCATGATCTTCCGTTCTTCCTCGGTCATGTCGACATGAAAAGTGGGTCTCGGCGGTGTGGACCATAACATGAAGTGCATCTTTTCCGAATTGTTAGCGATGTTCTCTGCCATAGCGTATCACTCCATATTCTTTGATTGTATGTCCAATGATGCCATAAATACCATCCATAATCCGATCACGAACAATCAGAATCTTATTTGCAGTGATAGCTTTCTGTCGGCTGATTCAAAACCCATTCCAGCATTTCGATTTGAATTCGAATAGCCTCCGTATCATTTACTTTCTGAAGTTCTCGTAATTGGATTAATTTAGCTTTGACTTGATTCTCTGTTCTCATACTAGCCTTCCTTCACATTCATATTTCTATCGAATTAGTATCCAAATCATGAAGCCAAGCAGCAAGCGCTTCGCCAACTTCATCTGGTGCGTCTTCTTGGGGATAGTGGCGTCCCGGTACAGTAACTTCGGTTTGCACGGGCCATGTACGGCAGAAATCGATGTGGGCTTGGGGCAATAGGCCGGGAGTGCATTGAATAAATAGCTTGGGAACAGCGCTTTGCGCCATCCACTCACCATACTCCGTGACGATTTCGGTTACATCAGCCGGATCTCCATCGAAGGGAAGTTGGCGTGCCCAACTTAGCATCGGACGGCGGCTTTCGCCTTGCTCCAGAAATGGCCGACGGTAATGCGCCATCTCTATATCCGTTAGCTTACGTAATATGTTGACCGGCAAGTTGAACTCGATGAACGAATTTTGCTCTAACACCATTCGCTCTCCTTCCGGCGACCGGAGCGATTGGAATATGCTGCGTCCATTCTCCGGCATTTCACTCCAACTGCGCGGTTTGATGATCGCCTCCATGTACGCGATGCCTTTGACGGCGCCGGGATGGCGTTTACTCCAGTCGAAGCCTAGGGCCGATCCCCAGTCGTGAACGACGAAAGTGACACGCTCGCGAACACCGAGCTGAGCGAGCAGCTCGTCAAGATAGCGTCTGTGTTGGGCGAAGGTGTAGGCTTGAGGCCCGCTATCCGGAAGCTTTGCCGAATCCCCCATTCCGATGAGATCAGGCACTATGCAGCGCCCGAACTTCTGGGCATATGGAATAATGTTGCGCCATAGATAGGAGGATGCTGGATTGCCGTGCAGGAATACGATTGGATCTCCGCTTCCTTCTTCCACATATGCCATTTCTAATCCGAATACTTGGTTTCGTTTTTTCTCATAAGGGAAGGTCTCGTTCATCATTTTTCATCACACCCTTCGATTTCATTTGATCATATTTAGAACGGGCGATTTCGATGGCATAAGCAACATCTTGCTCGGTATTCAAATAAACGGATAACCAGCCTGAATCCGGGTACATGTGATGCACACTTGCCTTCCCAGCTTCGACCCACCGCTTGCGTTCAGCAATCGGCACAAGGAGGTCAAACAAATGATTGCCGTGCAAATGCCCGATTTCCGTACCGTTTAGTTGAAACTCCACCCCTCCGAACCGATGCGGATGCTTGGTTACACCAGCCCAGCTTAACAGTTCTTCCGACAGGCCTGCTCCCCCAATCATGCTCATATTACGATTCCCCTTGTTCGGTCAGATTGTGAAGCACCATTTTCAGCAACTTGATGAATAATTCATACTCCTCATCGGCAATGCCTTTCCGGGTTTTATTCTTCACACGAGCCAATGCTTCCTGTACCTTAGGTACCACCTCAAGTCCCGAGTCCGTCAAATAAAGCAGATGATAACGGTTGTCTTCAGGATCGGCTTCCCTCCTCACGTAACCTTCCGCTTCCAGCTTGGTTATGGCTTTGGCGGTAGTCGTTTTGTCAATAAGCAGTTTCTCGCTTAACGCCTTCTGAGTGATTGGTTGTTGGAATGCTATCGCCATAAGAAAAATATACTGTCCGCTTCCGATACGATAGGGTGCCAACTCGGCTGAAATCAATATTTGCATATGCCGGTAAATAGCCGAGATGTACGGACCGTGCGATTCCGCTGCGCTTTTGTCATTTTGACTGCAATGATCGCTCAATTGGTCGCCTCCTTCAATAGGATGTTATTGCAACTAATTTCAGGATACACCAAATAGGATGCTATTGCAACTAATTTTTGTAATATTTACCCAGCTCGCACTGCCGCCCAGCAATTTATCTAACTCGCTCCGCCAACTCTAAAATAATTCCCTCTGGCCCACGACAATAGCATAACTTAATAGTTCCTTCATAGGTTTGTATCTCACTAAAGATCTCCATACCTTTCTTTCTCAATTTTGCAACAATGCCTTCAATATCTTCGACAGTAAATGCAATATGACGGATTCCCAGGGTATTGGCCAGAGGTTGTTGAATGTCTTGATCATCGGACGGCTTATAAAATTTGATTAATTCTATCCATACCTGACCGTCTGGCGTCCCCAATCCTACACAGGCTGTTTTGACATCATTCAGCCCAACTACCTGATTCAACAACTCTCCTTCCATTTCCCATTCCCCTTGCACCTTAAGGCCTAAATCGACGAAAAACTCCTTTGCGGCTGAGAGATCATTTACGACTACTCCCACGTGATCTATTCTATGGATCTTCAAAAATCTACTACCTCCTATATCGCTGTTTCATTTCAGAATCAGTTTCATTAATCGATCGACTTCGTTCCGCCAACCGCCATCGATGCCGGGGGTATCCTGTAACATAAGACCCGTTATGACCGAGAAGTAGAAGAACAACAGCTTCTCCGGCTCACCTTCGGTGAATTCGCCGGCCTGTTGGCCTTGTTGGAACAACGGAACCAGCTTCCCGATCGTCCGGTCGGGTGAAGAGCTCGCCAAGATTTGCTTCGTCTGCTCCGGTACACCTTCCTCGATTTGCGCGTATCGCAGAAGCAAGAAGTAACTCTTGTGGCTTTCATCCAGCATCGTCAACGTGAAAGCTCTTAATCGTTCCTTTGGCGAGCCAGGGAGCCGCGAGATGTCCGCTAAGGATGTCTCCGCTTGGTCGAGAGCTTCTTGCACGAGCATTGTGAAGAGCTCTTCCTTCGAGCTGAAATACCGATAAGACAGTCCCTGGCTGACACCGGCTTCTTCCGCGATCATACTTATCTTCGCTGCCTGCAGCCCCCATTTGGCGAATACTTTCAAAGCCGCTTTCTTAATGCGTTCCCTTCGGTCATCGGGTAACATTGCTGGTTTCTGATCTTGATCTTGCTTCATTCACATTTCTTCCTTTCCGTTCGGCTCATTGCCAACTTTATAGTTGATTTTCGCTCATCTCCCATAACTGTTTCGCAGCTGCCGGATCCTGTGCCTGATTGGAAGGAACGGTGCGCTGCATATCCTTGTAATAGTGCCCGCTCGATAAGGACATTTCGTCGGAATCTGCGAGCCATACCAGCGTTTCGGCCCCTTTCTCCGGTGTGCGCGAGAACCGCTTCATGACGGACATCGTCATCCGTGCCAACGTTCCGTTGTCTTGGTTGAAATTCGTCGACACGAGCCCGGGGTCGAAGCAAGCTGCAGTAATGCCGGTTCCCTTCAGACGCCTTCCCAGCTCGGCGGTGAACATAATATTGGCAAGCTTCGTTTCGCCATAACGGAAGTTGGGACCGCCCATCAGTAAGTGTGGGAAACGAAAATTTTTCCGGCCGCTCTGGTCATCGAATCCGATACCGGTCCGTGCCATCTTGTGCCCATGGGAGGCGGTCGTGATAATGCGCCCATGTCCGCTCTCCTTCAACTTATTCAAGAGCAGCTTCGTCAGCAGGAACGGAGCCAAATGGTTAACCGCCCACGTCATCTCAATACCGTCTTCGGTAGTTAGATACTTAACGAACATCGCGCCTGCATTATTGATCAAAACGTCCAGCCTCGGCCATCTATTCTGAATATCCTTCGCCGCATCGCGAATCGACTGTTGTGAGGTCAGGTCGGCCAGAAAAATATCCACCTTGGCTTCTTTCCCTGCCGCCGCCTTCAATGCCGCTGCCGTCGCTTCCGCCTTCGACTGGCTGCGGGCTATGATTCCCACTATGGCCCCGCGCTTCACAAGCTCCTTGGCTGCTGCCAAACCGATTCCGCTAGTTGCGCCGGTAATGATGACGTATTTGCCTTTTACCGACCAAGTTCCTTCTTTTGCTTCCATCATTCAACACTCCCTCATCAGTGAATGAACCATTCATTCATTTGTTGACTCAAGCTTATACCTGAAAATGGAAAATGTCAACAACCATTTTGAACGCTTGTCACCGAATCCGCGCAAGCCTTGCGCGCGGTGCTACCGAAACAGGCAACCGTTCATTAGTCGGTTGCCTTTTGTCCAGTATCGTTATATCTTCAATGGAAATTCCACGCCTCGAACTTTGGAAAATATCATCGTATTACGCAAAGAGCCATCTACATCATACTTATCGTTTCGAAGTACCCCCTCTAGCGTAAATCCCAAGCGTTCGGCAACTCTAGCACTCCTTTTATTCCTTTCATCACATCTGATTTCGATACGATTCGCTTGTAACTCATTTATGGCGAAGTTCGTGATAGCTTCTACTGCTTCTGTAATGTATCCTTGCTTCGCATAGGAAGTACGTACCCAGTATCCAATTTCAAATTTACGTGATTGCCAATCTATCCTGTGTAGACCGCTGCTTCCAACAACCTCATCGGTTCCCTTACGTATAAGGAGTAACCTTAAATCAGAGCGATCCAAGAATTGTAGACGCGATTTACGGCAATTAATTTCGGACTCTTCGACTGTGGGAATGTTATTTGCCCACGGCATCCAGGGACGCAATTCCTCAATACTTTCTTTTACCGCCTCATTGACCTTAACGCCATCATTCCATAAGGGAGCACGTATAAGCAATCTTTTACTTTCGAAGCTCTCCGGTATCGAATAAATAATTGGATCAATTGCCGCCATATCAGTACCTCTTATTCGTTTAATTTTAAAATAATCCTATTTATTGAAATTAACTCAAATGGCCGGACTGCCCATGCTTCATATGGAAATTTCCCATGATTGAATGTTGATCTCACCACGAAGATACTCGCCATTCAAACCTGCATCCAATATATTCCATAGGATCATTGAACTTGTATCAAAAAAGCAGCCGATCATCTCTGACCAGCCGCCTTCATGCTTTGAATTACTGCTCTGTTAAGTTTATCGGACTCCCTTTCCCCAAACAAGTAATCTCATCCAATCGATGACTAAGACTGGTATTGGTCATCACTGACCTTTTCCAACCACTCCACCGCTTTACCGTCAAGACGTTCTTGAATAGCTATATGAGTCATAGCTGTGGTAGGCGAAGCTCCATGCCAATGTTTCTCACCTGGCGGGAACCACACCACGTCACCCGGGCTAATTTCTTCAATCGGACCTCCCCAGCGTTGAACGCGTCCTTTGCCTGCCGTTACGATAAGCGTTTGACCGAGCGGATGAGTATGCCACGCCGTGCGTGCACCTGGCTCGAACGTAACGCTGGCTCCAGCTCCGCGGGCAGGTTCAGCCGCTTCAAATAGTGGATCGATGCGAACCGTGCCGGTAAAATAATCAGATGGTCCTTTACCCGATGGTTGGGATCCAACTCTTTTAATTTCCATTTTCTAAACGCCTCCGTTTGAATTACATATTTGTTTTCACGTTGTTCTTGCCATCATTGACATTCTCTCGCCGCGATTCGATTCTCACAAGTCGGGAATGACTGCGCGTGCAAGGTGCCTGGCCGGAAGACGCACTTCCCGCAATTTGTCCATGTGATTCCATCGCTAAGCTATGGGCAGCGACAAATGGCGTGCCGGCAACGAAGGTAAATACAACGGCGAATAAAATACCATTTACAAGAGCATAACCCATAAATAGTATCTCTTATAACCCCCAAAAAAACAAACACGCCAATCTATGAACTGAACAAAGTGACCAGACTCCCTTCATTGGGGAGAAGAGCGACACGGTTGATCATCTTCAGCAGAGAGATGAATTTCGTCATTGCGATACCGCGGTAGGTATCGCGGGTAATCACGCGAAATGACGAAGCCAGCCGATGCGGCCACCCGCGGTTAGACTCGCTTATACTGCATTGCGCGGGTCTGCGCTGCAGTAACTGGAAAAACTCCATTTAATCCAGTGTCCAGACAGCCCTCGGCACGGTATAAAAGGAATTTCTCCTGTTAAAATTAGCGGTTGGCGAATCAGTACGGCACTTATCGAGAAATTAACAGGAGATTTTCCAGTTATTGTATCATCCGAAGGGGAAATCGGTTGCAATAACTGGAGAAATTCCTGTTACGCTTTATGCCGCACTCGCAACTGCCTCGCTTTGGTCCACTCCGCGTTTCCCCTACACTTGTAGCTGCCTCGCTTTCGTGCACCCTGCGTCTCCCCGCGCTTGCAACAGCATCGCTTTCGTACACTCTGCGTCTCCCCCGCGCTGCCACGCTCTAAGCTGGTCTGCACTGGAGTAACTGGAAAAACTCCAGTTAATCCAGTGCCCAGACAGCCCTCGGGACGGAATAAAAGGAATTTCTCCTGTTAAAATTAGCGATTGGCGAGCCAGTACGGCACTTATCGTGGAATTAACAGGAGATTTTCCAGTTATCGACTCATCCGAAGAGGAAATCGGTTGTAGTAACTGGCGAAATTCCAGTTACACTGTGTGCAGGAAGAACACAGGAAAAACACTGGAAGAGCAGGCGCAGGCGATACAATCACTCGGCGAGCAGCTAACGAATATATCCGAAAAAAAGCGAGCACGCTCTGCCGGTTGGCCCGAGCTCCGGAGCGTGGGCCGCCGGCTTTTTTGCTCGTTCTGTTGCTGCGCTGTGTTGCCCTGCAGAGCCGGGTAGCGCCCATCACCATTCGGATTTATAAAGTGGCTATGTCGATGACGAACCGGTAACGCACGTCACTGCGCAAAATTCGCTCGTACGCTTCGTCCACTTGATCGGCCCGGATGACCTCAATTTGAGGAACAATGCCATGCGCCGCGGCAAAATCAAGCATCTCTTGCGTTTCCCGAAGTCCGCCAACTAAGGACCCCGCTACACTTCGTCTGCTCATGATTAGCGAGAAAACGTTGTATTGACTTGGTTCCGCCGGTGCGCCGACATGAATAAGCGTTCCGTCTACGCGAAGCAGCGATAAATACGCATCGACATCAATATTGGCGGACACCGTGTTTAGAATCATGTCGAAACGGCCGGCTAACGTGTGGAAAATTTCAGGATCCAGCGTTGAGAAATAATGATCCGCGCCAAAGCTCAATGCCTCGTTTTCCTTATCTTTTGCCCGGCTTAAGACCGTAACTTCAGCCCCCATGGCATGCGCAAACTGGATGGCTACGTGGCCAAGACCACCCATCCCCAGAATAGCTACCTTTTTCCCAGGACCGGCTTTCCAACGTTTCAGAGGGGAATAGGTGGTAATACCGGCACACAATAGCGGACTGGCTACATCTAACCCTAGAGAATCCGGAATATGCACGACGAATCTTTCGGTAACAACAATGTTTTGGCTATAACCGCCATAGGTTGGATTGCCCTCATAGTCCAAGGAATTGTAAGTAGCTACAAAACCTTTGGAACAATGCTGTTCTTCTCCCTGTAGACAATACTCGCACTCTCCACAGGAGTCCACATAGCAGCCTACGCCTACCCGATCACCAACTGCAAACTTCGTTACCTGCTCCCCTACTGCCGTTACAATCCCGGTAATTTCATGACCAGGCACCATGGGGAAGATTCCCCCGGCCCAGTCCCCGTGTGCGCTATGAATATCAGAGTGGCAAATCCCGCTGAACTTAATATCGATCGAGACGTCATTCGCCCGTAATTGTCTTCTTTCAATTGTTGCCTTTTCGAATGATGCTTTGGCAGCAGTAACTCTTAAAACATGAGTTTTACACATGAATATGATCTCCCTTCCAATTTAACCAAACTATGATGATTAACCAAATCGGATTGATTAATCAACTAGTGTTTATTATTATATAATTAAATACGTCTTATCAATGGTTAAATAATCGCGATCTGTTGATATATCAACAGATTGCTCGATCCTGTTAAATAACTTAGAAAGATTGGTGAATATAAAGATGGCTAAAGTGGATAGGAGAATTATCAAAACACAGGAAGCTTTGAAAAAAGCGGTAATTGAATTAATGACGGAGAAAAATTTCGATGATATAACTATTCAAGATATTGCCGATCGGGCAAATTTAAATCGCGGAACCATCTATCTTCACTATCAAGACAAATTTGATCTATTGGATAAGCTCATAGAATCCCACCTGAATGAATTAGGTGAGATGGACGAATGGGCATGCAAGATGGATTGGAACGAGGCACTCGTCCCCTATTTTGAATATTTTGAGAAAAACTATTTGTTTTTTTCGACCATGTTAGCAAGTACTGGCGCTCCTTCGGCTTTCAGAACCCGGCTGTTAGCTTCTTTTATGGAAGGGTTCAAAGGTGAAATTGACAGAGAAAGCGGAAAAAATGCGGATTTATTGGATGATGTCATGCTGCAATATGCCGGCACCGCGTATGTCGGTGTCATCGAATGGTGGATCAGGAATGGAATGCCCTATTCTCCTCAAGTGATGGCTAAGCAGGTCGGAACGCTGTTAGAGAGAAATCTGTAGAAACAACAAAAAGAAGGCTCGCTTCGGTGCCTTCTTTCTTTTTGTCGTTCCTTTCTCTTTCTGCCGCGGATAGCCTTACTTGCTCCGCTCCAGCACCAGCACATAGCCGCGCGTCCCGTCCAAGCGAATGCGGTCGCCGTCGCGGATCAAGGTCGTCGCCCCGTCGATGCCGACGACCGCCGGCAGCCCGTACTCCCGGGCTACCACGGCGCCATGCGTCATCAACCCCCCGACCTCCATCACCAGCCCGACGGCGGAATGGAACAGCGGCGTCCAGCCCGGGTCGGTGAAAGGGGCGATCATAATTTCGCCCTTGTTCAGCTTCGCCTCCTCCGGCCGCAGCACCACGCGGGCGATGCCCTCTATGACGCCGGCGGATACCGGCGTTCCGACGAATGCGCCCTCGGGGGCATCCTGCAGCTTGCGCCGGCCGATAATCATTTCGCCTTCGCTCGTCATCAGCCTTGGTGGCGTCAGAGCACGGAAGCGCTCCAGCTCCTCCTTCCGCTGCTCGAGCAGCACAGCAAGCCCGGCCGGCCGCTCGCCCTCGGTCAGCTGCAGCAGCTCGTCGAGTGTCAAATAAAACACATCATCCGCCCGCTTCAGCACGCCCGTTTTGACCAGCGAGTGACCTTCGTCGAGAAGTCCTTCGCGCACGAGGCGGAAGTGCTGCATCATTAAATATTTGGGATGCTCCCGCAGCCCCATCAACCCGCGGTATACGCTAATCAACCGCGACATCAACTTCGCCTTCAGCCTGCCGAAAGATTGAGCGCGCAGGCGCTTCAGCAAGTCTCTTGCTGCAGTCTCCGCTTCGAGAGCGCCTTCGGCGAACTTGGTCCGGTGCTCCCCAGGCTCCATACTCCGCATATGGCTGCCGATCGACGGCAGCAGCGTGCTCGGGTCCTCGTACCACCGGGGGCGCGTGATGTCGATTTCGCCGGGGCACCTCATTCCGTAAAGCTCCATGAACCGGTCCCACTGCTGTCCGAATGCATCGCCGCCTTCCACCTGCCGCAGCTTCTCCCTGAACTGAAGAGGATCGCCGTGCAGGATCAGCTCGGTCACCTGCGGGTACGGTCTTGCCGCATCCGCCAGATCGCCGATCATGAGCCCCATCTCACTCGTAATGTTGCCGGGAAGTCCTCGATTGAGCACATGCACGACCTCGGTATCGCCTAACCACTTGATTGACAGTGCATTCACCAGCCGCGACGAAATAATTCCGGCAAGCGGATAGGGGATCAACTGGGGAAAAATGGTCAGCAGCAGCAAACCGATATGCTCCTGAAGTCGGACGACCCGTTCAACGCCGGAGATGCCCGATAGCCGCTTTCTCCCCTCTTGGATCGAAGCTGCGATGTATGCATTTACTTCAGGATGTGCTTCGGAGACAGGAGCGTACAGCAGCTTGCGCACCACCTTCCCCAGCACGGGACGAATAAAGCGAAGAACGCCTTTTTTCACACCGGGCGCTGAAGGGAGATGTTGAACGTATGACTTCCGCTTCACGAGTTCCGCTACGCCGAGGCCGATCATTTCATCGACGTTGGCCAATACCTTAGGTAAAATAATGCGGGCCTCCTTCACCGTCAACAGCTTCGTGATATCGATGTAGACCCTTCCACCGACCGCCGCCGTGTGGTCGTTCATCGACCGGATGCCCGTTTTGCCGAATGGAAAAAGCGTGCGAAGCACGGACAGCCCCATCGGCTTCATCGCGTCCGTCATCATCTGTTGATGGCCGAAGGAAACGAGCAAATGCGGGCTCTCCCCTGCCGGGATATTCATCTCAGGCAGCGGATACAACGAAGTGATCGGCCGGCTCTGTACGATATAGAATTGCCCTTGCGCGAAACACCACTCGATGTCCTGCTCCGACCCGTAATGCCGCTGGATCTTCTCGCCGAGCGCAGCGAGCTCCAAAATCCGCGCATCGTCCAGCGCCTGCAGCTCCTGCTCCGCCTCCGGCAGCTCCTTCGTTACGGTGCCTCCCTCTGCGAGCGCATAGATAGCCAGCTTCTTGCGGGAGACGGTCTTCGTCAGCAGCTTTCCTGACCTCACCTGGTATAGGTCGGCGGATACTTGCCCGGACACGAGCGCCTCTCCCAAGCCGAAGCTGGCGTCAATCGACACCGTTCCCCGGTGGCCCGTAATCGGATCGGCCGTAAACAGGATGCCGGATACTTCGGGGAACACCATGCGTTGCACGACAACGGATAGCTGCACGGCACGGTGATCGAACCCATGGCGTGCTCTGTACGATATCGCCCGATCGGTGAACAGCGACGCCCAGCATTTGCGGACCTCGTCTAACAGTGCGGCTTCCCCGCATACATTCAGATAAGTATCCTGCTGACCGGCGAACGAAGCCGTCGGCAAATCCTCCGCCGTGGCGCTCGAGCGCACCGCATACGCTTGATCCGCTCCGGACCGGTGCCAGCTTTGTACGATTGAGGTGCGAATATCATCCGGAACAGGCATGCTCACCAGATGCTCGCGGATGAGCTGGCCCAATACCGTAATTTCCCCTAGTTGATCCGCCTCAACCTTATTCAACCGCCCAAATAATTCGTCCATGAGGACACTCTGCTGCAGGAACGCCCGGTACGCCTCCGTAGTGACACAAAAGCCCGAGGGAACGGGAAAACCCGCCTTCGTCATTTCGCCCAAATTCGCGCCTTTGCCTCCGACAAGTGGAAGGCTGTTCTTATCCAGCTGGCCAAAATCAAGCACATAAACGCTCATGGTTATTCGCTCCTCTTATTGGATTCATCCGTGCGAAGACCGTACATAAATAAACCAAACAACGTTTCGCCCATCTCGACCATCGTAACCCCATACTTGGCGGCCACATCTGGACGCGCCATCCGATGGATGCTTTCCAGCATGATGGCTGTCACTAGCTTGGGATTAACGTTCCGGATATGTCCCTCCTGCATCGCCCGCTGAAGCAGCCGTTCGATGAACGTGAGCTGAGCACTGCGGAAAGCTTCCAGCTTCTCCCATAAGCTCGGAATATATTTTTGGATATCGTTCAAAAACAGCGGATGCAGCTTGATAAGCTCCCCCTTGATGCCCATAAACACGCGCTCAAATACGTCCAGCGGATGACCTGTCGTCTCCATATGCTCCTTGACATGAATCGCAACCGCTTTCAAGACCGTTTCTAGCACCGCTTCGGCAATCTCCTCTTTCCCGCTAAAGTACAGATACAGCGTCTTCTTGCTCATCCCGAGGCGGGACGCCAATTCGCTCAGCGTCACGCCGCGATAACCTTGGGCATTAAATAGATCGGCCGCCTCTTGAACGATGCGCGACCGGACCGATTCATCCATCCGCACAATCCCTCCTGTCCACTCCGGAAACCAGTTTGGTTTCTATAGTTTCCATTGTACACATCCGCCTTCCCGATCGCAAGAGTGTAAGCTCATTACCGGCCGGCAAAATGAAGGGATTGTTCGATTCCGATTACAAATGAGAGCCCCCGCTAGCATCGAGACATTGCCCGGTTATCCAGCGGCTGTCGGGAGAGGCTAGGAAAGCAGCAATATCCGCGACATCCTCCGGCTGCCCCCATCTTCCAAAGATAGAGAAGTCGGCTCCGAATTTGTTGGAAGCAGGATCTTGCAGCATGCCCGCATTCATATCCGTGGCTACGAATCCGGGTTGGATGGCATTGATCGTAATTCCACGTGGGCCGAGCTGTTTGGATAGTGCAAGCGTTAGTGTATTTATTGCCCCCTTAGTCATACTGTATGCCGGAATCGCAGGCAGTGAAATTCTTGTTATAGCAGACGACATATTAATGATTCGGCCTTCGTCTCTTAAACGTGGTAATGCTTGTTGAATCAGGAAAAATGGCATTTTCACATTCATGTCCATGATTTCTTCGAATGCCTCCACCGTCGTATCTTCAATTGGGGATACGAGAGCAATCCCTGCGTTGTTCACTAAGATATCGAAGTGATTGTCACCTGTACGCTCGATCAACAACTCATCTAATAAATGATAGAGTGTCTGAATACTTTCTGAAGAACCCAGTTTCGTACCAATCGTGAATGCTCTTCCTCCATTTTGCTCAATATCTTGTACGACTTCCTCTGCAGCTTGCTTGTTCGTACCATAATGAACGGCAACTAATGCTCCCTCTTGCGCTAAACGCAGTGCGATGGAACGTCCGATTCCCCGGCTTGCGCCTGTGACCAAAGCAACTTTCCCCATTAATCTAGTCATTGATTTATCTCCTTTTGTTTTGTATGACTTACAAGATAGTTATAACACGAGGCAAATTTTGTAATGTTGCGCTTATATTCTTCCTTGCTATGTCTTCCATCATATACAAACAGAAGCCGCACTCAAAGGTTGTTAGCGAACATCCTTTGACTGCGGCTTCTGAACATGTATCTATGTTTCATCTCTATAAGTTACTGCATGCCAACACGAACGGATTGCACCGTTGATGTTCTCACTGTTTAATTCGAAAACTCCGTGCAGATGGGCCTTCAGCATGTAAACAAATGTGCCGTAATGCATCTGCACCATCATTTTCGGATTCATCGGGATAAACAGCTTCTCCTGAATGGCTTCCTCATATAACTCGTTCATGGGCCCGCACCATCCGCCGGTGTAGACTTCCTGCTTGACCTCTTCATAAATGTAAGGCGAGAACGAATACTGCTCAATAAACTGAAAGCCTTGAGGATATTGTTTTCCCAGTTCGATAACCTTATGCCAACCGTGTTCAAACCTGTCACGAATCGTAGTGCCCTTCTGCAAGCCTTCTCGCACATATTCTCCGTTAAATGTAACAATAGCTTTATACAATTCGTTTACGATATCTTCTTTACTTTTGAAATAATGATAAATATTCCCCGTCGACACACCTGACTCCTTAGCGATAAGCGCCATGGAGGTAGCCTGTAATTCCTTACGGATGATGATGTTCAGTGTGGTTTCAAGGACAGCCTGCTGCACCTTGTTATAGTTCTTCTCAAACATGGAGTTATCCCGCTCCCACCATTGGATCGAATGATCATTCTAAACTAACATACACCTCATCCAATCCGCAGTCAAGTTTGGCAGATCCGCCTGGCGCTAGGACAAATCGTTTTAAATAGGCGCTTACATATAATTTCTAGCGATCGTCTCCAAATATTCTTCAATGGGCACAGCATGTCTAAGCGCCATGAGATCATTGCCTGCTGTTCCGATGACCGTGCGAAATTTATTACTCTTCCCTGTCGCCAAACCGATGATGGCATCTACGATCATCTGCGGATCGTCCAAGGCCGAGTTGGATTCCGCATGATTCATTACATGCTGCACTTTCGTCATTAGAGCGTCGTAATCCCGAATGTTTTCATCTTGGTTCCAAGTGATATTGCTCTTGAAATTATTTCCTGTGGAACCTCCCTGCTCGATTAATCGAAGCTCGATATGGAGCGGCTTCAGCTCGTAATAAAGGCCTTCCGTCAGTCCTTCCAAAGCAAATTTAGACATATTATAGAGGGATCCGAGCGGCACCGCTGTCGTGATTCCCATGAACGAGCTGATATTGATGAACATGCCTCCGCCTTTCGCTCTGAAATGTGGGATAAATTTGCGGATCACATTGATCGGTCCTCGCGTATTAACAGCGAATTGCCAGTCGATTACTTCCTCTTCCGCTAATTCCAATGCCCCGTAAGTCCCCATACCGGCATTATTGATGACGACATCGATTTTACCGAATGCGGCTATGGCTTGTTCTGCCGCCGTTTGAACCTCCTGCACATTGGTGACGTCGAGTTTGAAAATTTTGATATTCCCGTAACGGGTAAGCTCCGTTTCTTTGTCCGGTGTACGCATGGTTGCAGCTACATTCCAGCCCATCTCTGCAAACCGGATAGCTGTAAGTTTTCCCAGACCTGAACTGGTTCCTGTAATAAAAACGGTTTTATTCATGTGTAAAAACCTCCAAATTATAAATTGAACGTTCGTTCTATTCTGCGCGCATGGATATAGATCGAATGTTCATTCTATTATGTAACACGATTTATTTTCTGTCAAACACAAAAAAGAACAGCTGCCGGCCGCGGCAATCTGCTCCTTGGTTTGGAACTTCATTCCTTTCGTGTGATTCTCCTGCTCCCCTTACCTTTAATCCCAAATCTTAGGCCGCTTTAATCCGGCAGTTCTCATATAATCTAATAGCTGCCCTGCATGGACAGCTTCATGGTAGGCAATTCTCATCAGCATATCGCCTAATGCCCGAACATATCCGACGTCGCTTCGATCAATCTGAATGTTGGTTAAATCCTCTTGATCATAAGCTTTAATTGTATGGATAAAGGCGTTCCGATAAGGCTCAGAAAAGTTGAGTTCTTCTTGAAGTGTTGTAAAAACACGCGTCTCGTAGGGGGATTCATAGCTCTCTAGACTCCCTTTATTCAACAAGGCCAGATGATAGTAATGTTCGCTATCCAGTATATGGCGGATCATCTCTTTCATGCTCATAGCCTCCGAATCCGGTCTCCAGTCCATATATTCGTCAGGGATGCTCTCCCAAACCAGGATGCTTCTGCGCCGAACCTCATTCAAATTGTGAACTATTGCTTCTACTGAATTCATGACAGCTTCCTTTCATTTCCCAATTTCCACTTTATTATATCAGAACTTACGTTCGTAATAAAGCCACCATTCGATCAGTCAAAAAAGGAACCGCCCTCTACGGGCGGCGTTCGTGTTACAGCGTACTGGAGGCTTGTTTCAACAAATCGGCCAGCATGCCGCTATCCATCTGTTGGCCGTTGCGAAACTTGATCGTTTTCCGTTCCGGTGGGCCGTCGAACAACCCTTCGGGCAGCTCTAGTCCAGTCGCGTTGAAAATCGTGAAGCTAACAGCGTCCTTCGATTTTGAAATTACCGCAGCATATTTCTTATTCTTAAGAAAATGAGGCTTGTTGTATTGGATGCGCTCCTGAACATCGGGAATCGCGTTATGAACGACTTGGCGCAAATCCTGGCACAGCTGGCCCTGCCACGGCTCTTTGACTTTCTCAATAAATTCGGTAACTTCTTGGCTCAAGTGACTTCTCCTCTCATAATGGCCTTATTCCATGGCGCAATCCGAAGCGCGCTTTAAGAGCAACTCTCGTTCTTTATCATTTCGCGTAAGGTTTGCAGCACGTTTGAATTCGATAGATGCTTCCTGTCTGCGGCCCAGCTTCATGAGGAAGTCCCCTCGTACGCTGGGCAAAAGATGATAGTTTTTCATGGACGGTTCTTGGATCAATGAATCAACAACTTCCAGGCCTACTTCCGGCCCGAACGCCATTGACAGCGCAACGGCGCGATTCAGTTCGACTACGGGCGACGGTGCGACTTGGGAGAGCGCGTCATAAAGCGCCGAAATGCGGACCCAATCCGTCTCCGAAGCCGTACGGGCACTGGCGTGACACGCTGCGATTGAAGCTTGGATCAGATAAGGACCGAAGACTTGGCCAAGACGTTCTGCCCGCGTTATGGCAGTCAGTCCCCGGCGGATGAGCAGGTGATCCCATAACGCCCGGTTCTGGTCCATCAGTAGAATCGGTTCCCCGCTCGGACTGACCCGCGCCCGGAATCTAGACGACTGAATTTCCATCAATGCGACGAGTCCATGGACTTCCGGTTCTTCGGGAGCTATCTCCGCCAGAATTCGTCCAAGCCGAAGCGCCTCATGGCATAGGACAGGTCGAATCCAGCTAGCGCCGGAAGTCGCCGCGTATCCTTCGTTGAACATGAGATAAATGACTTCGAGCACAGAAGACAATCGCGCGGCCAGCTCGTTCTTCGGCGGCAATTCGAATGGGACGCGTGCGGCCGTTAGCGTACGCTTCGCGCGAACGATCCGCTGTGCGACAGTCGGTTCCGGAACGAGGAAGGCGCTTGCGATTTCTTCGGTGGTCAATCCCCCGAGCAGCCGGAGCGTTAGCGCCACCCGAGCCTCGGCCGAAAGAACAGGATGGCACGACGTGAAGATAAGGCGAAGAAGATCATCGCCGACGGGATCGTCCAGCGCTTCCTCCCAGTCCGGTTCCTGCTGCCTGTCGATCTCCCGGCCGATCTCCTCATATTTGCGGTCGCGCAGCTTATTCCTGCGCAGGTGATCGATAGCCCTTCGTTTGGCAGTAGTCATCAGCCACGCTCCAGGGTTCTCAGGTATGCCCATCTCCTGCCACCGTTCAAGCGCAATGATAAGCGCATCTTGCGCCAGATCCTCGGCAAGCCCGACATCACGAACCATACGTGCCAGACTGGCGATGATTTTGGCCGACTCAATGCGCCAGATTCCATCGATGGTGCGGTGGACAGCCGATTCCTTCACTGCTTCGGATTCCTTCTAACCCGTGCTTGCATGTCGGTTACTTTGGCTAACGCTTCAGGGTCCTGTGTCAGCTCCGACACCTCGAACACTTGGCGCAGCTCAATGACACCTTCCCCGAAGCCATGCGGATCGGGCATCCGCATCGCCCACTCGATCGCCTCTTCCCTCGACTTCACCTCGATCAGCGTGAATCCCGCGATCAGCTCCTTCGCCTCCGTGAAAGGGCCGTCCACCACCTTCGGCTTCCCGCCCGGTTCGGGATAAGCGATACGAATCGCACCCGAACTTGGGTGTAGTCCTTCCGCTGCGACTAACACGCCGGCCCTCGCCAGCTCCTCGTTATACCTCGCCATGGCGTCAAAAAGCTCTGGATTCGGCATAGCCCCCGCCTCCGAATCTTTAGTCGCATGGACAATCATCATGAATCTCATCGAAAAATTCCTCCTAGTCTATGATTTGCCTTCATCTACACAACGAACGGAAAACCTCGGAATCGACAGGCCGAAAAAAAATTTTAGTAATTGTTCTATCATTAATAGAATGCCAATTGTTGGACACGACGCTACTATACGACCTAATCAACCATTCGTCAAGTAATATCAACCGACTAGTCTAATTAAGATTGACTTCACCCCCTACATTCACTACGATATAGCTAACGTAAGCACTGGAGGTCCAATTTAATGGGTGAAATCAGAAATGCTGAACGCACGCGGAGAGCGATACTTCAAGCAGCAAAGGAAGAATTTTATGATAAGGGCTATGGCGGGGCTAGAATTGAAGCGATTGCCAAAAGGGCTGGGTGCAATAAGCAATTAATCTATCATTACTTTAGAAGCAAAGATCAGCTTATTAATGAAGTTATCGATGATTTCCTTACTTCACTGCCGCAAGGAAATTTTGCTCTTCCGTCTAATCCTGTTGAGATCGCGGAATTCAGATACAAAGTCAATGTGGATCACTTAAGGGATTTTCTAAAATATACAGCGTGGGAAGCTATCGAGTCGATACCTGAGAATAGCAACGGTGTGGAACGAAGAACGAATGTTCTGCAATCTTATGTTGAGGATATGAAGTCTAAACAGGAGATGGGCTTGGTGCCACAAGAGCTGGACCCTGCTCTCATCACCTTGATGATATCCAGTTTGACGATCTACCCTCTCCTTTACAGTAACGTTACGCGAATGATCACTGGATATTCTGCCGAGGATCCGGAATTTCAAAAGCAATGGGCGACGTTTTTACACCTTATAAGCGGACGCATTTTTGAAAATGTATAATCGAAACTGTGACTTTGTCACAGATTGAACTTCAACTTTATGCTAGCATCTTCATGATAAGAAGCGAACAACTTAAGGAGCTGAACCGGTTGATATTGTCTGAACATCGATCTCGAATCATCTCATTATTTCCGAGCTTGGCAGACATTACCGAGCAGGACTGGAATCATGCTGGCATGAAAGTCATTCAGATGGAACCGAATTATATGATTGAAGAAGGACACTTTCTGGAGCACGCCATCCTGATTTTGGAGGGCACTGTCAGAATGTACAAAATAAGCGGCGGAGGCCGCGAAATCACGTTATACAGGATTCACAGCGGCGAATGCTGTCCTTTGATGACCTCTAGCATTTTAGGCGAGAGCGAATATGAGGCTTCCGCTTGCGTAGAAACGCCCGGATTAGTGCTGATTATACCTGTGGAGATTTTTCGGGACTGGACGGACCGCTATAAGAATTTCCGACAGTTCATCTTCAAATCTTTCGCCAAACGAATCGTCATCATGTCCAATCTGCTTGACAACATCCATTTCAAATCCATTCGCGGAAGAATTTCGGAGTACCTGGTTCAAATGGCTGTTCAATCCGGTAATTCCGATACCCTTTATGTGACCCATGATAGCTTGTCCGTTGAGCTGGGGACGGCCCGTGAAGTGATCAGCAGAATGCTAAAGTCACTCGAGAAAGAAGAAATGATTAAGCTGTCGCGGGGAAAAATCACGATTATGAACCGAACCGCACTCGAAAATTATATCGAATGATAATTTGTCCAACCAAAGCCACCCTGTCGTTCGGGTGCTTTTTTTTGTTTTTTAAATTCTTGACTATGTATGACATTTCGTTATGTGACAAAGTTACGGTTCATTGCTATCCGTCCTTGTTATTATCGTATCTGTACCCAATCAAACCTCGAAACAAGAAAGGAGACATCTTATCATGAAAAACGTTGGAGGAGCAGATCGCGCCATTCGCATTCTTTTAGGTTTTGCCCTATTATCTTTGTTTGTAGTCCTGCTCGGTTACTGGAAATTATTCGGACTGGCTGCACTGCCGCTTCTGGTTACTGGTCTGACACAAAAATGTGCAATCAATAAATTCATCGGCCGCAATTCTTGCAGCATCCGATAAACGGCTGCAAGCCGAATTGACTTATATAGGGAGCTGTGCCGACTCGGCTGACAGCTCCCTGCTTTTTGAAATGGTGTTTCGTCTGTCGGATGTTCATTTGTTTACATAATATTTTTTATGTCTACAATTTGGAAATTACCGAATGATTTTTAGCCAATGTCTCCGAGCTTCTCAAAGCAATAAAAAAGCCCATACCTAAAAAGGTACGGGCGAACTCTGCTTACACTTGAGCCGTTGTGTTTTTGAGCCAGTCTTCGAAACGTGTCGTAGCAATACGCGCGTTGCTGCTATCGCTTGGTACGAGCGATTGATCATTGACTGCTGCGGATCCGAAGTAGAGCGCGTTGTCGTCCGTAACCACTTGACGCGGATCTTGAGTCGCTCTCAAGTATTGCCGGACCACTTCATCAAGAGGAATTTGATCGGGACCAGCCACATCAACGATGCCATTCACAGGCTCCCCGACAGCGAAATCCGCCATCGCAGCTGCAACATCATCCGATACCATAGGCTGCATAAGGGCTGAAGGCAAACGAACGGTGTCCCCTTCTGTCGCCACATAGGCAATGCTCCCGATGAATTCGAAGAACTGTGTTGCACGTACGATTGTATAAGGAATGCCGGAAGTCTGAATGAGTTCTTCTTGAGCCATTTTCGCACGGAAATAACCGCTTTGCAGCAGGCGATCGGTACCAACGACCGATAAGGCGACGTGATGACTTACGCCAGCGGCTGCTTCTGCAGCAAGCAGGTTCTTAGTCGAAGTTACGAAGAAATCCATAACGTCCTGATCTTCAAACGAAGGCGAGTTCGAGACATCCACAATAATCTGTGCGCCGCGAAGCGCTTCTGCCAGCCCCTCGCCAGTGAGTGTGTTGACACCTAGAGAAGGCGATGCTGCTACGACCTCATGACCAAGCTGACGAAGGTTGTTGACTGTTTTTTTGCCAATAAGTCCGCTGCCGCCAATAACTACAATTTTCATATTTATCCTCCTAATTTTTAGCCCAATCCAATGGACTAGAATAATTTTTTTTGTTGAACACTATGAAGACAACTGGCAGTTTCAATGTGTGACAAAGAATTTCATGAGTGATATTTTATTTGAAGTTATCGCCAGTAAAAGCAAGGAGCGAAAGAAAGAATAACAAGGAAACAAGTATAAAAATACCCATACTTACATAAGCAGATACTTTTTGGGATCGCGGTGAAACTGTGATGCCCCAGCTGATCAGGAAGGCCCATAAACCATTGCTGAAATGGAAAACCGCTGACAATATACCGATGACATACAGAGTAAAGTACACGGGATTCACAGCAATTTGATGCATCGTCGAACCTAGATCTTCATGTGTAATATGCCCCATATAAATTTGCAACCGCGTATTAAAAAAATGCCAAAAGACAAAAATAAAAGTAACAATCCCAGTAATGCGCTGCAGTGTGAACGCCCAGTTACGGCCGTATGCATATTGTCCGGCGTTCAGATTGGACTGATAAGCCATGTAAAGTCCATAAATGCCGTGAAACAATATTGGCAGGTAGATCCCAAAAATCTCAAGCAGCGGCTTTAACGGCAGACTGTTGATGACATGCACGTAGGTAGCGAACCCATCCGGCCCTCTTTCGTAGGCTTGGAAGTTGATCGATACGTGTACAAGAATAAAACCTCCCAGAGGAATGACCCCGAGCAGTGAGTGCAATTTGCGCCAGTAATATGAATTTCCTATCGTTTTTCACCTCTCTAAGTTGACTTATTTCCGGCAAGTGTATGAAAGATTCGAACACTTATAAGACAATCGACGGCTTCCGTATGTGACATGTGAGATGAACCATTTTTTTATATGTAAGTTGGAAAATAACAGTCAATAGCCAGTAAATTCACGAAAGCGACAAAGATTTTTGACAGAATCATGAGGCTTTGTTGAGGATCTGCACATAAACGACCCCTATATGGTAACCTGAAACTATAGAAGTGAATTTATATAAAAGGGTGTGTTAGCGGCATGCGAATCCAAGGCAATACGGTTAGTATCGAGCGAGTTCCCATCTCATTCACGAAGGTCCTCTTCGAGACGATCAAAATTGGCATTATTAAGTCGAACCTCATTGCAATGATCGCAGGGCTCAGCATGGCGTTGTTCGTTCATCATATACCGTTCTTCGATAAGATTGGTAACATTATGTTGGCATTGATCGGATCTGCCTTGGTGATCGGGGCGGCCGGAATCTTTAATAACTTGTACGACCGCGATATCGATCGCATGATGGAACGGACGAAAAATAGGCCGACGGTTTCCGGTATCATTGACATCGGGAGCGGGTTGATCATTGGGTGCTGGATTGCGATTGGCGGGCTTGTAGCCTTGTATATTGCTTCTCCCCTAGCCGCTTTCGTAGGATTTCTGGGGCTGTTTCTCTATGTCGTGCCTTATACCATGTGGACGAAACGCCGGACGATCTATAATACGGAGGTTGGAAGCTTGTCAGGTGCGATGCCTCCGTTAATCGGTTGGGCTGCGATCTCGCCTGATATTCTGCACCCCCACGCGATCGCCATTTTCTTGTTAATGGTTATTTGGCAAATGCCGCATTTCTATGCCATCGGGATTCGGCGAATGGAGGAATACCGGGCGGCTAACATCCCGATGCTGCCGGTCGTCAAGGGGATACGCAGAACGTATTTGCAAATGAACGTGTATCTGGTTGCGCTGATCCTAAGCAGCTTTTTGTTCTGGTCCTTTAATCCTTACATCGCCATAGCGAATGCCCTCCTGAGCTTAGGTTGGTTGATTCTGAGCATCAACGGATATCACCGCAAGCAGGAGGACAAGTGGGCCCGTTCGATGTTTATTTTCTCGCTAAATCACATCACGGTGCTCATGTTGATGATTATCGGCTACTCTCTCGGTGCACCTATGCTATCATAAAATGCTTGCAGGAAATAAGAATACCTCAAGGGTATCCCCTAGTGTAAGAACCGGGACCACCTTGAGGTGTTTGTGTTTATAACTCGCTAAAGCGATGAGATGACTTCAATCAATTCATCGGGAAGAGGTTCATTAACGAGTCGTTGAAGAATCTCTTTATTCGCTTCTTTCTCTTTTAAATAATGAAGCAATAAGTCAGACTTATCTTTGCGGTTCATGAGTGCATAAGCCACATACCATACTTCTGGGCTTCCAACATGAATCCCCTGCCAGAGGCTTACGGGAACAGCCGGCAGTTGGCAGAGTCCTTTATCGGAATGTATAGAGAAACTTCCTAAAATCTCAACTTGAGGGTTCTCGGATTGGACGACAAGTTTATATTTGCTTCCGAATGGATAATCTCCACTTCTCGCTTCTTGCACTGTGAGGTTCTCTAAAGCCTTCATCACCTGCTCTTTAGGAGCGTCGGTCATAATATCCCAGTCTCGAACCGCAGCTGTTAATCCCAAGCTATGTAATAAACCGCTTCCGCCTAATGCATAAGGAATACCTTCATGTTGAAGTCTTTCAGTTACAGCCAATAAATTCGTCGTGTCCGGTTTCATCGAAATACCCCGCTTTTTTTTCTGCCCACTCTGCTCGATAATTGCCTTGCTCAACCCATCCTATAATTGATAGGAAGCTCCCCTTAATATATCACAAGGCCTTTATTGATGCGGTAAACAGCTGTCGATGTCATGGACTTCCCTTTACAAGCGATCTCCCTCGTAAGTGGCTGACAAGCAATAAAATAATAGGTAAACCTACGATGAAAATCGGAAATATATAAATAATCCATACAAACTTCGCATAATCCAACAGTCCTATGATATTGGCAGGCACCAAAGAAATCGTGAAAATGGCGATCGCCGCAAAGCCGATGACTGCCCGCCAGTTCTTAATGCCAATCAATTGTGCCGTTCCATAACTGTTGATGAACAAGTAGATGGCCAATTTGACGAATACGCTGAAAATCCAGATGAACATAATCCAGACATCCATGTTTTGAATGAATTCCAAATAATTAATAAATCGAACCATACTGAAATACGGAAAAATTATTATTTTTCTTCGTATCATGCTTAGATTTGTTTTGAGGTCTTCGGTAAATCCTTCGCGCGGACCGCGAATAGATGCCTCATTGGTCGGTTCATTAATTGATCGTTGTTTGAACGACGTCAGGTCCGCTACATACGCAAAGGGCTTACCGTCAAGGAAGATCGCCGTACTGCCTTTCAAGATTTTGGCTACAAGTTCCGGGAAGTGATTCACGATACGATACTGTGTTAGTCGATCAGCGTCGCGGCTAATCATACAGGCCGATATGATTTGTTCCAATTTATCCGAGTCTGTCAGCTCTTCAATATAAACGAGTAGAAATTCTGGGCGGTCCGCAAGTTTTAACGGTCGAAATACGATATCCGCGCAATTGTCAAAAATAGATCGTAACACCTCGTGATTGATCGCGACACTTTCGTTAACAGTTGCAGGAGTACTTACTGCCATCTCACTTCCCCCTCTCCCCAAATCTCCGTTTTTTATTTTGTGTGGTTTATTTTTACTTTATTCCAATAAATAGAAAAAGAAGCCTGCTGCCAATTCGCAGCAGTGCTTCTAATAAGCGACTAGATGGGTTGTCTTTCGTTCTTGGACTGCTTGTACCACAGCAGCATGCCCAGCGAGATCACGCCAACAGCAAGCAGCATGCCATACACATGCTTGTACGAGGACACAAGCGGCGTCTGCGTCTGCAGCTCGAGCAGCAGTCCGCAGACGGCGACGGAGATGGATCCGCCGAAAAATTGGATCAGCTGCATGAGCCCCATGCCGGCTCCGATGAGCTGCTTGGGCAGCATCCGCGACGTCTCGTTGTTGAGCGCCGCGAGCGTCGCCGAGAAGGCTGGCGAGAAGACGATGTAGCCAAGCAGGATGACAGCCGGCGAGGTGCCAATGATGGCAAAGAAGCTCAGTAGAACAAGCGCCAGCAAGCCATGGCCGAGCAGCAGGAAGCGCACATTGCCGTAGCGGTCGATCCACCGCCCGACGAAGCGCGTCAGGAACGCGGAGAGAATCGCCCCCGGCGCTATGGTCAAGCCGATGCGCATGGCGCTGAGGCTGAACGCCTTGGCAAGGATGAGCGGCATGAGAAACAGGTTGCCGAGATTCAAGATCAGCAAGCAGAATCCGATCGTCACGAGCTTGAGGAAGGTGCCGTTTCTCAACAACGCCGGGTTAATGAAGGTTTCCTGCCCTCTGCGCAAATGCCAGGCATGAACGGCAAAGGAAGCTATGCTGACCGCAAGCCACACCCATGACAGCTGAGTGACCGCCAGCAGCAGCGTGGCTGCGTTAACGACTGTCATCAGAGCCCCGGCCAGATCGAAGCGAAACGGCGGAGCTTCTTCTCGGGGCAGCAATCGCAGCAAGACGGGCAAGATAACGAGAACAAGGCAGGTCACCGCGAACAAACCGTTCCAGCCGAAGTACTCGCTGATGATGCCGCCGACGATCGGACCGAGCCCGAATGCCATGGCGCTGCCTGCCGAGATCATGGCAATCGCGGAACCGCGGCGCTCTGCCGGGATATAGCGACTGGCGAGTACTAGCCCGAGACCGGCCATGACGCCGGCGCCGGCGGACTGCAGAATGCGAGCGGTCAGCAGCATGCCGAAGCTGTGCGCGAACAAGCCGAGTACCGAGGAGAATCCCAGCACGCACAGGCCGACGGCGAGCAGCTTGCGAATCGTCACGGTATCCGAGAGCCGGCTGTAGATGACCGTAGAGAGCGCGTAACCGATGGAATAGCTGGATATGACCCAGGAGCCGAGATCCGCGGTGATGTGTAAATCTTGAATAATGCTAGGGATGGACACATTAAACATCGTCGTGTTCATGACCACGATGAAAAGCCCGATCGTCCATACCGGCATCACAATTCTATCGTTCATATTCATACCGTCCAGTCTGCAGCTAAGATATTTGCTAGTGTTATTCCCCTAATTTACACAAAATAAAGGCAGCCATGCAAGCGGCTGCCTCCGTCATCTGTCAATTAATCCCGGTTTAAAAATAAAGAAACATGTGCGGCAAATAAATCCGGATACTGGAATAGAAAGCCATGACCGGAATCCGGGTAGATGATCAGTTGTGCGTTCGGTATTTTTTGAGAAATGATATACGAATTGATCGTGGGAACCATAATATCGTGATCCCCGTTGGCCACAAGAACAGGCTGCTTGATCTCTCCAAGCCGGTCAAAGGTTGAATCCGTTCTCCAAGCCATAGCTCCTTTGATCTGCGCTTGTACGGATTCCGGCTTGACTAACGGCGATCTGTCATCGCTTCTTCGCTGATTGAGCCGTTCCAAATACTTGGTTCCTGCGGTTCTGCTTGTTTCCGTCGGCTCGAAGAATAAATAAAGGAAATCTTCAGGTTCGTTAGGCTCCGGCTTGAACGCAACTTGGAATACTTCGGGTTTCCCGGATTCCGTACCTTCCCCTGTTCCGCCACCTGTCCCTGCTAGGATCAATCGGCGAACCAAGTCCGGACGAGTAATCGTTACGATCTGCGCGATATAACCCCCCATCGAAAACCCGAGCAGATCCACTTGCTTCAGACCAAGCGCCTCAATAAATGCAATCGCATATTCCCCGGTTCCATAGAACGTTTCGGCAACCTCTCCGGCAGATAGCCCGACACCGGCACTATCGAATAGGATCACCGTTCGTTCTTTCGCCAATGCATTCACTACGGCAGGATCCCAATCATCCATCGTTCCCCGGAAACGTTGGCAGCACACAAGCGGTACTTCCGATGGTTTGCCAAAAATGCGGTAGGCCAATCGAATTCCTTTGACATCGAGATAAGAAGTCTCAACGGTTTCAGCTGTTGCCCCAATGGTAGTCATCATACAAATCTCCTTTAAAATATTTTTATTTTGAGAATGATCATTCTAAAATGGTCTCATTCATATTATCAGAAAAGAAAACATAGATCAACATGCCTCCCCTGCTCCCTATTCAAATACTTGAACAAATTGTCGTGGATAAAAAAACCAACCCGTAAAGCGGTTGGTTCTCGGGTTGTTCCTGTTAGAAATACACGTGAATTATGACAGCTTGATGATTTGTCCGCCGTCTATGACCATACAGTGTCCCGTCATGTACCGGGACTCGTCGCTCGCCATGAACAGTGCCGCATCGGCGATATCTTCCGGCTGGCCGACCTTTCGCATTGGAATCGACATCACATAGTTCCCAATCGCCTGCGGATTGTCAATCAACGGTTGCGTCAACCTCGTTTCGATAAAGCCGGGGCATAGCGAATTGACGCGGATGCCGTGTTCGGCGAGCTCCAGCGCCATCGACATCATAAGCAGATTCAACCCGCCCTTCGATGCATTGTAGTGGGCTTGTTCAGACTCGGCAGCCAATCCGTTCACACTGGACATCTGAATGATTGAGCCCCCCGCTCCCTTACGCACCATCTCCTTGGCCGCACGTTGGGATACGAGGAACGCGCCTTTCAGGTTCACGTTCATGTGACGGTCCCAATCTTCCTCCGTCATCTCGAGAAAGCGGGACGGCCTGCAAATACCAGCATTATTTACGACAACATCGAGCCTGCCCCATCGAGCGGTCACTTGATCGATCATGGCGTCAACCTGGGATTTACATTGCACGTCCGTAACGACCGCTAACACTTCCGCTCCTTCAGCGCGCAGCAATCCGCCGGCTTCTTCCAGCGCCTCCGCTTCGTTATCCGCGATGGCTACCTTCGCCCCTTCCCGGGCGAAACGGCGGGAGATGGCACGGCCGATGCCGTGCGCTCCCCCTGTAATTAACGTTACCTTCTCTTTAAGCCGCATATCCTTGCCTCCTCCCTTAACCGAGACGACTTAGAGCCCGATCTGCGGCAAGCAGCGTTTCTTCGATATCCGCTAGGCCGTGAGCCGTCGAAATGTACCATAAGCCGTTCGGCCGGAGCAGGACGCCTTCGCTGAGCATGAGTTCAGCGAAACGTGCATATTTGCCTGCATCTCTTCGATTGAACGTATCAAAATCCGCTACCTCTTGCTCATCGATGAACATCATATGGAAGACGGGACCGACTTGATTGATGACGCCTGGGAGGCCATGCTTCCCGAGCAGCCCGCGAAGACCGGCGGATAAAGTAACAAACAAATCTTCCATACGTTTGAAAGAGGCCCCTTCATCTTGGGCCAGCTCTCGGATCGTCGTCAGTGCAGCGGCCGTGGCCACGCCGTTCCCGTTCAAGGTTCCCAGATGACTGACCGCCGAGGTGTCGATATGCTGCATAAGCTCGGTTGAGCCGGCAACGGCGCTGACGGCCATTCCGCCGCCCATCGCTTTGCCGATGGTGACCAGATCCGGCTGGATGCCGAACCGGCCATGCGCGCCCCCAAGACTTAACCTGAAGCCTGTAATGACTTCATCCAATATAAAAACGATCCCCAGCTCCTTCGTTAAGCGGCGGACCAGCTCCAAATACCCGGGCTTTGGTTGAAGGCAGCCCGAATTGCACATAACCGGCTCCGAGATCACGGCGGCAATCTCGGAAGCCCGGCTCCTTAGCGTCGATTCCAGCGCTGCCGGGTCGTTCCATGGGAGCAGGATGATATCGTCCAGACTGTTACCGCTTTGCCCCTTCGTTCCCGGAGGTACCGGAGGTAACGCAGAAGTTCCTCCATCACCTGCCGGTTCGCTCAAACCCGCACCGGGAAAAGAGGTGAAGATCGAGTCGGACCAGCCGTGATAATGCCCGTGGAAACGGACGACCTTGCTTTTACCCGTATGGGCTCGGGCGAGGCGTAACGCTAGCATGACCGCTTCGGTTCCTGAACCGCTGAGCGCGACCTTATCCGCGCAGGGAAGCACTTCCACCAGCAGGTCGGCAAGCTCGATCTCGCCTTCATGCTGCAGCCCGTACGTATACCCTTTGCGCATCGCGGCTAAGATGGAATCCGTTAATCCGTCGTGAGCATGCCCCAGAATCAACGGTCCGTAAGCAAGTAAATAATCGATGTAGGTATTTCCATCTACATCCTGCAGCCGGGCGCCTTTGGCCGATTCGGCATATAACGGAACCGGCTTCATCGCAGCGCGCAGCGAGCTGGCGACTCCCCCGGCAAGATGCTGCCGCGCCCGCTCATAGTTAGCTTTGGAACGTTCAGTTGTTCGCATAGCGGATTTACCCCCTAAAATACATTCTCAAATGGTTGATATTGTTTAATCCAACGGAAAAACAGGACGTTGGATTTGTTTATATGGAAAATGAGACAGGTTGGAGCTGCAGCAGCCCGGCGTATCGACCGGGATGACAGCCTTGCAAATCGATCCGAATGCCGTCTTCCAGGCTACGGCCGATTTGACGACAATCACATGATAATCGTCTGCTTGAAGTCCCGCCGAACGGATATGGCCCGGATCCCAGGGAGCGGTTCGCTTTTCCGTTACCATGACCGTAAGCAATCCTGCTTCGATCACCGCGGTTTTCCCCATATCCGCCCGCTGTCCGGTCATATAAGGACCGATATGCGTATAACGACCGTCGAACAGCGTCCGGATGATTCCCCGTATCCGTACGGGTTCACCGTGCAGACGACCGCTTCTTCCTCCGATATGGCCGTCGTATTCGGCTCCGACACCGAGCTCGTGTGCGGCTGCAGCGGCTTCTTCGTCGCGAATGACGATAAGCGTTCTTCTTACAGGGTTGATGAGATGAACCAACGTATGGGTGGCATCCGCAGGTGCTCCGCCTCCGACATTATCCGAGCCTTCCACCAGGATGACGGGGCCTTCGGGAATCTCCATTGCGCGGGACACCGCTTCCTCCACCGGCAAATCCGCATAGGTGAACAGGTGCCTGCGATCCCAGGCCATCCGCTTCAGCTCCTCGGCATAGCACTCCGCTAGCGTAAGATCATTCTCGGTCGTCACCACGAAGGATAGACCCGCGTCCGGCACGTCACTGTAGGGGAATCCTCCCGCCACCGTAACGTTCAGTACGTTCGGCTCAAGCTCCATGGCAAACGCACGGTCCATCAATTCCTTCATCGGCCCCTCCTCGTGAGTCAGCATCACCTGAGGAACAACCAGCATACCGGGCTTGGCGAGGGCAAGCGTAGGCACAATGTTACCGCTGACCGTGCGAATCAGCAGTTGGGCTGCTTCAACCGCACGCTCATATGCATCGATATGCGGATACGTATCGTAGCCTACGAGAATATTGGCCAAGCGCGCCATTTCCGGACTTATGTTCGCGTGCAGATCCAGCGTCGCCACAATCGGCTTGGACGGGCCGATCCGCTCTCGCACCCGCCGCAGCAGTTCGCCTTCCACATCGGGAAGACCTTCAGCAACCATTGCCCCATGCAGAATGACCAGTACACCGTCCGATGTCACATCCAGCGAACCGGAGAAGGCATCAATCAGCCGTTCCGCCGCTTCCGCTGCCACAATCCCGCTCGGTGTCGCTCCGGCATACAATCCGCAGGCCAGCTGAATGTCCTCACCGCAGAGAGCGTCGATTGCGCCTCCCATCGATGTCCGCGTGCCGCCATAGCGGCTCACAAATGCTTCATTGCCGAGCACCCATTCGGAGCTGAACGCCTCCAATCCCGTGATGTCCGGCGCAAATGTATTCGTTTCATGGAAAACACCGAGAACAGCAATCTTCATCTTGTTCATCCTTTCGCAGGAAGCAGTCCGCACCAGTCAATGATCATCTCCGCATACCAGCGAATCAAGCGCTCGTAAGCATCGAGGTCGAGGCATTCATCCGCCGCGTGGGCATTCGCCCCGCTCGGACCTATGACGATGGCAGGCGTACGGCTATACAGATTAAACATAAAGGCGTCACATGCGAACGGAGCGCCTTGAGGCGGGCCGACAGGAGCTTCAAGCACCCTTTCGCCGGTACTGGCGGCGATGCGCATAAAGCTGTCTGTCCGATAGTCCCTGGGCAATTCACTCCCGCTTAAGTATCGAATCAACGGCTTAATCTGCGGTCGGCATTGCGCAAGCGTCGGATAATGAGGCGATTGAGATTCGTAATACGCCCATAGTTCAGCCATTATCTCCTCTCCGGTCACTCCCGGATAACCTTCGATCCAGAAGTTCAATTCGCCCGTCGCGGGAAGCTTCTCTTGCAGCTCGCGGCTTGCGTCGCCGGAGTAAATGCTTAGCAGCGTTACCTCTGGCTCCCGGCCCCCTTCCCATAAGGGATGTGCGGGCATCCTGCCGAAGCGGTAGGCGCGGAATGCTTTCAGCATGGCGGCGAACTCCACCGTCGCATCCAGTGCGCTCACGAGCTCCTCCCCTGCGAAGCCGATCCCGCTTCTCCCTTCGAAAGACGCCTTCCAGATGCCGCCGCCCAAATGTGCCGTATACAGCCGCATATTGGATGGCTCGGGAATGATCGCCATATCCGCATTCGGTCCCCGCAATCTCCCGGCCAGCGACCCGTTGGCACCCCCATGTTCTTCATCGACAACGCTCTCGATATGTACCGTCCCCGCAATGGGAACGTTCAGCGAGATCAGGCATTTCACCGCCATCATGGCGGCAGCCATGCCGCCTTTCATGTCGTATGCGCCACGGCCGTACAGATAGCCGTCATGCACTTCACCGCCATAAGGCGGATATGTCCAAGCCTCATTCCCCTCATAAACCGTATCCGCATGGCCGGAAAATAGCAGCGATCTGCCGTTCCCGCCAAAAAAACTTCCCGCAACATTGGGACGGTTCGTATACACCCTGCTGTCCATATAAGCGGGATGGTCCTTTAAGCCGGGTACGTCCGTAAGCGGGTACATTTCTACCGCAGCCCCGGCTTCTTGTAACCATCGGGCCATAAACCGCTGATATTCCGCTTCTTCCCCATGCGGCGGGTGATTGACGCTTGGTATTCGGACGAGTCGGGCCGCCAGTCCGACGGCCTCCTCCCGATGCTCTTCCACCCATCGGCGGACCGCTTGCGACAATAGATCTCGTTCCATCCCTCATCCCCTCCTGAAAGGTCCTTTATTGCTGCGTTCTTTTGGCCGGCGCATAGGCAATGACGTCGATCTCCACCAAGTACGCTCCCATATCGACAGGCGCGGTTGTTCTTGCGGGGTAAGGCTGTTGGAATATCTCAGCATAAGTCCGGTTGTATCCGGGGAAATCCTCCGTTCTGCTGACATAAGCGTTCGATTTGACGACATGATCCAGCGTAAGTCCCACCTGCTCCAAGATGATTTCGATATTCCGCAGACACTGCCGGGTCTGATCTTCAATGGTCGGACCGGCAACAGCAAGCGTAACGGGATCCACGCCAACCTGGCCGGAAACATATACGAAATCTCCCGCGATAACGGCATGAGAGAACGGCAGCGGGAATTGCGGTGCCTGAGGAACGTTGGAAGCGATAGACATTGTAATCAACCTCTCTTTATGAAAGTTATTGGATACGCCCGCGAGCGTCGACGGTTATCGGTCTCTCAACCTTCCCATGACGCACGCCTTGTAAGGTGTTGTGAAGATTAGTTACCGTACAGCAATGATTGGGAATGAATTCGAGCCGGTCTCCGATAGCAAACCTCGCCCCTTCGGGAACTGCAACGATGCCGTGCTCCTCGCTAAGCCGTTCAATGAACACCGACGGATCGTTTCGGAGAAAGCCGTAACCCGGGCGGTGCGGATTGGTGTCGCTGCTGAAGGTTTTGGAACCTGCGTCGATAATGATGGTCCCGGGCCGGGGCGCAGCGACAACGGTAGCCAAGATGCTCATTGCAAGATCATCCATCGTGATGGAACCGATCGCCAGCTGGGCGATGTCGCCGAATACGTAAGCGCCCGGTCTCGTTTCCGTCGCGCCTGTCTGTTCCGCAATAAACTTGGAGGTCGGAGTCGACCCGACGCTGATGTCGGGAATGTGAATGCCCGACTTGGCAAGCAGCTGCTTCGTCAAGACAAGTCCGCCGACTTCGTCAGAAGCTGTTTGCCGAAGCTCGCTTAGGCTTTTCTTGCCGTAGGCATGACCGCCATGCGTCATCAGCCCGCGCACCTCCACACCGGGCATCTCTGCAATTTGCCGGACCACATTGGCGGTCTCCTCGCCAGGCTCGCCGCCGCAGCGGTTCAGGCCGGTATTCACATCGATATACAGCGGAATACGGCGCTGAAGCGATTCGCCTAATCGGGATATACCTCGGGCTACGTCAGCATGATCCGCGGATACGGTAATCTTGATCCCGCGTTCGATCAACGCACGCAGCCTGGCAAGCTTGGCTTCACCGACAATCGGGAAGGCGACAAGTATATCCTCGATTCCCGCATCCGCAAGCACTTCAGCTTCGCCAAGCTTGGCGACCGTCAGGCCGCAAGCGCCGTAATCCATTTGTTGACGTGCGATCCAAACGTTCTTGTGTGTCTTGAAATGCGGTCTCAGTTTCACTCCGGCCTGTTTGGCCAGCTCCGCAGTGAGCTTGATATTTCGTTCAAGTACGTCCAGCTCAATAAGCACAGCCGGTGTTTCCAGCTCCGCTACGTCCAATAATCCGGCTATGATAACCGCCTCCTACTCAATCGCTTTGTCCACTAAGCCACCAACAGCGTTCACGTTCGACAAAAAAAGCCTGACGATTCCCAGCGTCAGGCAGCTATCTCAAGACAAAGAACTACGCATTCAGCACCTGTCCGTCCAGCACTAATCTTTCACGGAGCTTGGCGTAGTCGATCTCCTGCACGGCGCAGCCGGCCTCCAAGGCGAGTGCCGCCGCCGTTGCCGCTGATTGCCCGAGAATCATGAAGACGGGCTCCATGCGGATCGAACCGTATGCAATGTGCGAGGAGGACAAGCACACCGGTACGATCAGGTTCGTGCACTCCTCGCCCTTGGGGACAATCGAACGATAAGAAATCGGATAAGGTCCGATCGGATTTATTTCTACATTGCCTTCGTTGATACAACGTCCGTCCAACACAAGCCTGCGGCAATTATGGGAATCCATCGTGTAAGTGGCCAGACCTACGGAGTCTTCCGCTACGGTATATTTGCGGCAATGATGCTCGGTCATCACGACCTCGGCGATCATTCGGCGGCCTTCCCGAATATAGAGTTGATGCGGCCATCCGCCCGTCTCTTTGAACTCGTCGGCAGGCAGTCCCCATTGGCGCGCTTCAGCTCGTACGTAGGCCGGGAGCGATTCGTCGTTGGCGAGAAAATAGAGCATTCCCAGATTATAATTCACATGGTCCTGAAAGATCGCCTCCCGAGCGGCATAACTCCCCTCCGGCCAATCGTAATTCGCTCCGATATGATCGGTGCTGATTGCGCCTCGGTTGTTCAGGTCGGACTTGCCCCTCGGCATAATTTTATTCAGCTGCAAGGCATCCCACACACCGGATTGTATGTAGCGAGACAGCAGCGCGAACCGGTCGGGATTGTAATTCGGCGGCTCGGGGAACGCGATCCGATTGTCCGGAACATTCGTCATACATATACGGAAATTGTAGGCCTGAACGCTGCGGTCCCCCTGCCCCTGATAGCCCGGCGGTTCATCGCTGATGCCCGGAAGCAAGCCGCTGTCCGGTTTCCCTGCGATCCGGTACGGATCGGTCCAGGCATAGAAATTATGCTTCGGATGCCCGAAGTGCACGCCGTTCAACGTCTCTCTGTAGACCGAGTTCGCTTCCCTGCCTACATGATAGGACACACCGGCCCGAGCCAGAAGATCTCCCTCATACGTAGCGTCAATGAAGATGGAAGCTGTGAAGGTATTGCCGTTTTCCATCCGCATGCGGACGATCCTGCCGTTCTCCATCTCGACGGAGTCCAGATGCTGCAGGTAATAAACAGGCGTCTCCGCTCGTTCCAACCATTCTCGATAGATCGCTTCCGCTACATGCGGCTCGAAGGCCCATGCGGCTCCGTCCGGCTCATCGCTGCCGTAATGCTTGCCGATCGTACGGTAAAACTCCCGGGAAATGCCGCCGATAGCCTCCTTGTTCCCAACATCCGTGCGGCCAAGCCCGCTAGCCGTCATTCCTCCGATATGGGAGCCGAACTCGGCTATGACGGGGCGAAGCCCCATCCGGCTTGCTTGAACGGCGGCGGCTATCCCCGCAGGCGTTGCACCGTATATACACAAGTCCGCATGGATATGCTCCGGCGGTTCGTTCGCCGCTTGCGGAGCATAATAGATCAATTTACTGAAATCAGCCATCTTTTCCTATCTCCTTATCTCATGGACTCTGCCGCAGTTTCAAACCATCCGCCAACATAACCGGTGATATCCCAGTTGCCGTCCGACCGCCCCTTCAAGGTTATCGAATCGCCGGGATTCGCGGATTTCAGTTCTCCCTTGAGACCGGCTGGCGTCCTGAACGCCGATCCGGATTGCGGCGTCAGCTTCACCGAATAAGGAGACTCCACCGCAACCGTGATGAACTGCCCCTTCTTGGACGGCGGCAGCGAGAACGCGGAAGCGCCGGAAGCCCCTGTATTCGTGACGAGATGTCCGTTGGCACCCGGATCAATCGCTGCAGTAGACGCCAGCGCCAGCTCCGGCTGCGGGTGCAAGTCGGCGAACACGCCGTCTGCGGCCGGATCTACATACAGCAGACGCTGTGCGCCTCCCTTAGCCGTGCAGTTGACGAACCTGATGTCCCGGATAGCCTCCGAACTGTTTTTCTTAATCGAGAATCCGCGAACAATGAAAGGAACAGGCCGCTCCTCAATCGACGAGCATTCCACAAACTCCACATTGCCAATAGCTTTTCTTGGAAACTGCGGCACGGTCGTTACGATGAAAGAAGAACCGTAGCCATATGGATCTTCGGGCGCATTCACCGTATTGCAATTGACCGCCCGGCAGCGTACGAAGGATACTTTAATGCTTTCCGGGGAGCTGGATAGGACCGAAAAGCCGGCGTATTGCTCTTTCTCAGCCACGCAATCGATGAAAGTCACCTCTCCCTTGACAGCATTCGCTCCTTCAGCGCCGTAATTAACGGAGCTGCCGAAGGAATTGCCTTTGGTGCGGCAATGCTCGAAGGTAATATCGACGCGCTCATTGGCTGCGGTCATCCGGTGGAGCGTGACGAGGAAGCCCCGCCCGACATTGCCTTCGGCCACACAATCCACGAAGTGGATTTTCTTCAGGACATCTTGACCCGAATTATTGTTGGGCTCGATATCGACTCCGCTCTTCGGCGCTGTACCGGTCGTGTTCGTGAATCTGCAATTCTCCACCAGCAATCCGTCCACGCTAATGACGGAAAGCCCCTGCCTGCGGTTATTGTTAGCCGTGCAGTGCCGCAGGACAATATCCTTGCAATACGGCTGGGACGCTTCGTAATTGCCGATGTAGAAGCCGTCCCCCCCGCTGTCATTCGCCTGGATCCCTTCGATGACGACGTTCTCCGATCCGCTGATATCGAAGATATGCGCCTGCTCTCCGGAGCTGAAAGCTGCTTTGTTCATCCGCAGGGTAGCCCCGTTGCCGATGATTTGCACATGCTTCGCATTCTTAATTCGGATCAGCCGTTCATATGGAGCCACTCTTTTTAGCGTGTCGATCGCTTGGATCACGGTGCCGGGTTCGAACTCGATGACAATGTCGCTCGGCACGATCAGCTGGCCGGACAAATAATATCCGCTCCGCTGCTTCGGGATATAGAGTCTCTTGCCGGCAGCGGCGTTCAGCGCATTTTGCAAAGCTTGAGTTTCTACGGTTGTACCGTCCCCTACGGCGCCGAACCAGGAAAGCACGATGGTTTCGCCGTATACTCGCTTGAATCTTCGGCCCTGCGTTGTCACGACAACCGTTCCGGTATTGTCCACCGAGGTCGTATCCGCCATGTCCAGCAGATAAAAGCCTTCCTTGCCTGCATCCGTCACATAGTAGGCGGCATCAGGAAGCTGATCTGCGGAGGTTCTGAGCTCGCTCAACGTGAGGGGCAAGCAAAAGTCGAGATTGCGCAAATCGTTCAGCTTTATTTTCTCATTTAGCGACCCATACACGTTCCCGGTAACGGACGATTGCGCTGACGCTACGCTTTGAAACCTCCCGTTCAGCAGGCCGCCGGTCGCAAAAGCCACCCCCGCCGCTCCAATCGAAGCGAGCAGCTTCCTGCGGTTGAACCTCACTCCTGCTCTGTCTTGGGCGGAAACTTCCGCTATTTCGTTATTCGGATTTGACGGTTGCTCACTCATACTCATAACCCTCCTAGCAAGATGTTGGATTAGTTCCCAATATTAAGCCGGCGTAACGGTTAGTTGACCTGTGTCGGTAACGCCCACGACGAAAACACTTCCACCCGGAGATTTCAGCTTCACAGACGAAGCGCTAAGCGCACCCGCCGATCCGATCGGCTCCCAGACGCCGGGCGTGCCGTCGGATACGCAAATCCATCCAGTCGGGGAGAGAACAGACGGCTGAGCGTTCCACAGGATGGAACCTCGTTTCCATGTCCCCGAGACAGGTGCGGCTGCAGCCCATCCCGTTATGGCATCCTTCGTCTGAATTTCCGGCGAAGTCCATGCTTTCAGATTCGCACCTCCGAATACGGGAGTTCCCGTGCCTGCGAACACGTTTCCGGTTGTAATCCGAAGGTCGGAGCCGGCCGCCGCCGCATCGATTTGCACGCATTTCCCCGCACATTCCGTCACATTGCCATCGAACAGCGTCTCCGTCACCACACCGCCGAACCAGTAACCGACACTGCCGATATTGACCAGCTGGTTACCGGCGATCAGATGACGGCCTGTCGCCTGCGGCCCTGCGAACCGGACCGCTCCGTTGGACGAGTTAATATCCTTGATCAGGTTGCCAGTGAATTGGACGGAAGAGCAGTTGGTAAACGATACGGCTATCGCCCGTGACGATTCGATCCGGTTGCCCGCAACGATCGGGGCTGCCGTATTCGCGATATTCCAGCCTGCGGCGCCGGTCGCATAATCGCGGTTGCCGCTGATTTCGAGTCCCTTGGTCACATTAGAGCATTGGATCATGCGGGCATCGGAGACAGACCCGTAGAAATCGTTGTCTTTGATGGTCACCTGCTCCGTGATCGCAGGAGCGCTGTTACACCGGAAGAAATACCTCGCTTGGCCCTTGTTCCCCGTAATGGTGATCCGCTTATTGGGATAGGACGTATTGGGATTGTATGAGTTAATGAAATAAATTTCGCTGTAATACTCATTGTTCGCGATCCAAATATCTTCTACGATATCCGAGCCTGTTGAAGAGCTGTTCGGCTCCAAATCGATGGTGGCCACATACGGAAAGGGATCCTTGATGACATTGCCTGAGATCCATACCTTGCGCCCGGAAACGACGGCAACCGCGCATCTCCTTGGATTGCTGAGCACGTTGTCCAGGATATGCACATTCTCACTGGGTGCAAGATACACGGTGCCAACACTGGAGCCGATATAGACACAATCTCCATATGGAGCATGCAGCATATTGTTATGAACGAAAACATTGACGGAATTGGCGATTCGGACAAGATGGGATTGCTCGTCGGCCGTGCCGGTCGTATAACCGCCGTTCAGGTAAAGTCCCGTTACATGCAGTCCGCCGCCCTGATAATTATGGATGAGAAACATGCGTTTCTGATCGGACCCGTTGGAACCGCTCATCTGGATTTCCGGCATGCCGATACCGATGATGGAAGCCGTTAGCGCTACCGGACCGCTCAGCTTATAGAATGCCGTCGGTTTAGGAACAATCATCGGTTTACCGGTAGCGGCAGCGTTCACGAAGGCGTTCGTGTCATCCGCAATGCCGTCTCCGGCGGCGCCGAAGTCAAGTACATTAACCCAGCACGGGTCGCTTGTGTTTAACAAATCTAACCCTTTCCGTACGTACACATTACCGGTCACCGTACTTGCTGCCGCTGCTGCCGGCGATCTGAGCAGGCTCCATACAGCCCCTCCGGCAGCCGCTGATATTCCAGCCGCCCCAAGAACGCCAAGCAAGCTTCGGCGGGTCATTGTACGGGATGGGTCGTTATCTTCCTCTTGTCCGGCGCTTTCCAACTGGTGCTGAGTGTCGGTCGTCTCTTGAAGTTTGACATCATGGAGCTCTGAATCCCTCATCATAATCCCTCCTACATCGTAGTTATTCGGATCTATGCGGTTCGAGTCATTGGTGTACAATACTTCTCGTTTCCAGCTTACACGCTCTTCCTTCCTCTAACCGGACATGGCCTCCGAATCTAACAGCAGGCAAGCGGTCAAGGCAGCCGACCAGTGAAAATCACGGATCGGATCGATCTTCCGGCGTATGTCGTATTGCTGCAAAGGCGGGCCTTTCCGACAGCAGGCGGACGGCGGCCTCTTGTCTTCGGCATCGAAATATTCAAAGATGACACCATGCCGCTCATACCAGAACTGCACGGCAGCAATGGTTCTCTCCGCCAGCTTGCTTGCTTCCTCCTCTTTCCCCTGCTTACGCAGACCTCGGATAACCAGGTAATTCGTACTGATCCATACAGGCCCGCGCCACATATCCGTGGAATACGCAGACTCGGAGACGGCGGTGCTGGGAATGGGCAGTCCGGTACCGAAGTGCTGCGGATTGTGCAGCATCGCGAGCAGGCGTTCTGTTCTTGCTTCGTGTATATCTTCAAGCAGCAACGGCATGAATCCGCTTACAGCCTTCACCTTCGACTTCCTTCCGTCCATGCCTAGATCGTAATAAAATCCGTCTTCCTCATCCCACAGTTGACTGTGGACATTCGCCGACATGTCAGCTGAACGCCGGGACCATAGCAACGCTCGTTCACGATCTCCCAGCTCTTCGGCGATCAGTGCCATATATCCCATATCGGCGGCCGCATAGGAGGAGAAATCCACGGCATCCAGCTGAGCCGCTTCATCGAATCTCGGAGAATTATCCATACCGGATTCGCCGGACCGGCAGAGCGGGTTGCCCTCGATCATCCATTCCAGAAGACCGTTCCGATTACCGTCCCGTTGTTGAAGTATCCATTCCATATAACGCTCAAGCCGGGGCAGCGCATAGGCCAGATCGGTCCTTCGCTTCGTATATCGGTAATTCTCCCATACCCCCCATGCCAATATAGGAGGCTGGGTGATGGAAGAAACGGTGCCGTCGGCTCTGCTCATATGCGGAATCATTCCGTCATCGCGCTGGGTCTCGAGCACGCTCCGGAGGAACATCCAGGCGGTACCGGCGTGCAGCCTGTTCATGGCGAAGGAATGAAACACGGAATCCCACAGCCACATGGCTCTGTGCGGCACCCGGTCGGGCGTCGACCATATCTGGCCGATGAATGCTTCGGCAGAAAGTGTATTCACTTTCATAACGCTTAAGCATTTATGCAGCAGCCTTGCTCTTGCAGGATCGCTAAGCTTGGGCAGCTTGGCATAGACGGCCAGCCGTTCCTTCGCCACCTGATCTCGATCCAGCTGAAGGGCGCCAACTGCGCGATCCGTCGCTTCGGCCGAACTCCTGCCGAAAGCCAGTGCCCAGGACCTTCCATCCGCCGCCACCAGAAGCGCGATGACATCCCCAGCTCCGGCATCCTCCGAGATCGTAAGCTGTCCGCCATCGGTGCGCCCCTCCATCCGGAGCCTCGTCCCAGCGATAAGCTCCGGGCCGCCGTCTGCGAACGCTAAAGCCACTTCACCATCGCCCGGCAGATGGCCGGTCAGCGTATGCCAAGCTGCATACGTCATCATCACCTCTCCCCCGGCAGTATCGGCAATCAGTACGTCGCCCGTAGCGACCCGTACCTTGCCGGAATCAGCGGGCCGAAGTTTAAGCAGCCGCCGGGCAGGCGTATGAATAAGCAGATCGTAGCCTGCCGACCCTGCGGCAGCGACAAACTGCGAACGTGTATCGGTATCTCCGTCAAGTCCTGAGAATGCAAACAGAGCTCCTTCTCCCCAAATATCGGGCATATCGGGCATATCCGCCCATACCGGCACATTGGCTTCCATCTCCAGCTCCCCTCTCTCTTATTAGTTCATCGGCTCGGTTGACCGGGCCGCAGCAGCGCGAAGCGCCGCCATCATCCTTTTAACCCCGAAGACGCCACACCTTGCACGAATTGCTTCTGGGCGAAGAGAAACACGATCAGTACCGGAAGCAGTGTAATGACGGAACCGGCCATAATGATCGTCGTCTTGTTGTCCACTTCATTGCGCAGAAACAGGAGTCCGAGCGGCAGCGTATACAGCTTTTTGTCCTGCAAATAAATAAGCGGCTCCAGCGTGCTGTTCCACGAAGAGATGAAGGTAAACACGGCCAGGGCGGATAATGCAGGCTTTGTCAGCGGTAGGTAGATTTTGTAGAAGATGGTCCAAGGATTCGCCCCGTCCACCCAGGCCGCATCATACAGCTCCCTCGGAAGGGTCTTGTAGAATTGGTGCAGCAGGAAGATACCGAACGCGCCTCCCAGGAAGCTGCGCAGGTACAGCGGATAATACGTATTCAGCATATCCAGCTCTTTCCATATGAAATAAGTTGGAATCATCGTAACTTGCGACGGAAGCATCATCGTGCCTAACATCGCCAGAAAAATAAAGCTGCGTCCTTTAAATTCGAAAAAGGCAAGTCCGTAAGCGACTAAAGCGCAGGAGACGACCATCCCTACCATATCAAGTACGGTGACAATCACGCTGTTCATCGAGTACCGCACAAAATTAACCTCGACCCAAACCTTATAGTAATTGCTCCACTCGATCGGTTCGGGCCATAGTTTGGGCGGCAGCGTCAATTCATCGCCCGGCTTCATTAAAGAGGTAGAGAGCATCTGCAGGAACGGCACCAGCATGAACAGCATGCCGCCGATCAAGACGATATAGGCAGCCCACTGCAGACCAACAGACGGTTTATTCATAGTGGACCCACCTCTTCTCCATTTTTTTCTGAAACAATGTGACCAGCAGGATGATTGCGAATAACCCCCAAGCCCAAGCGGATGCAGCGCCCATCTTGGCGTTCAGGAACGCATCGCGGTAGATCAGAATGTTCGGCACCATATTCCGGTCATGAATGGAGTTGATGTCCCCCTTCTCGCCAAGCATAACCAGAAACACGTCGAACGCGTGAAATGCTGAAATCGTCGACAGGATCATGACCATATAGACCATCGGAGATACGATCGGGATCGTTATTTTCACGAAATATTTCCAGCCGTTGGCACCGTCGATCCGGGCCGCCTCCATAATGTCTTTGGAAATATTCTGCATCCCTGCGAGAAGCAGGACCATCGAATATCCGGCCCCCTTCCAAATGTTGACGATGGCGATCGAGCCGATAACCAGCCACCACTTTTCGCTGCGGACCCAATTCACCCTGTCCAGACCCAGCGAATCCAGCACCCAATTCAGAATCCCGAACTCGTTATTGTAAATCCAGAGCCACACCAGCCCTCCGGCGACCCACGGCGTAATGACCGGCAGAAAGTAAATCAGGCGAAAAAACGTTTTTCCGCGAATTTGCAGATTCAGCATATATGCCAGCAGCAAGGAGACCATCGTCTGACCCGGCACGAACAGCAGAGCGAAGTAGAACACATTGCGCAGCGCGATCCAGAACACGTCGTTGTGGACCATTAACGACCAATTTCTCAGCCCGATCCACTGAGGCGCGTTGAACAGATCCCACTTGGTAAATGTTAAGTAAAACGAGAAAAAGAACGGGAACAGGAAGAAGACGGCCAACTGTAAGAGAAAAGGTAAGGTGAAGCAGAAGCCCCACCAGCCTTGTTTGCGCATCGAAACACCTCATTCGACCGGACCCGGAGTCCGTGCTTATTTATTCTCGTCCAGAACGGACTGCACTTTTTGCTGGATTTCCTTCGCTCCATCAGCCGGTGCTTTCTTACCGTCGAGAATATCGTTCAATATCGGAGTCGCCGCTGCGCGCCATTGATTCCAGGACGGATTCTCATCCAGTGTGCCTCCGGCCTCCTCGACGCCTTTGGTGAAAGCCTTCTTATTGGCCGGCTTGCTGGTCGATTTCTCGAGAGCTTCGAGCACCGATTTCTTCACAGGCAGGCTGGCGCCGCTTTCGGATAGAAACGTTTGTGCTTCGTCACTCAAATAATATTGAAGGAACGTCCATGCCGCTTCCTTGGCTTCCGGCTTCGCTTTGGAGTAAATCAGCCATTGGTTGACCACCATAGGGACGAACCGTTTGCCGTTAAAGCCAATGGGAACCTTAACGACGTCCCAGTCCAGATTAGGCTTGTTTTTGTTCAAGCTGACTTGACCTGAATATTGCAGGAAAGTCATGGCCGTTTTCTCACTTTGAAAATAATTCTGGTTCGTCTGCATCTCACGGGTCGGGCTGATCTTATCCTTATGAATCGTATCGGCCCAACGCGTCAAGCCTTCAATCGTTTTGGGATCGGTGAATGTCGCCTTCGTCAAGCCCGCATCAAGCGCTGAGCCCCCGACCGACTTGATCCATGGAATCCAACCCTGGGCAATGGAGCTGGCCGTCTGGAAACCGTATACATCCGTCTTGCCGTCCCCGTCCGTGTCCTTCGTCAATTTCTTGGCTGCATCGATCATATCCTGATAGGTCCAGTCGTCGGTTGGGAAAGGGACATTGTTCTCCTGGAAGATTTTCTTGTTATACACGAGCGCGTTCGGGTTAACACCGTGCGGAATGCCGTAAACTTTGCCGTCAGGCGTCTTGGCGGAGAGCAGAGAATCGATATAATCCGCGGTCTTCAAATCCCGCTTGATGTAGGGCTCGAGATTTTCGGCAACGCCCCTGGCACCGTAACCGAGGATGACGGCATTTTCTTGAAACCAAATGTCCGGTGCGTTATTGCCCGCGATATTCGTGACGATTTTGGTTGTAAAATCAGCCCATGGCGCTTCTTCAATCTGCAGCTTGATGTTGGGATATTTGGCTTGGAAGCCTTCGATGATTTTCTTGCTTGTGATATCATAGCTGCCGGGCAAGCCAATCTTTAAAGTGACTTCTTTCGGCGCGGCTGAAGGCGCACTGGACGCTGCGCCGGACGGACTTGCAGCAGGCGTATTCGTAGTTTTGTCTGAGGAGCAGGCTGCAGTGGCAAATACAATCAAAACGGATGCGGATATAAGGTTGAACTTTTTCATAGTAGAACCTCCCTTTTGAATGGACGAAAGAACTTGGTATAAGCCATCTTGTTACACGTGTTCGTAAATAAGCGCACTTAGATGCTTCTTGTCGACTTGCGCACATTCAGCTCGCATTTGATCTCAATATCCTCCATGCGATCTTCGCTTTGCCTCTCTTTGCCGGCAATGATTCCCAAGGCAAGTGCAGCCAGCTTCCCTATCGGAGGTCCAACCGTCGTTACGGGAATTTCCAACCTTTCCATTTCTGGAATCTCGTCATATACGATTAACGAGTAGTCGTCGGGCACACGAATCTCTCTGTCTCTGAACAGCTTGATCAGACCGAACGCGAAGGATTGGCTGTCGACAATGAAAGCCGTCGGTTTATCGGGACTGTCCAGCAGCCCAGCAACCCGATGTTCGGGAAAAGGATCCCCCTCTTTGACGGCAATCACATAATGCTCATGGTACTCCAGCCGCTGTTCCAGAACGCCTCTGGTGAAACCCAGCTGCTTGTCGGAGGAATCCCCGACGAAGGTGATTCTGCGGTGACCGTTAGCCGCCAAATAGCGTACTGCCTCATAAATTGCACCGCTGCGGTCCACACTGATCCGGTGCGCGCCCTTCAGGGCGCCGCCGCCCATCAGCAGCATTCGTCCATGGAAGAGCTCCTTCTGTTTGATGAAATCCAGGTCCGGCTGCCAGCCCGGAGGGCTCCAGAAAATGATCCGGTCGACAAAATGCTCGTTGAACGCACGCAGTCCGCGAGGCGGATCGGCGAGCGAAATCATCACGTCCAGCCCCCGCCTGGCGGCTTCCTGCTGAATCTGCAGGCTGAGGTGATGAAAGAACAGCGCTTCCGACTTCGGCCATAGCAAACCGATGGTCTGTGTCTGCTTGTCGGCCAGTCTGCGGGCGGCCTGATTCGGGATATAATTCATCTGCTCGGCGATACTGACGATCCTTTGCCTGACTTCTTTGCTGACTCCCGGAGAGCCGTTCAACGCTTTCGATACGGTGGGGTGGCTCACCCCTGCTGCACGGGCGATATCCTTAATGGTTACTTTCATGGATTGGATTTGCTTCCTTTCAACCTACACATGTCTATTATGTTTCTAAGTATATTACACGTGTTCGTAAATAGGAATACAAAATTTTCGGAATATTAAAACTTCACCAAACCGTCGATTCCGATCTGGCGTCCGGTGCGCATGGAGACATTGCCTGCGATCCCCGTCAATATCGAGACGGCGCCGTCGATATGCGAGGCTGCCCGGTTCAAACGATCGGGCTCCGGTTCGCCGAACAGATCGTTCAACAGAATCGGATCTCCGCCGCCATGCCCTCCGCTTCTTTCTTCAATCTCTACTTCATAAGCCTTCTGGAACATGGGCTGGACGGTCAACTGCTTGTAGGAAAGTGCCCCTTCATCCTCCTTCGCCCCCGCCGAGTTGATGTAGGATCGTTCCACGACCTTCAGCTCCATCCTTCCTTTGCTGCCATTAAATACGACATTGAACCCTTCCCAAGGCTGGTAAGCGTTCAACGAATAAGTGAGCACCGCCTTGTTCTCGTAACGCACCATAACGCCCAGCGTATCTTCAATACTAATTCCGTCGCCGAAGACGCTTTGGTCCCGCTGATAACCGTCTGCGATCTCCGCATCGAGATACAACGACTTCAAATGATCGTTCGTATCCAGATGAAGCGCGAACGGATCATTTCTGGCCGCTTCGCTGCCGAGTGCCCGCTGGTAAAATTGCGTGACTCCTCTGCGCTCCGCGTTTTCGCGTCCATAATACATCAGACCGCCCATAGCGAATACCGATTGCGGGCGGGTTCCCAGCCAGAAATTAACCAGATCGAAATGATGTGTCGATTTGTGGACGAGCAGGCCTCCGCTGTTACGCTTATCCCTGTGCCAGCGGCGGAAATAGTCTGCGCCATGCTCGGTGCTGAGCAGCCATTCGAAATGCACGGAATTCACTTCGCCGATTGCGCCATCCATGATCAGTTCGCGGACTTTGCTATTATGCGGAGCATAACGGTAATTGAAGGTGACTCTGAGGCTGCGTCCGGTCCGCTTCACCGCATCGAGAATTTCTTGGCACTTGTCCTCATCTACCGTCATCGGCTTCTCGGTAATGACGTCGCAGCCAAGCTCCATGGCACGGATAATATACTTATGGTGCGTCCTGTCGATGGTCGTTACGATGATGGCGTCGGGCTTTTCCTTCTCAATCATGGTATCGAACGCTTCGGCGCCGTAGACGGCGATCTCCGGATGGGCGTACTTTTCTCTAAGCAGCCGGTTCGCATAAGCTAACCTTACAGGGTTGATGTCGCAGAAGGCCACCAGCTCTGTACGATCACGGAATCCTCCGGCAAGTGCTCCATAAAAAAATTCGGCGCGACCGCCTGTACCGACCAGTGCATATTTTTTTCTATTCATAGCTACTTCCCCTTTCACTTATTATAACGCTTTCATTGTAACGCAATAAATCATTCCTTTCTGCTGATTATTTGCGATTATATCCCACTTTCTTTGCATTTTTTGCGCATTTCTTCGGAAGATCGTGCTATAGTGTGGAAAAGGAGGGATAACCGGATGCAGAAGGAATTGTTCATCCACCACCATACGCGGCACGGCTTCTACACGATGCAGAAAAACCACTTTCACGACCAATATGAAATTTATTATTTAATCAAGGGGGAGCGGACTTATTTCATCAAAGATCTCACCTATCGAATCGGAGAGGGCGATCTAGTTTTCGTTGATAAATATGAGCTCCATAAAACAGGCGATACACGTCTGCCCAATCACGAGCGCATTCTGATTAATTTCGCCGACGGCTTCCTGCGCCATTTCAACCAGCCGCTGTTGTATGAGCCGTTTCGGATGAAGATCAGGCTGCTTTCGGTTCCCCTCCAGGACCGGGAATGGGTGAGCTCGCTGCTGTTCGAGATGCTGAAGGAGTTCAACGATGGTCTGTCAGGATCCGAAACGGCGCTTCAGGCTCAATTGGCGAGATTTCTAATTTGGTGCGCACGCCGATTGAACCGCGGCAGCGGCGCGGATTTCGAACATGAGAGTCCCGCCCATAAGAAAATTGCCGATATCGTCGCCGACATCAACGGCAGCTTCGATGAACCTCTATCCTTGGAATCCGTCGCCAAGGAGCATTACATCAGCCCCTATCATCTAAGCCGTATGTTCAAGCGCGTAACCGGCTTTTCCTTCGTCGAATATGTCAACAGCATCCGGATCAATGAAGCTCAGCGGCTTCTTCGGGAGACCGACTGGAAAGTTACGTTGATCGCCCAACGCGTCGGATATGATAACATTAGCCACTTCGGACGCGTCTTCAAGGAGATAGCCAAGACGAACCCGCTTGAATACCGTAAAACATCTAAGCGCGAGGATCATTAATGCGAGGACAATTCATAGCCTTAGTCTATGATAATCATGTCTCCCCTGTTTGACATGAAATTTAAATAACCCTAAGATGGTTAGTAAAACAACTTTTTTCATAACGGAAAGCTGGTGTTCGTGTGCAATATAGTATCGGCGTTGAGTATGCCCTTCATTGCCTTGTTTATCTAATTGATATTCCGCCCGATTCCACCATTGGGATTAAAGAACTCTCCGCTTTTCAAGGCGTTTCAGAGACCTATCTGTCCAAGATTTTCAGTAAATTGACGAAGGCGGGCATTGTGAGTTCGGTGCCTGGTGCCAAAGGCGGCTATAAACTCGCGAAATCTCCGGATGACATCTCTTTCTGGGATGTCGTAGAAGCCGTTGAAGGAGCAACACCGATCTTTCAATGCAAAAATATTATCGAGAACGGCTATCTTTACAGGGATAACAGGGATAAGTCCTACTCGGCTTGTTCCACAGGCTCTTCGTCCTGTACGATCAATCTCGTTATGCTCGAGGCTGAAGATACGATGCGTCATTTCCTTCGCGGCAAGTCACTCACCTGGCTGAACGAAGAGCTTGATCGGGTTCTGCCTCCCAGAAATCGACAAGAAACGCGAGCCTTCTTCGCCAAAGACAGCATGTAAAAAATCCCCGCTAAACAACTTCTGACTAGAAGCTGCAAGCGGGGATTTTGAATGATTTGCGCTGTACGTACTTTTTAAAATAATGTCTTCGTCATAATGAAATCCGTTTGTTCTTCTTCACCCATATAGAAAGAGTGAGTCCCTGTTTGAACAAACCCCATCTTCTTATAAAAAGCGATAGCATTTTCATTTTTTTCCCATACGCCTAGCCAGATGATCCTTTTGTCAAGTTTCTTCGCAATCTCCATAGCTTTATTGTACAAATATTTGCCAAGCCCACGGTTTTGGAAGCTGCTTCTCACATAAATCCTCTCGATTTCAAGCGATTCCTCCCCCATTTCTTCCGACTGAGCATCATGGGTATTGACCTTCAAATAACCTGCAAGCTTATGATGATCATAGACCAAAAAGAATTGCGAGAAAGGATTGGATAATTCCTTTTCCAGTTGTTTTAGGTTAAACGCCTTATCCAAATACGCTTTCATGTTCTCGGGTGAATTCTGATCCTTGAAGGTCTGATTAAACGTTTCATAACTGATTTCTTGGAGCTTGCTTGAATCTTCAAGGGTACACTCTTTTATACTTATAGTCATCGTTAAGTCGCTCCTTCTGCAATATAAATCAATACATTCTTTCGTTTCCCTTTTTGACAAATTCCCAATCTTTCTCCACATTTTTTCTTATTCTTTGAAGAAGAACCAGAACCGTTTCTGCTTCCTGATCCGAAAATCCCTCTAATGCAACACGATCCGAATGCTCATTTTCTCTTTTGATAAAAGGATAAACGGTCTTCCCTTTCTCCGTTGGAAACAATTTTCTGATTTTTTTATTTTGTGCATCGTCTGTCTTCTCTACAAATCCGTTCATTTCAAGTTTCTTGATCGCACGGGCCGCTGTTGTTCGGTCCACTTTTATCATCTCAGCTAACTTTTCCTGAATGATTCCCGGGTTTTCACAGATTCGCACAAGATATAGATACTGCCCCTTGGTTAAGTCATACTCTTTAAACTCGATATTGCTTATTGAATCTAATGCCCTTGCTATCATGCCAATTTCACGAAGGATTTCTTTCATCATGAACTCCTTACCACATATTTTGTTGCATATTCAACAAAAACGGAATACTTCTACTTTACCTCTAAATTGTTGCATTTGCAACAAATATGATTCGGAGATCATGCGCATACAAATCTCTCAACTTATTTTTTTGGGGCAGCTGCAACCTATTCGGAACGACTCCCGTCTGAAGGATTGTCAACAAGATTGACGATAGATTACAGATTCGGAAGGAGCTTTATGATATGAAAAAGAAACTAACGGTCATATTAACTTTGGCTGGGATCTTGGGCACAACGGCCGCAGTCGGAGCTGAAGATTTGGTAGAAAAGGTTACAGGGTACCTGCAAAAAGATGTAAAAGTTCTTGTGAACGGACAAGACAGCACACTTACCCCCGTCTATATTGATGGCAAAGCGTATCTCCCGGTGCGCGATGCTGCGACCAAACTTGGATATACAGTAAGCTACGATGAAGCGAACCAAGAAATCGAGCTTAACGAAGCGGCCGACCTGATGCGTGCATCCGGCGTGGTCGTAAGCGTGCAGACTACCGAAGACGGGAAATCCCGTATTGAACTGCTCGGCAGCACATGGGTCATCCTGCATGTCGACAACTCGACAGCTATAAAAAGTCTAGACGGCAAAACGCTAACACCTGCCGACTTGAAAGCCGGCACACAAATCGACGCGGAATTCGGTCCAGCCATGGCCATGAGCTTCCCGGGCCAAGCACAAGCCGTTAACATTAACGTTCACGCGGATCGCTTAGTTAAAGAAGATACAATTAAAGAAGTCAAACATACGGATGACGGCTGGAGAGTTCAATTAGGCGACGACTTGATCTTGAACGCAGGGAAAGAAACTCGCGTCATGACATCCCAAGGCGAATCCGTGAATTGGGAAGACCTGAAAGCCGGCACGAAAGTTAAAGCTTACTATGGCCCAATTCTAACGAAAAGTCTTCCTCCGCAAAGCCCTGTGTACCTCTTGGTTGTACAGGCTCAAACCGCTGTAACAGGCAAAATGTCGCCGGAAACCGCACAGGAGTACCGCAACTTGGCATGGGCGCAAGTGAAGGAGCAGGCTTCTCATATTACGACGAAGCAAGACGAAGCGATCGTCCAAATTGTGTCCTCCAAAGAGGTTGGCGTCTTAGCCGCTACAGATGATCAGAAGAAATTGCTCGCAGACGTTCAAGCTGCGAACGGCAACTTCGTAACGGTGACTTACAACACAGACCAAGACGAACTGCTTGGACCTTTGACAGCTGTGTTCGATTTCAACACAAAAGCATTTATCGGCTTCAACGCAAGAAGATAACCGTTGGATAGCCAGCCATGAAGTTCAACTTCCGTTGAATTTCGTGGCTTTTTTATTTATGCGGGCACCTATTATGAAAATTAAATAAAGCCGCGACTTCCGCGGCAGTTCATGAGATAATATTCTTGTCATCGACACATGAAGTTCAATCCTCATAGGTAAGAAAGGAGCCCTTTCATGACCTTAAGACAAACTTCTGAGATTGCCATGAAGAACGAGTCCACCTTTCGTTATTGGGATATTTTGAAATCGACGGCCCGTTACGTGCTTTCAAGAACAATGATCAGAAAGTGGCGTACGGACCGAATCGTGCTGCCTGGCACTTCGCGAGTTATTTATGTCAATCCGACTGAGAATCGAGGGAGAATCTTATACATGACCGGCGGAGTGACACAACCTCGATTAAACCTCTTCTGGAATCAGGCCGTCGCTACTTTCCGGCCGACATTGGTTGTAGATGTGGGAGTCAACTATGGCGAATGCCTCTTCTCGGCAACCTATCCCAAGAACTGCAAACTAATTGGCATTGAAGCCAACCCCCACCTGCAGCCTTACATCGAACGCTCCAAGACCGCCCACCCCAACCGCTCAAAAATCCAGACCGTTTATGCAATGGCGTCAGATGTAGACCAAGAGAACCAATCCTTTTATATTCACGAATACTGGTCGGGACTCTCCTCCGCTTCTCTTGCTAAAGCCGATTCTTTGAAGCCATACACACAGCATTACATTACAAGCATTACGCTGGATTCCCTGCTAAGCAAGCATGCTCTTCCCAAAGAGAGGCTGCTATTCAAGATCGATGTCGAAGGCCACGAGGAAAAAGTGATGAAAGGCATGCTGCATTCGATCGAACGATGTCCGCGCATGCTTGGCTTTATTGAATTTGACAGTAAATATTTAGCCAAGAGCGGCACGGATGCCGATGCGTTCCTGACATTCTTGGAGCAACGATTCAACGTTTACATTTACATAAACAATCAAGAATTGGTCCGTTTCGGTCGGATTTCTTTGACAAAATTGCAGGCGTTATTCAAGAAACAAAACATTCATACGGATATCATTCTGGCCTCAAACGATGTCGATATACCCAAAATTTATTCGCAGCTTACCCTGCTGGAATAAAGTCAGCCCATGAATAAAACGGGCAGGAGACATGTTCTCCGCCCGTCTCTTTCTCCTTCTAATTATTGCGGCAATGGACAGGCCTCCTCCAATTCCATGATGAAATTGGGCAGATGATCCTCAAACCGATTCCAATCTCCGAGCATTTCCTCCTCCGTTAATAAGCAGGCATCCAGAGAAGCGATGAGGGCATCCCGGTCCATATCCATGCCGATGAAGACGATTTTATTGATGCGATCCCCATGGATCGCGTCCCAATGCTTCATCAGATCGGCCTCTTCTTCCAGCACGGCTTCTCTTTCCGCATCGGGGAGCGCAGATATCCAAAGTCCTGCAGGCCCGAACCGGATAGACGGTCCTGCCTGGCTTAGGCTCTGCGCGTAATCATTGCGGCTCGCAAGCCACATCATCCCTTTGGCTCTTACGATCTCGGGAGGCCAAGCCTCCATCCATCTCATCAGCCGCGAAGGCTCGAAGGGGCGGACTCTTGCATACACGAAGGAGGCAATCCCATATTCCTCTGTTTCCGGCGTATGAGCCCCCTTCTCCATTTCCTCTATCCACCCGGCCGACGTGCTGGCCTTATCGAAATCGAATAGATGTGTGTTAAGAATTTCCGCCGGCGCCACCTGCCCAAATACGGAACGAATCCATTTGGCTCTAGGCTGCAGTTTGCGCAGTACGGCTTCCAGCTCGTTCAACTCCTCTGGCTCCAACATGTCGCATTTATTCAAAATGAGAATATCGCAGAACTCGATTTGATCAATCAGTAGATCAACGACTTCCCTCGTATCGTCTTCCCCGACCGCTTGATTCCGTTCGAGAAGAGTTTCCCCTGAGGAATAATCCGTCCAAAAGCGATAGGCATCTACGACCGTCACCATGCTGTCCAAGCGGCAAATTCGGGAGAGATCAATGCCCTGCTCCTCATCCAGATAAGTGAAGGTTTGAGCCACCGGCAAGGGCTCGCCAACGCCGGTTGATTCGATCAAGATGTAATCGAACCTATTCTCCTTGGCAAGCCGCTCCACTTCCTTCAACAGATCTTCGCGCAATGTGCAGCAGATACAGCCATTGGACATTTCCACCAGGCTCTCGTTCGTCCGCGATAACCCGTTCCCCTCCCGAATAAGCCCGGCATCGATATTGACCTCGCTTAAATCATTGACGATAACGGCAACCCGCAAACCGTCCCGATTATGTAAGATGTGGTTTAATAAAGTTGTTTTGCCAGCCCCTAAATAACCGCTTAAAACGGTGACTGGAATTTGCTGATTTGACATGGCGTTCTCCTTTTATATGTAATAGTTACGATTAACACCCAAGTAATAAGCAAACACTAGGTTTGCAGGTTTGCTCTCTCTTCCTTCTATTCATTTAACGCTTTCTTCAACGCTTCCAAGTTATTGGTCATGACACCGATGTAATCCAGGTTTTGCTTCTTCTCTTCATCTGTCAACCCTTCCAGCGGATTCAACACATCCGTTTTGGCATGGAGTTCTTTGGCAATGGTTGCCGCTACTTTCGGGTCCACTAAAGTTTCAAAGAATATCGTCTTCACCTGATTCTCTTTGGCAAATTGAATGATATCGCCCATTCGTGAAGGAGACGGCTCTTCTTCAGGCGAAAGCCCGGCGATTGGAACTTGTGTCAGTCCATACTCTTGGGCCAAATAGCTGAATGCTGCGTGCTGGGTCACGAATCCCTTCTTTTTCACTTGCGCAAGACCCGTCCGGTAGGAGGCATCCAACTCTTTCAGCTTCCCGATAAACACATCTGCATTTTTACGATAATCGGCTTCATGGGCGGGGTCTGCTTGAGACAAGCCTGTCAGTATGGATTCAACCTCTTGCTGAGCAAGCACCGGATTCAACCATACATGCGGATCCAGCATTTCCCCATCGTGATGCTCTGAATGGGCTTCTTCCTCGTGATGCTCCTCTTCCTCCGGCAGCCCTTCCTTGAGTTCGATCCCTTTGCTGGCTTCGACCACAACCCGCTTTGAATTCTCAGCACTCGTTAATGCTTGCTCCACCCAGCCTTCCACAACTCCGTTGTAAACAAACACGTCCGCTTTTTTCAATCTTTCCATATCTTTGGCGCTGGGCTCCCAATCATGCGGCTCGGCACCGGCAGGAATTAAAGCAATCACATCCGCATGTTCGCCGGCAACTTGCTTGGTGAATTCATACATCGGGTAAAAGGTTGTAACAACGTTAAGTTTACCGCTGCTTGAAGCAGGATTAGAGCCGCAACCTGATAGAAGAAGAGTTGTCAAAGCGGTGAATGCAAGTAATTGGACTGCCCGTGATTTTTTCATGATTAATTAATCCTCCTGATAAGTATGAAATGTTGTATTGGCGGTGTCTCCCGACGATTTCAGCAGTCGGCCGAAAGCCGCCGGCTCTGTTAGCACAGTTCTATGATTGCTGGCTTTACTGTACTTGACGACCAGTTTTTTAATGCTTAATCCGCAAAGCAAAACAATTAATAAGCAGATCGCAATGGTTCCTCCAGGCGGGGTGCTCAGTTCATACGAAGCCGTAAGCCCGGAGAACACGCCAAGCAAGCCAACCCCTACAGCGATCGCAAGCGCCGAAGTGAAGCTGGGAGCGATTCTGATAGCCAGAGCCGCAGGAAGTACAATCAGGGCTGAAACAAGTAACACGCCTACGATTGGCATAGCTGCGGATACGATCATACCGGTTAATACGCTAAAACCAAGAGACAGCCATTTGACCGGCAGTCCATTCGTTCTGGCGGTATCTTCATCGAACGTCATTTGGTACAGAGGCCGCCTGAACAAGTAGAAGAAAAGCCCCCCGATTACCGCTACACCCAGCATGAACAATAGCTCCGTCTCCTTCACCGCAACGACCGAACCGAATAAATAAGCCGAGAATCCTTTGTTAACACTCGGATTGAGACTCATGATAATAACAGCTGAAGATAAGCCGCCTACCATAATAATCGCAACGGATATTTCACTGTAGGATTTGTAGGCTCTCCTCACCCATTCAACCGCGACCGCTCCCACGGCTGCTACAACAAATCCGGATAGCGTCGGATTGATATGCAGATAAGCGCCCCCGGCTATGCCAGCCAACGATACGTGAGACAGCATATCTGCCATAAGCGCCTGTCTGCGCAGCATTAAATATACGCCGAGCACCGATGCGATAACGGCTATCAACCCACCGGCACAAAATGCCCGCTGCATGAAGTCGTAGTGCAGCATCTCCATCCGCCGTCCTCCTTTCTCTCCAACGCAATGATGCGGTCCAGGTAAGGGGATACTTCATCGAGATGGTGTGTCACCATAATAACGGTCCGTTTATGTATGCTTACATGATGATGCATCAATTCATAGAATCCGGATCGGCTATCCTGATCCATCCCCGTCGCTGGTTCATCGAGAACGAGCACATCCGGTTCTTGGGCCAGAACCCTGGCGATGCATATCCGCTGCTTCTGACCGCCGGAAAGCTCGCCGATTTTGCGTTTACGCAAATCCCACATGCCAACTTGCCGAAGCGCTGTTTCTGTCACCCTCTCGTCTTCCCCGTTAAGCTTGCGGAGCCATGATCCGCTGGCGTATCTGCCCGAACGGACGAACTCTCTTATGGAACTTGGGAATCCGCTGTTAAAAGCAGCAATTTGCTGCGGGACATACCCGACTTGCAGCTTCTTCCCTTCACCATTCTTAGGCGAGAGGTAGACGCGGCCTTTCCACGGCTCAATTAAACCCAAGATGAGCTTCAGCAGGGTTGACTTGGCTGCGCCGTTCGGTCCCGTCACCACGACGAACTCGCCCGATTGAATCTCCACGTCGGCATCTTGCAGACAAGGAATATCCGTATATCCAAACTCGACCTCTTTCAGAGATGCAATTAACATCACATATAACCCCCTGCATTTATTGTAAAAATTACGAATTAACGGCGTGAACTTTCATTTTTTCGTAGACATCCACCTATTGTTACATGTAATTATTACGAATATAATATCCCATTAATCGTAAAAATTACTTTTACCTAGACGAATATATCCGCTTTTTAAAGCAATGTCAATCCTGAATTTTTTCAGACCTTGCAGCGTTCCCTCTTTTATACTACAATTTAATTCGTAATAATTACGCTTTCAATACATACATAGTAAAGGAGTCCTGCAATGAGTAAAGTGCCTGTGATCGTAATAAGCGGATTTCTAGGCAGCGGCAAAACGACCCTGCTCGTTCATATGCTCCAAGAGGCTGACGCCTTGGAACTCTCGCCTGCTGTTCTCATGAATGAACTCGGGAAACAAGATGTTGACGGGCACCTTCTGCAGTCCGCATCTCCGGATCTCAACATGGCCAAACTGCTGGATGGCTGCATCTGCTGCAGCAAAAAAAGCGATATTTCCGCATCCGTTAAACAGTTGATCGTTCGTAATCCCGATGTCATTCTCATTGAACTTACCGGTGTTGCTAACCCCGAGGAGATCGTCGATGCCCTGACGGAGCCTTCCCTGCTTCCTTATGTCAAGCTTCATCAAGTTATTACCGTGCTTGACGCTGAACATGTGCTCGAATATAACAGTATATTCGCATCGGACCGGGAACTCGTCCACACAATTAGAAGACAGATGGAAGTGGCCGATCTTCTGGTGCTCAATAAAATCGATCTCGTATCTGATAAACAATTGAAGTCTAGCGAAAAAACAATTCGTAAATACAATGAACGTTCCATATTATTGAACACGGTTCATAGTCAATTTGATTTAAACTATATTTTCACGGGTCTAGCATCCAGACATTCGCAGCCTCCAAGCTCACTTCACTTGAACAAAAACATGCGGTTTCAATCCGTAAAACCATTCCAAGCGACGAGTCATCCATCCAAGCAACCCGCATCTTTCTCCCGCATACAGACCCTTTCCATCCCTTTAGAGGAAGGGCATATCGTGACTAGACGCCTTGTGGAGCATTATTTGGCTAGGTGGGGACGAACGCTGCTTCGGGCTAAAGGATATTTGCGAATCGGCCATAAGCGCGAGCCTTTCCTTATGCAATTTGCAGGTAAACGAGTCAATTGGGAACCTATCGATTTTCAAGATGCGCCCTATATCGTTCTCATAGGTCTTGATTTGGATGTAGAAACCATTGAGGATGACTGGACAAAGTGTCTGGTGGAATCTCAGGCATCCATTCATGATTCGTAAGGAGCTGCCCCCATGCCAAGTACCGTTTTTCGAGCGAGCCTACAAGCTCTAGCCGTTATTTGCTTCTTGCTCCTAATTCTTATCTTCCTGAACAGAGACGTACCGTCTTTCGTTCTTCAAACCGAGCAAATTCAATCATTCAAAACGATTTTTATAAGCATCCTATTAGATGCCCTTCCTTTCATTATCTTAGGCGTACTGCTGTCGTCGCTGCTGCAAACGTTTGTATCTGAACAAACGATTCGCCGAATCATTCCGAAGAACCCCGTCCTTGGCATTGTGTTCGCCTGTTTACTAGGCATCCTGTTCCCCATGTGTGAATGCGGGATGATTCCTGTCGTGCGAAGACTGATTCTCAAAGGCATGCCTGTTTACATTGCTGTCGTTTTCATAATAACCGGCCCGATCATTAACCCCATTGTATTTGCAGCAACATTCATGGCATTTCGCAGCCAGCCTGCTATTGCCTATTCACGCATGGGACTTGCTTTTGCCGCTGCAGCGATCATCGGCCTGCTCCTCTACCGGTTCCTGAGAAGCAGTCCGCTGCGAAACAGCCGCACGAACTTTATGAATCCAGATGAACACCAACATCAAGGGGGCGGGTTCGCAAGCCGAATAAACACCTTTTTCGTGCATGCGTCCGATGAATTTTTTGAAATGGGGAAGTATGTGGTCTTTGGTTCCTTGCTTACCGCACTGATCCAAATTTATATGCAGCGCGAAAGCCTGCTCGCCATCGGACAAGGCCCGATCAGCTCTCACTTGTTTATGATGGGTTTCGCCTACATCCTATCTTTATGTTCAACCTCGGATGCCTTCGTAGCTTCCTCTTTTCAAACATCGTTTACGCCAGGCTCCCTGCTAACCTTTTTAGTGTTCGGTCCTATGCTGGATTTCAAAAGCACGCTCATGCTGCTCTCCGTGTTTAAATCCAAATTCGTCATCATTCTCTCTCTATTAATCGCAGCCACTGTTCTTACCTGTTCGCTGCTTCTGGAGCATTTAGGGTAACTCTATCTTAAGGAGAAATGCACATGGATCAAATTCGCGTCATCAGCTTTCATTATTTCACTCGAACATTGATTCTTCTCGGATTTTCCAGCTATATCGTAGTCCTGTCCAAGTCGGATGCTCTGCAATATTACATTGCACCGCGAATGATGATCTATGTGAAACTGGCAGCCGTCATCTTGTATATCATTGCCTGCTTTCAAGGCTATATGGCAATGCGAGCTTACTGGGGGAAACCCGTATCGTGTGCATGCGAGCAGCCGCAAACCCGTGGGGCTATACGGAACACAGTTGCATATGGACTATTAATGCTTCCGCTGTTCATCGGCTTCTTGCTGCCGGATACAGCTCTAAACTCTGCGATGGCTGCTGCCAAGGGAATGAATCTTTCTGCAGCTCAATCAAGCATTGCAAAGTCTGCCGCAGACGCAGGTGAACTCCCATCCGCCCCGTTGCAGACGACGGTCCCGGCGCCTTCGGCAGCTCCCCCTGCTTCCCAACCGGATAAGCCGATAACTGCGAATTCGGATGCCGACTTGCAGGCATTGTTTCCTATTGATAATGAATGGGACGAAGATTTTGCCAAGGTAGGCATGATCCTTTATAAGAAGGATACCATCGTCGTTCAACCCGAAGTTTATATGGAAATACTCTCCTCCATCGACTTGTTCAAAAACAATTTTATCGGTAAAAAAATGGAACTGTCCGGCTTCGTCTACCGGGAAGACGGGATGACCAGCAGCCAATTTGTCGTCGGCCGATTCGCTGTGAGCTGTTGTTCCGCGGATGCTACCCCCTACGGAGTTCTGATCGACTTTCCTTCCGCCCAGACATATCCCAAAGACATGTGGGTCAAGGTCACCGGAACCATTCATAACGGCAGCTACAATGGCAACGATATTTTCATGATCAAGGCTAATCAAATTGAGAAAATCGCTCCTCCTAGCGAGCCCTACGTGTACCCGAACTTCGAACCTCTTAAAGTGCTCACTGATCATTAGACCCGGCTGCCGCCTGTCAACCGAAAGAAAGAGGAGCTGCATCCCTGCAGCTCCTCTTTCTTTCGTTGCGTACTCGTTAAGTACGATTGGAAACTTCCTTCTCCATGATAAAATCATCCATGACGTATCCGTTCCCGATATCCGCCATTTGTTCCCGCACGGTTCTGAAACCTTTGCTCTCGTATACCCCAATGCTCGATTCGTTATGACGATTGACCGTCAGCCATATATGGCTGAGGCTTCGCTGTTGGCACAGCTGCTCCAGGAAAGCCAATGCTTGGGTCGCATATCCGTGTCCCCGGTGCTCCTTGGCTATATAAAATTTGCTCAAGAAGAGCTTCCCCTCGACGGGTTTGACGGCCATATATCCGACTGCTGCGCCCTCTTGTTGGATGAAGAAATATTCGTAACCTTGGTGATGAATTTGATCCGTCATCGCAGGTACCGATTGGAACTTGTCAATCATGTAATCAATCTGTTCGATGGTAATCAGAGTTACATAATATTCGCGCCATATGGCTGCAGCCAATCGAGCTGCTTCTGCGATTTCCTCCGGTGAGCTGATCATTGGGAACATTAGCTTCATGACCTATACCGCCTTTTCTCGTTCTCTCGCTTCATCCTTTTAGAATAACATAGCGACCCGATCTGCGAAACTGTCAATCCCCCTACGAATGAAAAGAAAAGATCCCCTGCGACGGGGATCTTAGGAGCGCCTCTTTAGTGCGACGGCACCCAGCCTATAATTTGCAAAATAGTAATGACCACCTCGATGACGATGAGGATCACGACAATCCATTCCACGAACAGCCCTCTAATCGAGTGGCTGATGTTCGAAAATCCCTCCATTATATGGTACAAAATATCCGTTTTACTTTTGAGAATTTTATAGCGATCATTCAACTCAAAAAAGTTCATCATCCCGTCGTAAAATTCGCTTGCCGCGCTATGCGTCCACGTCAGATCAGGCTTATCCAAAATCATGATATAAGCTAATGTGTTGTATTCATGCCTCACGATTTTCGCAGTCGTTCTTGCCAGTTCTTTGTTGCCGACCCGAAGCTTCCCTTTCTCCAGCCGGTCAATCATCAGCTCCAGATTATCCTGGATTTTGCCGAGCTGTTCCTCAATCTTCTCAAGGGCTACCGATTTGGCCAGCACGGTCGAGATCAGCTCGGGAAGGAAATACTCATACTCGGCTACAACGACATATTCGTCGGTTAATCCCATATGATCCACTTCACCGACATGCAGACTATAGTCGTCCGTATATTGCTTCGCCTGAGTCAAATCGAGATCCGGTTCGAACGATTGCAGAAATTTCAAAAAGTGTTGAATCTCCGACGTTTTCGAATGATTGACAAAGACGACACTGCCGAATGAAAATACCATTACCTGCTGTAATTCGTCAATCTCGGTTTGATAAATGTTTTTCAGAAAGCTGTTCCGGATGATCAATGGCTTTTCCCATGTATATTTTTTAGGAATGCCGCAGTGAATGGCAATTTTATTGAGGTCGATTTCATTGGCAACGGCGGCTGCCTTGAATGTAATGTTTTTCATAGAACTCCTATTGTAACCGTAATCTAAAGAAAAGTACTTCACTGCTACTCAGTCTTAACGGAAATAAGCCGTTCTAACCCTCATCGTCCTCGTCAGAACAACAAAAAGGATCAATTGCAAGGAACGCAACTGATCCGTAAGTTTTACATCTATTCGGCCACGAAAGGACTGACATGGACGGCGCAAACCTTGAAGCCTGGCATTCGACACGTCGGGTCCAAAGCATCGTTCGTAATTTTGTTGACGTTCTGCGTGTTCCCCCAATGCATCGGGACGAAAACGGTATCCTCACGAATGTCGCTGCTGTAACGGCACCGCACATAGATTTCCCCCCGCTTGGATGCCACCTTCACTAATGCAGCATCTTCAAGGCGGTACTTTCTCGCTGTTTTCGGGTGAATTTCCATGAACGACTCGACATCTCGCGCTGCCAATGAATGGCTTCTTCTTGTTTGCACACCTGTCAAGTAATGGGTAAGCACACGGCCTGTGGTCAAGTATAAAGGGAACGCATCGCTAATACGCTCTTGTGGCAAATGGTTCGCCACCGAAGTCAATAGCGCTTTGCCGTCCGGCAGCGGGAACGAAGCTTCGAACAAGCGGCGCTGCCCCGGGTGCTGCGGCTCCGGACACGGCCAGTAGATGCCCTCCTCTTGGCGCAGACGCTCGTAGGTGATGCCGTAGTAATCCGCAACACCTCCTCGGCTTGCCAAACGGAGCTCGTCAAAGATGTCTTCGGCATCTTGATATTGGAATAACGAACCCCTCCCCAAGGAGCCAGCCAACTCGCATAATATTTGCCAATCATGCTTCACCTCGCCCGGAACGGGCTGGGCCGATTCTCTCAACAGCACACGTCCTTCCAGATTGGTGAGTGTTCCCCCGTTTTCCAGATAAGTGGAGGCAGGCAAAATCAAGTCAGCAAGCTGCGCGGTTTCCGAAAGGAGGAAATCGGCGACAACGAGGAAATCAAGCTTTTTCAAGCCCTCTTCTACAAAATTGGCATTCGGATTGGATACGATCGGGTTGGATCCCATGACGAACAAGGCGCGAATCTCCTGCTGGTGTACCAATTCCATCATCTCATAGGCGGAGACGCCTTTCCCCGGAAGCTCGTTCGGATCAATCCCCCATACACCCGCTACATAAGCTCTGTCTTCCGGATTCTCGATCAGCCGGTACCCCGGCAATTGATCCGCCTTCTGGCCGTGCTCCCTGCCGCCCTGACCGTTCCCTTGTCCGGTGACGGCCCCGTAGCCGCAGCCCGGCTTGCCAATTTTGCCGGTGAGCAGAACGAGATTCAAGAAATTACGAACCGCCATATGCCCGTCTGTCTGCTGCTCGACGCCTCTGGCCGTGAACACCATGCCGGTCGCCGCTCTCCCGTAAGCCAATGCCGCTTGTCGGATTAACGTCTCAGGTACCCCCGCTAACTCGCTAATCTCCTTCATATCAAGCGATTCCAGGTGGGTTTTGAGCTCTGAGAAGCCATTCGTCCGGTGGTCGACGAAGTGTTGATCGACAAGCCCTTCTTCCAACAGCACTTTCAGCATGCCGTTGGCCAAAGTCGCATCCATCCCCGGTTTAACCCGCAAATGCAGATCCGCTATCCGTGTAGTCCCGGTCTCCCTCGGATCGATGGCAATGAGGAAGGCGCCTTTCTCTTTTGCTCTTGTCAAATAAGGCATTAAAGTCGGCTGGCACTCGGCAATATTCGTTCCCGCCAGTAGAAGGCATTCCGCCATCTCGATATCGGACAGCTGGTTCGTTAAACCGCGATCGATTCCGAATACCTTTACGCCAGCCGATGCAGCTGCCGACATGCAAAATCTTCCGTTATAATCGATGTATTTGGTTTGAAGGGCAACGCGCGCGAACTTGCCCAACAAGTACGCGGATTCGTTCGTTAAGGAGCCTCCGCCATATACACCTACCGAATGTTGGCCATATTGATCACGAAGGTTATGGAAATTACGCACGATATGCGCATAGGCGTCCGCCCAAGTAACTTGGACAAACTTGCCATCAATCTTCATCATCGGATGCAAGATTCGCTCGGCAGTGAGCGCATGCTGATAGGCATTCATCCCTTTGATGCATAACCGTCCCTCCGAAGCTTGATTCGGCTTCGGAACTACGCTGTAGGACGGCACGCTGCCTGCTGCCGCCACCTCTTCAATGACTTGCATTTTGCACTGTACGCTGCAAAATGGACACTGCGTGTCCATGACACGCTTCACACCTTTTGGTTCCGCAATTAGACTCATAGACTCACCTTATTAATGCAGCTGCTGGCTGCGTATTTGCTTGATGATCCGTAGATACGGCCGTTGCCAGACGCATTCTGGCCAGTAATGCTGCACGGAGATAGGGGTTAAACAGCCCTTCGCGCAGCTGCACGATGCCTAATCGCTCAACCCATTGCGCCGACGTTTCACCGTAATTGGCCTCTTCCCTGTACCACTGCAGGAATGCCGCCGACATCTCCAACACCGCCTCCTCAGAGGACTCCATACATAGCAGCTCGCCCTGCCGGAGCTTAGTTCCGGAGCTGCCGCCGACGTAGATTTCCCATCCGCCCGGGCTGCCGGCAATGCCAAGATCTTTGGCCAGCGTGCCTGCCCGGTGCAGAGTGCTCGCAGATACGGCGACACTGACGAGAGAAGGCATTTGCAAATGTTCGATGGCCTGCTCCAGCCTTGCGCCCAAACGAACGGAGTCTTGAAGTGCGCTGGTATCATAGCCTATACCCGCGCAAGTGGAGACAGCCGGAATTAATTTGCCATAGAGCGGCAAAGCGGCAGCAGGCTGCCCAAGCTCAGAGCGGATGGAAGCGACATGAGACTCTTCGATGCCTAGAAGGTTCAAATGCGTCCCGCTCGTCAGCTTCGCCAGCGGAATCTCGTATTTGTCGATGACGTCCGCGATCTGTCTTAGCTGAGCAGCGTTCGTCACACCGCCATACATACGAGGAATGATGGCGGTGGTGTTGTTCGCTGCCGCGCTCGCAGCAGCGTCTGTCCCCCGGGCATCGGCTTCCCGCGCCAGCCCGATGTAGTAGTGCAAAGCCGGACGGCATATCGCACACCCGTCCGACAGCCACCCCAGCGCCGACATTGCTTCGCGCGCTGTACCGAAGCCGGAGCTGCGCACGGCTGCGCGCAGCTCTTCATGACTGTGCGACGTGCAGCCGCACACCGTTGCTTTCTGTGCGGCAGGCGCATCCTTGCTCTGCAGCGCCAGCTTCAGCATCGCGGATACGAGCGGCTTGCAGCCGCCGCATGTACTCGATGCCCGCGTGCATGCGCGAACGTCCTCGACCGTCTCGCAGCCGCCCTCAAGGACCGCATCCATGATCGCGCCTTTGCTCACGCCGTTGCAGGAGCACACCGTTGCCGTTAGCGGCAGCGATTCCGCAAAGGCATCGTCCGCGCCGCCGGCTGCCGACTGCTCCTCCAGAACGGAGACGTCCGCCTGCCGTTTAATATACCCGAGCAGCTTATTGCCTTCGCTGCTGTCGCCGAACAAGACGGCACCGACGATTTTATTGTCACGGATTGCAATTTTCTTATACGTGTTGCGAACGCCGTCAATGGCTTTTACCGCCGTCGTAATCTCGGCATCGCGAATTTCGCCGGCAGAGAATACTTCTACACCGGATACTTTCAGCTGCGAATACAGAATGGACCCTTCATAAGGTTCAGTATCGAGGCCGCAAATTGTTCTCGCAAGCACTTTGCCCTGCTCATATAAAGGCGCAACCAGACCGTACACCATGTTGCGATGCTCCGCACATTCCCCAACCGCATAAACGCCGGGAACATTCGTTTCCATATAATCATTGACCATGATCGCACGATTGGTCTCGATGCCGCTGTCCGCCGCAAGCTTGATATTCGGGCGTACCCCCACCGCGATAACGATTAAGTCGGCTTCCACCTTGCTTCCATCCTTGAACAGCAGGCCTTCCACGCGCTTCTTGCCGAGAATTTTCTCCGTTTGCTTCTCGAGAAGGAACCGCATGCCTTGTTTCTCCAGCTCTTTGCGAAGCATGCCGGCGGATGTCGGCGTAAGCTGGCGTTCCATCAAATAATGAAAAATGTGTACGACATGCACTTCCATACCCAGATTCAACAATCCGCGCGCCGCCTCCAACCCAAGCAAACCTCCGCCGATCACAACGGCTTTCTTGTACGACTTGGACGCTTCCAACATTTTGTTGCAATCGTTGATGTCCCGGAATGCCGTAACTCCCGGTTTATCCGCTCCGGGCAGCGGCAGCATGAAAGGCAGTGAACCGGTTGCCAGGATAAGCTGATCGTAAGCGACGATTCTTCCTGATTCACTGATGACTTTACGCCCCGCCGTATCGATTTGGATGACCGGATCTCCTGCATACAGCGTAATGCCGTTATCTTGATACCACTGCCAATCGTTAATCGTAATATCCGCGATGGACGTATCCCCTTGAAGCACCTTGGACAGCATAATGCGATTGTAATTCGGATGCGGCTCGCTACCGAATATCGTGATTTCGAATCGGTCTGGCGCAAGCGCTATAATCTCTTCGATGCAGCGGACTCCGGCCATACCGTTACCGACTAGTACAAGTTTCTGTTTCCCCATGTATGATTAACCCCCACTCACTTTCCCATGTGCTGCAGATGGGATTCATCCTTAGAACGCACTGCGGTTATGCCGCAGTGCTCTGTTTATGTAAGGCCAGACGTTTGGTTGCCAGATTCATCCATAAACAGACGAAAGCAAACACCATGAGCAGGATGAATCCGAGCGTATACGTCCCCGTCCAATCTTTAATCAGGCCGAGCACGATCGGCGGAAAAAATCCGCCAACGCCGCCGGCGGCACCGACAATCCCGGTCACGGCTCCCGTGTTGCCCGTAGATACCTCCGGCACCATTTTGAACACAGCCCCGTTGCCGATACCCAGTAAAGCTGCAGCGGCCAAACAGCCGGCGCTGAAGGCAGCGAACTGATGCAGCGATGCGGCCATGGTCAGCGAAGTGGCGATGAGACCGGTGAAAACGAACACCAGCACTTTGCGTGAACCGGCGCGGTCCGCCATATAGCCCCCCAAGGGGCGAATCAGCGTTGCGATAACGACAAAGCCCGCTGTCTTCAAGCCCGCATCCGTGGCGGATAATGCAAACAGCTCCTTAAGAAATGTCGGCAGGTAAGCTCCGAATGCTACGAAGCCGCCGAACGTTAGGAAATAAAATATCGATAAGTACCACGTGGATTGTTCTTTAAGAACGACCATCGATTGCTTCAATGTTTTGGGCTGCGCCGGAGCAGGCAGATCCTTCGCGCCGAGCAGGAAGACGACCGCTACGGCAATGATCATGATCGCTAAGCTCCAGAATACCCAAGGCAAGCCGAAGCGGTTGAACACGATGGGCAGCGTGTAGCTGGCAACCGCTCCGCCCAGGTTCCCGAGCCCGGCTAGCCCAAGTACAAGGCCTTGGCGTTCCGGCGGAAACCATCTGGAGACATAGGTCAAGGAAATCGCGAACGTCGTACCTGCCATCCCGATGAATACGGCGCACAGCAGCAGCCACCCATACGACTGCACCCAACCGGCCGCTCCCAGTGGCAATGCAAGAAACAGCATCGTGATCGTGAATACGCGTTTACCGCCGAAGCGGTCCGTATAAATCCCCATTGGAATCCGCAGGATTGAGCCTAGCAATACCGGCGCTGCGATCAGCAAGCTTTTCTGTATGGTACTCAGCTGGAATTGTTCCTGAATCTGACCCGCAATCGGCGAAAATACGCTCCAAATGATGAAGGAAGCCATCATGGCAAATGTCGAAAATCCAAGCGCTAGATAAGATCCGTTGTGTCGCATATGACGTATCCATTCCCGGCTAAGATGCCAGAATACTTTCTTCTGGAATGTGCAAATACATCTCTCCGCTCGCCTCGTCGATCTCCACTTGGAACGAAGTTACACAGCCGTCATCCGGCGCTTGAACGAGTCCGTCATGCAAATCGATCTTCCAGTCATGAAGCGGACAATACACATGGTGATCGCAAACGATTCCTTCGGAAAGCTTACCCGCTTTATGCGGGCAGCGGTTCTCGATCGCCTTCACGACACCGTCGGAGAGTTTGAACACGGCGATCTCCAAGGTCCCAATACGAACCACGCGCGAGCGTTTTACAGCAATCTCTGACATATGGCCAACATGTACCCGTTTCATAGACGTCATCCTTTCTTATTTCAAAATCGTCTCAGCCGCTTGTTCCTCCATCGGCAGGAACGTTTGGCGCAGCGATTGCTGCTCAATAATTTCTTTCCAAGGATCTTTCATTAAGCTTAGCGTCTTATTAATGCGTGCATTCAAAGCATCTCGATCCGCCTTGTTTTCCAAAGCTGCTTTGATCGTGTCTAAGCCGATACGTTCCAGCCACTCGGATGTTCGTTCATTATACTTGCCTGTCTCGCGGTAATATTGCAGGTAAGCCCCGGACCACTCCAACACTTCCTCTTCCGTTTTCACTTTGCACAGCAGGTCGGTTCCGCGAAGCTTCGTTCCGCCGTTGCCTCCGACATGCAGCTCCCAACCGCCATCGATGGCGACGACGCCGAAATCCTTGATGGTGGCCTCCGCACAATTCCGGGGACATCCGGATACGGCCATCTTCACTTTAGCCGGCGTATACAAGCGTTCGAACTTTTTCTCGAGCTGAATGCCCATGCCGATCGCGTCCTGCGTGCCGAAGCGGCAAAATGTCGAGCCTACGCACGTCTTAACGGTGCGCAGCGATTTGCCGTAAGCATAACCGGACGGCATATCGAGATCCGCCCACATGCCCGGGAGATCTTCTTTCTTCACGCCGAGCAAATCGATGCGCTGGCCCCCTGTGACTTTCACCAGCGGCACCTCGTACTTCACGGCAATTTCCGCGATTTTCTTCAAATCCTGCGGTGTTGTGACGCCTCCGTACATTCTAGGTACAACCGAATATGTGCCGTCTTTCTGGATATTCGCATGATTGCGCTCGTTCACGAAACGGGATTCTCGCTCGTCTTCATGCTCTTCCGGCCATACCATGCCCAGGTAGTAGTTGAGCGCTGGGCGGCACTTGGAGCAGCCCTCCGTATTCGACCATTCGAGCACGTTCATCACTTCCTTGGTCGTCGTCAGCCGCATGGAGCGAATGGCTTCGACAACTTCATCGCGACCAAGTGTCGTACAGCCGCAGATTCCTTCTTTGACGGTTTGGACTCCGTCGGCGCCGAGGACATAGGTCAGCACGTCGGCGACAAGGGGTTTACACCCTCCGCAGGAAGCGGAAGCTTTGGTGCAGGCTTTGATATCATTGACGCTGGAGCAGCCTTTCTCCTGAATGGCACTCACAATCGCTCCCTTCGAAACCCCGTTACAGCCGCAGACGATTTCATCGTCGCTCATGGCCGCAACCAGCTCTGCGCCCGACTTCGTCTTACCTCCGGCTTCGCCCAGCAACACCGTCTTTTCTTTGCCGGTCACGTCCTCGCCGCCCCGGATCATCGCGAACAGCCTGGAGCCTTCGCTAATGTCGCCGAACAACACAGCACCGATGACTTTGCCGTCACGGATAACGACCTTCTTATAGATGCCTTCGAAATCATCTTGAACGCGCACCGCCCGTGTTCCCGGTTTATCCGCATATTCACCGGCGGAGAATACGTCTACTCCGGACACTTTCAGCTTCGTCGAGACGACCGATCCTTGATAGCCGTCGGTACGAACGCCTGCCAGACGCTTGGCGAGCACGGCCCCTTGCTCATAGAGCGGTGCGACCAAGCCATAAGCAACTCCTCGATGTTCCGTGCATTCGCCGATGGAATAAATATGCGGAACGCTCGTTTCCATGAAATCGTTGACTACGATTCCTCGATTGATCTCGATGCCGGCGCCTTTGGCAAGAGCGACGTTCGGGCGAATTCCGACAGCCATTACGATCAGATCGGCTTCCACTTCCGTACCGTCGGTAAACCGGAGGCCGGTTACGCGCTTTTTACCCAAAATAGCCTCGCTGTTCTTCTTCAGCAGAAATTTCATGCCTTGTTGCTCCAGTTCTTGCTGAAGCAGCATCGATGCGGTTCGGTCCAGCTGCAGATTCATTAAATACTCGTTAATATGAACGACCGATACGTCCATGTTCAGATTCAGCAGCCCGCGCGCCGCTTCAAGTCCGAGAAGTCCGCCGCCGATCACGACGGCCTTCTTATATGTTTTGGCGGTTTCCATCATCGCCTCGCAATCCTTGATGTCCCGGAAGGCGATAACGCCTTCCTTGTCTGCGCCGGGCAGCGGAAGCATGAAAGGCAGCGAGCCGGTGGCAAGGATCAATTCATCGTAGGACACGGTAATTCCGCCATCCGTGCTGACCTGCTTGCGGGACGTGTCAATTTTGTTGACACTATGTCCCGTATGAAGCGTAATATGATTCTCTTCGTACCAGGACCAATCGTTAATGACAATATCCTTCATATCTGCATCGCCGGCTAGCACGGATGAAAGCAGAATGCGGTTGTAGTTGGGATAGGGTTCTTTACCAAAGATTGTGATCTCATATTGGTTCGGGGCAAGTTTGAGCAGTTGCTCGAGGCAGTTGACTCCAGCCATTCCATTACCGACAAGTACAATTTTCTTCTTCATATTGCTACACGCCCCTTATTCAGATTAGATAACATCTCATGTTAATATTATTGAAAAACATCTAAGAGCAGTTGAAAAATGAACTATGTGTAATGATTTCTGACACGATTGCTTGTTACTACTATACTTCTCTTCGCTGTACTTTTCAACAAAAATTTGGATATTCATTGTGAATTCGTACAGACACCCAATAAAAGACGAACATTAACTCGTTATCTTCAATTTATTATTCGTATTAATTAAATATCATGAAGGTCACCCTTCCATTCCACAAGAAATGTTTCCTGACATGAATTACTAAGAATCTAACACAATCCAACCTGCCCTTCAAGAAAAATATATCGCAGAACGATTTAATTATATAGAATTTTATGGTAAGCTATAAGAAATCGTTATTTGTTATCACCTTGTACGTTAGTTTATATTACATGTAACGAAAGCGATTCGCTTTACACTCTCAAACAATGGAGGAATTCCTATGATTACAATTCGCCGATACTCTGCACTGGACACGGATGATTTATGGAGAATTCATTTACTCGTCATTTCCGAAGCCAATGTCGAGCCTACGCATCAGCATTATCACGACATCCTCCACATTCCTGAACAATACTTGCTGAATGGCGGGGAATTTCTAGTCGGCATGGATGACCGCGGCGTCATTCTTGCCATGGGAGGCCTTAAGATTCTCGAGAACGGTAAAGCAGAAATCAAACGGCTTCGCGTGCACCCAAGCTACCAGCAGAAAGGCTACGGCCAGCAGATTCTCTCTCGCTTGGAAGCGAAAGCCAAGGAGCTCGGCATCCGCCACCTCATTCTCGACACGCTGAATAATCAGCTGGGCGCCCAGAAGCTTTTCGCCAATAACGGCTATCAACAGAAGGGTCCCGCGATCATCGACGGCTTTAATGTCCTGTTATATGAAAAAGTTCTCGCCTAACCTAGCATCTTCCCTATACAAATAAAGAGGCTTTTCCATCCGTCACGGCGTGACCGATGGAAAGAGCCTCTTTATTTCGCTTAAGATGTTCTATCCTTCATCATGATTGTTTACAATCCGACAACGGGTTTCGAGCAACATTTTACATGCTATGCGTTATTCTATGAATAAGATCGATCTGAAATCTATGAAAGAAGGTGGACAAGGAGTGGCTCACATTGGAATCAGCGATGAAGAATTGTTGATGCTGCTGTCCCCCGCTGCCGATCAGCCTGCAGGCGAACTCGAAAAACCGAAGCTCACTATGAAATTGCTCTATGAGCTGATTAAGAAGCTGAAGCAAGAGAATATTCAACTCTCCGAACGAGTTGCCGAATATGAGCTCAAGTTGGACATTCTGCTTCAAACGAGAGAAGAAGTTGCAAGCAGCCTCGAACTGCCTGCCATAACCGAGCCTGAAACCGCGATGCTGCCCATCTCGCTCGAGCCCGCTCTGCCACAACCCATGTACACGCCGCGTTCCAAACGTCACGTATCACCGCGCAAACAGTCGATCGGTGCCTTGCTCGTTAGAGCGTTCATGAAATTGTTCGCCCGGCGGCGCAGAGGATATCCCTCCAGGTATCGCTCCCTCTTTTAAAATACCGGGAAAGTTGATAGGGACGAGCGCTGACTCCTTTCAACGATTTGTTCTTCTTCTGTCAGGTGAAAGAAAAATAGGCCGCATTATTTGCGGCCTACTGTTTCGTGCTGGATTTCATACTCCAGATCCTTCTTTATTTTATCCGGCATCTGCTCAGGCTTGCTGCCGAACCACTTCGTGTACACGGCTTCATACGTCCCGTCTTTACCGATCGCTTCGATGCCTTTGTTGACTTTGCCAATGTATTTATTCCGCTTCTTCGCCACGACCGCATACCGTTCTTTATTGAACGCCTCTCCAACCTTCTTCACTTGTCCTTGCGCCTTGTCTTTAAGAAAGTCGGTCGCATTCCGCTCATCGAATATGGCTGCGTCAACGGTATTGTTCTTCAATTCGTTATACACATCGGCAATATTGGAATAACTCCTGATTTTGGCCCCTTGAATTTCACCGGCGTAATTGTAAGCGGTAGAGCCATTCTTGGTCGCAACAACTTTCTGAGCCAAGTCGTCTTTCCCTTTAATCACACCGTTATCCTTGGAAGTGAGAATGACTAATCCTGTTTGAAAATAGGGACTCGAATAGTCGAAGTTATTTTTACGTGCATTGCTTACCGTCATCCCGGCAATAGCCAAATCGACATCACCGGACTTGACGCTCTTGATCAATTCACCATGTTCCATGGGGACGAGCTCGTACTTGATATCCGCTTTCTTCGCAATGGCTTGCCATAATTCCACCTCGAAGCCCTTTTTCTCCCCTGCCTCCATGTACGTGAACGGGCGAAAGTTTTGCTCGATGCCGACTTTAATCGTTTTGTTATTTCCGCACGCGGAGCCGGTCATCATGACCAATAGCGCGATCATCAGCGTCATGCCGCGCTTGGCTCGATTTCCAACACTCATCGATTATATACCCCCCTTATCATATCAACGGTATTATTTGTTAATCGATGAGAGGTTATGCAGCTATAACACGACGTATAGCGATAAGCTGGAACAATAACTAGATGATGTTATTCTTCCGGGCTATCCAATTCGCCATTTAATTGATCGGCGTAGGCCCGAATCAAATCATAATCTTGATCATTCTCTGTTTCCGCTGTTCGTGCCGTTATTTCCCGTTGAGTGCTCCATGTGCGATCAATTTCATCCTGCATCCTGCCCACCTCCTTATTCAGTTGGGGATAGGTTTTCCTAATTCATACTGGTTATTCATACCTGTCCATTTGGCGGGGAAAGACTCTAACTTCAACTTCTAACCATGAGCAACAAGTACGTATAGTAGAATTAGGAAGCATACCAACACCGGAGGAGGATATTCCATGATTGTCGCTGAGGACATCTACAAAGCTTACGGCATGGACAGAGATTCATTCATCGCCTTTATGAAATCACGCAGCCAGGATACTGCCATTCATGCGCTGGGCATTGATTTCGTTGAACTTTCAGCCGATCGCGTCGTCATGTCCATGGCGGTCGGACCGTCCACCCATCAACCGGCGGGCATTTTGCATGGCGGCGCTTCCGTGCTTTTGGCCGAAACCGCCGCTTCCATTGCCTCGGAAATCAATATTGCCGAGAAAAATAAATACGCCGCTGTCGGCCTCGAAATTAACGCCAACCATCTTAGGAGCAAGCGGGACGGGATGGTCACGGCTACCGCCACCCCGATTCATATAGGCCGAAGAACGATGGTCTGGGACATTCGCATCACCGACGAGAGCGATCAGCTCATCTGCATTTCACGGTGTACGGTTGCCATTGTAGAGAAAAGATAAGCCAACAGCCCGCTATTCTTCGTCGTATATCATTTTCACTGTCATCCCGCCGTCGATGGTCAAATTCTGACCAGTAATGAAGCCTGCCTGCTCGCTGGCTAAATAGAGGCAAGCGGCAGCAATGTCTTCCGGCTTGCCTACCCGGCCAACAGGATGCTGGCTTTTATCTGTCTCGGAATGAACGATACTGCCCTTGGGCGAGTTATAATGCCAATCTCTGACTTCTATCCAACCGGGAGAAATTGCATTGACGCGAATACCATAGCCGCCTAAACTTATCGCCATCGCATGGGTCAGCGCGGAGATCCCGCCTTTGGAGGCGGAGTACGCTTCGGTGTTGGGTTCCGACATCACAGCCCTTGTGGATGATAGGTTTATGATTGCGCCTCCCCTCTTCTGCTCTTTCATGAGGCGTGCAGCAGCTTGAGAGCAGAGGAAAGCGCCTCCCAAATTAACGGAAATAACCCGGTTGAATTGTTCGGCGGTTAGATCCAATACATCCGCGTTATGCATAATTCCGGCATTATTAACCAATACATCGATGCCGCCTAAATCCGAAGCTGTGCGCTGCATCCATTGACTTACTTCCGCCTCGTTCGCCACGTCAACTTTCATATATTTCGCGTCATTCGTATAAGGACGCAGAAGCTCAAGTGTTTCCATCCCGGCCTCTTCATGAACATCCGCAATGGAAATGCCATACCCTTCCCGGGCAAAGGCAACCGCGATGGCTCTCCCAATGCCTTGTCCGCCGCCTGTTACAGCCGCAACTTTACGCAATCCAATCACCTCTACCTCTTCTTTTTAGCCAACATTGTATCATTATAACCGAATATTTATTGGTCGGATGACAAGAACTTTATTCTGTGACTCTTCACTACAATTTATAAAACCCATTTCACCATTAAACACGCCAACCCTACCATTGTAACCATCACGCCACCAAAGCGAGTTGACCATACATACAAACTAGAAGGCTCTGTCGCATCGTTGGATTTCCAACTTTCCGTAACATTCCAAATCATTGAAGGCTTGAATAGCATCAACAATCCGCAAATAACAAGAAAAATGCCGAGAAAGCCCATTACGTTTCAACCTCCTAACAGTCTTTTACTTTCATACATCTGTACTTAGGAAAAGTTACGAAACGAATTGCTAAACTTAACGATACCGGAGCACAGCGCGGCGAGTTGTGCTCTGGTTATTGGGCTGACATAGAGCACTAAAATTAAGTTGCCACTCAGTATAACGCGGCTGCCGATCCATGTCAGCAGCCGCGTCTTATTACTTGATTTAACTCTTTTAAAAATTCGGTTAATGAAATATAGAGCAGGTCCGTTTGCCGTCAGCCTTCGACGCTTTTCGATTTCACTAAATCGATTCATTTCAAGTTGACTGCAAAAAGGGCTGTCTCTCACCGAGACAGCCCCTCTTAATAATACATTATAAAGAATTTCTCAATATCTTTCTGACGTCTTCTTTTGTAAGAGGAACATAGTTACCAATTTGTTCGGCGAGCATAGCTCTTTCCGTCATCAACTCAATTTCCTGATCATCTATTCCATAGTCCGATAGCTTCGTAGGAGCTCCAATGGATGCCCAGAAATCCCTGAGAGACTGGATCGCTTCTTTAGCCAATTGAGCATCCGTTTTTCCTATCGGGTCTAAATCGAATACCCGAACACCTAGCTGTGCGACTTTCTCTGGCCGCATGGCTGCGACATGTTCCATCCAATGCGGTGCAATTATCGCGATTCCCCCACCATGTGGTATGTCATGGACAGCCGATACGGCATGTTCGATAAGGTGCGTCGCCCAATCCGGATTGACACCCATTCCAGTTAACCCGTTTAACGCCAAGGTTCCATTTAATAACATGACTTCACGGTAGTCGTAGTTGTTTAAATCGTTCACAAGTTTAGGCGCCGTCTCGATAACGGTACGAAGAATGGCTTCACCGATCCTTTCCTGAAGAGGTGCATTGCTCGAACCATGAAAATACTGTTCGAAGACATGGGACATCATATCAACGGTGCCATACACCGTTTGCTCCCGAGGTACAGAGACTGTAAGCTCTGGATCTAGAACACTGAATCTGGGTAGCACATAGCTGGAATTGAAAAAAGCTTTCGTATTCGTTTCCCAATTCGTAATGACGGAATTTCCGTTCATCTCTGAACCCGTTCCCGCTATTGTTATAACTGTGCCAATCGGTGTTGAATTAGACGGAGCCTTCACCTTACTGGTCACGATATCCCATACGTCGCCATCGTATGGCACACCCGCGGCAATTGCTTTAGCACAATCGATGACGCTACCGCCGCCAACTGCAAGAATAAAATCCAGCTTATTTTCTCTGATGAGGCTAATTCCTTTTTTAACGGTCGTAAGTCGTGGATTCGGCTCAACTCCAGCTAGCTCAATGACATAGGCGTCAATTTCTTTCAGTTCACTGATTACTTTATCGTAAAGTTCATTTTTTTTAATACTGCCGCCACCGTACACTAACAAGATGCGTTTTCCATAGGCAGGAATTTCTTTTTTCAAGCTGCTAACTTGACCTTTTCCAAATAAAAGCTTAGTCGGGTTTTGAAATTCAAAGTTTTCCATATTCGTTTACCTCTCTCCATAAAAATTATTTTATTTAAAAATTCATAGTATTTCTTTAATCAAAGCGTCAGAGTTATACCAAAAATGCGGAACTGTCATGTTTAACAAATAAACATCTTAGTAGTTTGCAAGTCATAACCGGCGGTTCTGCAATTACATTTTAACAATCACAACTCACCTCCTTTAATTCATATACAAATATTTAGAAATGTCGATATGTTTAAATAAAAAAAATTTACATATTGCAAAGTATCGATATAATGCTTTTTAGGAAAACTGAATTCTAATTGAATTCAGTTCTGTTTCCTAGCTAAGTTATTTTTGAAGGAATTGCCCTATTTCTTTAATCGCATCTTCATTCCTTCTGTAGTACGTCCATTTCCCTAACCGTGTTGCATGGACCAGTCCTGCTCTTTGAAGCATGGAGAGATATTGGGAGGCCGTAGACTGATTCATTTTTAATTTTTCGGTAATTTGACTTACACATACCCCAACTGTAAGAAGATCAGCCCCTTCCTGGGGAGAAAAATGGGTTGTTGGATCTTTCAGCCATTCCAAAATCTGAATACGCGCTTCATTGGAGAGTGCCTTAAAAATCTCAATTGGGTTGGTCATGTCGATATTATATATTATAAATTTGCAATATGTCAAATCATTAATTCGAATTTGATATAGGATATCCATAAATCAGAAAAGCATGATCTCGGAACTCTTATTTCTTGATTTTCCCTCTCCAAGAAAGGATACCGCCTTGCAGCTGGTTTAGTTCAGCAAAACCATTCTTCTTTAAGATTGAAGCCGCCTGTTTACTTCTCATTCCACTTTGGCAATACAGGAATACATCCTTATTTTTAGGTATGTCGTTAATTCTTCCCTTTAGTTCGGATAATGGGATGTTCACTGCGTTTGGAATATATCCATTCTTGAATTCAGTTTTTTCCCTAACATCAATCAATATTTTATTTGAACTGCTCTCAATAGCCTTTTGAAAGTCATTTGCATTTAAGTTTTTTAGCCCCTTCAATGGCGCTAATCGAACAAAGAAAAACAAAGAAATCAGCACTATAATAATAATTAAACCCCAATTAGATGAATCCATAGTCATACATTCTCCTTACGATTAACGGCTTTTGACTAGTAATTCGATGGCCTCTTGAACAAGCTTATTTGAATCCTCGCCAGATTCTTGCGCTTCGACAATACATTGTTGAAGATTTTCTGCTACAATTTGAGCAATTGCCTTATCAGCTGCATTTCGGATTGCCGTAAGTTGAGCAATAACTTCTTTACACTGTTTTTCTTCATCCATTAATCGTAGAACTCCACGAACCTGACCTTCAATTCGTTTCAAGCGTCTCTTCATATCATCATTGTAATTGTATCCCATTTCCATCGACACCCTTCCATTTGTGAAATACCTATACAGTAATCTCCGCATTTTCATCGAGCTTGTTATAGTTAAAAACCACTTCATTTTCGTCTTTTGGTGGAAGCCAATACTTGGCACCTGTAAGTTGAGAAATATGATCAGCGTGAAGATGGGTATCAAGTGTGTGCTTAATAACCGCATTATGCTCTTTTGCAAATTTCTCAAATACTTCTGTCATTCGCAATGTTTCAATAACGGCAGCCTCACCGTTGGAGACTACCATATATTATAGACAACCTTTGCCAATGCGCACGAATTGGTAAATGGAGCCTCCGTCTTTTAAATCACCAACTTTTACTGGCTCCAAATGCTCACTCCAAGCCTTCATATCTCCAATTAGGTAAGCAATATTATGTTTTCCTCGTTCAACCAACTGCTCTGCTACAAATACGGATGAACCTTCTTTTGCACAAACAACCAATACTTCTTTATCATCAGGAATTTTATCTAAAACGGCATCTACACCGTCAATAAGGTCAAAGTAAGGAACATTGATAATCTCAATATGATGACCTTCAATCTTCCAATCATTAAAATCACTGTCATTCCGCACATCCAAGATAAACAAATCCTTATTATTAAGGACTTTTTTAGTTAATTCCCCTGCAGTAATTCCCTTTAGTCCAACGGTTGTCATAAGGGTTCCTCCTCTAGAGATACGTCAGCATCAAATGCAAAATCTAAGAATGTTGCTGCACCGCCAACCTCTGTTCCCTCAACAAAATGTTCTTTTTCTAGTCCGATAACATCCATTGTCTTTGGCAAGCAATAAATCGCACTCCCATTTCTTTTGCCATTCCAATCAGTTCTTCAATGGACGGGACGTTGGCTTTAGTAAATCCTTCTTGGAAATGTTCTTTTCCAGTAGGAAGGGGTAGTTGTTTATGGGCTTCTTTGTGAATTAAATTCAAACCCTCAAAGGTAAGAAGATTGTTACATTGGCATCCGTTGCCGCGGCTGCAGTTGCAATATTGAATACTTTATAAACGTCAAACAAACCACCATTTGCCGCAATAATCGCTACTTTTCTACTCATAACTAATTTCCTCCTTATTTGTTGTCCTTCTCAATGGAACCTTTCCATTCGGACATTCCAGATATTACGTTCTACTTTGACTTCTGTAGAGTCTGATTTCCGTACAAGATGATGAAGTATGTCTCCGTCTTGATTAGAACCTAAATACTGGTGACCAGTTGTTTTGGCCCCACTTTGAATATCTGCTAGTGAACCTAGTCTGTTGCTTGAACTTCAAGCACTTGACCAGCTTTAAGTTCTTCAAGAGCTTTCTTCGTCCTTACGATGGGCATCGGGCAGGCAAGACCTTTTGCATCCAACACTTTATCCACTTTTATCGCCATTAACTAACGCCTCCTTATTCGATTTCTCCAACCCAATTATTCATCCCACCAAATAAATTTTTCACTTTAAGGTATCCTAATGAGTGTAAGTAATTACAAGTTTGAGCACTTCGATTTCCGCTTCTGCAAACCATTACTAATTCTTTATCTTTATCCAATTCACTTACTCTTTCAGCAAATTGGCTTAATGGAATATGCGTGATTTTGGGGATGTGTCCAGCATCGTATTCATCTTGTTCTCGGACATCCACAAATTCAACTTCCTTTTTGTTCATCAAGTCTTTTGCCTCAAATGGTAATATTTGCTGCCAATTTTCGTCGTTTGACATTTTTCTAGCCTCCTTATACCTATACCCGTATGGATTTCGATTACGTCACCCCTGAAATTACAAATCATTATGAAGCTCGGAAAGGGCATCCTATTCAATGTGTTAATAAAAGCAAACCATTAGAGAATTTATGGGGTGATAATATGAAGTGTAACGTTGGGGATAGGGAGCAAGTTCTAAGAATAGGAATTGGATCGGCTATTGTTCTTGCAGGGGCATATTATAAAAAATGGTGGGGATTAATTGGCATAGCGCCAATTGTTACGGGAGTGACTCGCTATTGTCCACTAAATGCGGCTTTGGGAATATCCAATTGCAAAGAACTCAGTAAGTAATACGAAATTATACATTGATTTGAACCTTAAAAAAGGGAGAACTGTGGTATGTATTTTCTTTATATTATTGGCTCTGGAGTATTAATAATTGCTTTGATCCTTTCATTCATTCTTGCAAAAAAACAACAAAATCGTGAGATTGATAAAACTATGAGTGCTGCGACATACAAGCATAGAGTATTAGCTAATCCAGGATTCATAGCATATGCTTCAATTATTCTAATTGCCATAGTTGTCATAGGTTTTTTCATGTTAACTAATACCTAAAAGGTGGTTCGTTCTAAATATGGATAAAAAAAGATATTATGTCTCAGTACAATCAGGCACAATTATGGAAAGTCAAGGTGATGCCTCGTACGAGCTAGAAATTGATGCTACACCGGATGATATAGATCGACTGAAAGAAGTATTTGAAGAATTGGAAAATTTCGATCAAGCATCAGCAATACAAACAGCCTTGGCATTAGGCATTGCTTATCATAATGATGAATCAAACGATGGATATGATTATTATCTAAAAGAAGCGTATGCCTTAATAAATGAACTTGGAACTAAGGAAACCAAACAGCATATTGGGTCAATGAATATCTTGTCATAAAATTTTTCATAAAAAATGCCTAAATACCTCTCCAAGAGATGGTGTAAAGGCATTTTAATTTTACACTTTAAAACTTTCACTTTCGTTCTTTGACCCGCGCCTAATCAATTAGTCATTTGGAGAAAACTCCTCCCTGGCTTCCATCGGGAACCCTTTGTCAAAATCGGAAATGAGATAAGGTCCTTGTCACCCGACAAATCCAAACATGTTCCGTCAATTCCGGGAAGAAAAAAAGCTTGAGACCTCATCGAGATCTCAAGCCTTTCCCTCTTCGCGAATTGCCGCTAAGTCCAGCCGCCAATCGTTGCAACGCATAACGTTACCCGGCGGATATTCGAACGCACTTTCGCCCAGGAACGAGAAGCCGAGTTTGCGGCAGATTGCATTGGAGGCGGGATTATCATACGACGGATACGCATGTATGTATCGATGTTTCCCTTCCGCAGCAGCGTGTGCGACTGCCGCAGCCGAAGCTGCAGCGGCGATACCTCTTCCCTGATATTCGGGAAGAACGCCCCAACCCGTTTCGTATACGATCTCCCCTTGCCAATCGCGTTCCCAGTATCCGACATTCCCAACGTACACACCTTCGGGAAGCAGGACGATACTGAACATGCACCCCTTGCCAGTACTGCCAAGCTGGGCATAGCGGTTGTGCCGCTTAAGGACCTGCTCCTCCGTTTCAATCCCGCCAAGATGATCCAGCATTTCAGGAGCGTTCAAACGTCGTAATAAATCAAGATGAAGATCAGACCAAGGTTCAATCTTTATTTGCAAGGAGTCCTCTCTCATAGACAAATCGTTCACTCCTAATGTTAGTCGTCGTTATTGTACAATATGTAAAGATCGAAGAGCGCGTAAAACAGAAGCTGCAACGTCCGCCGACGTTTCATGTTCTTGAAACTCATCGCCAAAGGATTTCGTGAAAACTTGACGAATGCCTTGGGAAAGCAGCTGCTCATTCAAATTCGTCAAATGCTTGGCAATATAAATCGTAATACTGCGCGCTTCGCCTTCATACTCATCTTCCGGGCCATCCATTGCCAATAACTGAAGAGGATCCCATGCATCGAGATGTGCGTTCACAACCTCAAGGATCGGCGTCGGGTCATAAGGCAGGGAATTCAGAAACGCATTCTCTTTCTGTATTTCCTTTTTGATGCTCCACATCATATAATTCATTCTCGTTTGTTCGGATACCGCTCTAAATTTCAATGCTAAAGCCTCCTTTATTGGACGCTTTCTTGACCCTCCGTCAATATCTTGGCGGACTCTGCCGTCCATTTGGCAGTCCGGTCAATGATCGCCCCATTGAAGTTTAGCATTTTCCCCGTTCCTTGGGCAATACAAGCCATCGGTTGTTCGGCAAGAAAGACGGGAACGCCCAGCTCCTGCTGCAGACGCTTGTCCAATCCTTCCAGAAGCGCGCCGCCGCCGCACAGCAGGATGCCCTGCTCCATCACATCGCCGGCCAGCTCCGGCGGACACTTCTCCATCGCCAGTCGAATGCATTCCACGATGGCATGCATGAAATCATCCAAAATCTCATAGATTTCACTGGATGAAATGGTGATGCTGCGCGGTAAGCCTTCCATGAGGTCGCGGCCGCGAATATCCATCGTCACTTCCCTTACGGGCTGTACGACGATAGCGACATTCTTCTTGATTTCCTCGGCGGTTCGTTCGCCAATCACCATATTGTACGTTCGCTTGACGTACTCAATGATGTCTTGATCGATGGACATCCCGCCGCGCCGTATCGCTTCGCTGACGACAATGCCGCCAAGCGAGATGATGGCCACTTGACTCGTCCCGCCGCCAATATCCAGAACCATGCTGCCGATCGGCTCGGCAACGGGTAATCCGGCACCCATCGCTGCAGCCAGCGGCTCTTCTACGGTCGTAGAGCGGCGTGCGCCTTTATGTACAATCATTTCCTCGACAGCCCGCTTCTGCACATTCGTAATTCCGCAAGGAACGGAAATCAAGACGTGAAAGCTTCGGAACCAGTTGTAGCCGCGTCTGATTTTGCCGATGAAATATTTAAGCATTGCTAAGGTCATATCGAAATTTGCAATTACGCCATCCTTAAGCGGGTAGATAACTTCAACATTCGCCGGTGTTCTCCCAATCATGTCATAGGCTTCCTGGCCAAAAGCTTTGATTTCCCCTGTATCCGTTTGGATGGCAACGACAGACGGCTCCTGCAGAACGATTCCCTTCTTCTGCTGATAAATCAGTGTATTACAGGTGCCTAAATCGACACCAAACAGTTCTTCCAATCTCTTTAACATGACTCGCTCCTTCTCGCTGTTTTGTAGACGATGCGCCTAGTAGCGTGTTTATTTAAATGATTATGACTAAACTGCATCTGTATACTTGTTCGCATCCGAAGGGCATTCTGCGGGGGTATAACCGAAACTATCGCCGAAATCCATCTCGATTTGAGATGAATCCTTTCGACAAAACCTTCACAATTTCTTACTCATCACATACCAACTGTCCGTCCGATCCGGGTAAAATTGATGCTCAATCGTCTCGTATCCCAGCCTCTGATACATGGCAATATTGGCCGGAATGGAGAGCCTGACGCCTACTCTTGCTTCGAACACTTCCTGGAGTCTTGCTTTCTCCTCGAGATAACGCAGCATGAGTTTGCATACTCCCTTGCCTCGGGCTCCAGGGCAAACAGCAACTCGTCCGATATACATATATGGATCCGAGAATCGGTAGGTTGCCGATCCGAGTGCCGTATCCTCTTCCCAGGCTAACACCGAGCCGCCGCCTCGTTCCATATTCGCTATAAGATCTTGCGGAGTTTCCCGCAGGGCGCCGGAAGGCGGATTCAGCTTGCCTTCATACTCTGCGAACGCCGCGCGAATCGTGTGATGGACCACCTCGGCCTCATCAAGACGAGCTTCCCTTATTTCAATCGTCATAACTTCATCACCCCGTCAAAGTGAGTGGATATATCCATAATACCAAACGTTTGTTCCCGTGTAAATAGGAAAATCCCATTTTCACCCAAACACAATGAATGGGAAACGGACTCCGCCATGCCAATCAGCGAGCCTATTTCCCATCGCAAGCCCTACCTCCCGTTCAACCTGTATATGTATAAAATCCCTGCCCTGACTTTCTCCCCAACCGCCCAGCCTTGACATATTTCCGCAGCAGCGGGCATGGCCGGTATTTGGAGTCTTTGAACCCGTCATACAAAATTTCCATGATCGACAGACAGGTATCCAAGCCGATCAGATCGGCCAGCTCGAGCGGTCCCATCGGATGCCTCATGCCGAGCTTCATCACCTTGTCAACCGATTCCGGAGAGGCAACCCCTTCGTATACGGTAAAAATAGCCTCATTAATCATCGGCATCAGGATGCGATTGGAGACGAAGCCCGGGAAATCGTTGACCTCGACCGGTGTTTTGCCCATCTGTTCACTAAGCCGGCATACCTGTTCAAACACATCCTGCGACGTTTCCAATCCGCGTATCACCTCCACCAGCGGCATGACCGGGACCGGATTCATGAAATGCATCCCGATAATCCGGGACGGCCTCCCCGTCACAGCGGCAATTTCCGAGATCGGCAGCGACGACGTATTCGTCGCCAATATCGTGGCGGGCGCACATATGCCGTCCAAGCGGTGGAATAGCAGTGCTTTCAACGCCATGTTCTCGGAAATAGCTTCGATGACGATATTGGCCTGCTCCGCTTGCTCCAGGGAATCCGCCTGCTGCAGCCGGCTTAGAATGGCCGCCATCGTCTCGGATGTCAGCTTGCCTTTGTCAACAGCTTTCATCAGCTGCTGATGAATATGCTGCATCCCTTTCCCAAGGGAATCCAGCGAGCTGTCGTGCAGCAGCACCTTCAGGCCGGAAGACGCCGCCACTTGCGCAATCCCGCTCCCCATTTGCCCGGCGCCAACGACCATGACCGTTTCAATACTCATTCCATCCCTCCTTCAGTCTTCAGCCGTCCACCCGAATAAGCAGCGCATCGCCCTGTGCGGCTCCGCTGCAAATCGCCGCGATGCCATAACCGCCGCCAATCCTGCGCAGCTCATGGATCAAAGCCAGCACAATTCTGGCTCCGCTGGCGCCGATCGGATGACCGAGCGCGATCGCCCCTCCGCACACATTGACAAGCTCAGGGTTCCAACCGAGCATTCTCCCGCTGGTCAGCACAACCGAAGCGAAAGCTTCATTCACTTCAAACCTGCTGATTTGCTCCAGCTTCAGCCCGGTCCGGCGCAGCAGCTTCTCAATCGCTTTGGCAGGCGTGACAGCCAAATACGGGGCTTTCTCGCCGACGGCGGCATGGCCGACAATCGAAGCTAGCGGACTTAAACCGAGAGACGCCGCCTTCTCCTTCGACATCACCACCATGGCTGCCGCACCATCGTTGACCCCCGGCGCATTGCCGGCCGTGATGGTGCCGCCCGGCAGGAGCGGCCGGAGTGCAGCCAGCTTGGCGATGCTCGTATCCGTCCGCGGACCTTCATCTTGACTCACAACGTGAGCCCCATGCTTGGACGCTGTCTCCACCGGTACGATTTCTTCGTCCAAATAGCCCTTCTGTCTTGCCGCCAGAGCGAGAGCATGGCTGCGAAGCGCCCACTCATCCTGTTCTTCACGGCTAATGCCAAGCTCGCCCGCCACATGAGTGCCATGAACGAACATCTGCACATGATCGAACGGACACGTCAGCCCGTCATGCACCATCAAATCCAAAGCGGTTTGATGCCCCATCCGCATACCGAAACGGGATCCCGTCAGCGCATACGGCGCCATGCTCATGCTCTCCATCCCGCCGGCCACAATGCTGTCTCCATCTCCGGAGCGAATGATTTGATCCGCCAACGTGATGGTGCGGATTCCCGAAGCGCACACTTTATTGACAGTTTCCGCCGTTACGCGCCAATCGAGACCGGCCAAGCGCGCTGCCTGCCGCGCCGGATTTTGCCCGGCCCCTCCCTGCAGCACCATGCCCATCATGACAGCGTCGATCTCCGCCATATCCACCCCTGAACGCCGAATCGCTTCTTTTATCGCAGCGCTACCCAGCTCGGCAGCCGCTCGATCTTTTAGCGCTCCGCCTAATTTCCCGAACGGTGTGCGAGCGCCGCCCACAATGACGCTTTCTCTCATAACTCATCCTCCGGCACTGGATGCCGGTCAATAGACGACCGTATCCGCGTCGTATTTTTCCAGATTATGCTTCACCCTCTGCAGAAAGCGTCCGCAAATCCGCCCGTCGAGGATACGATGATCAAACGAAAGGCACAGATGCATCATTGAGCGGATGGCGATTTTATCTTCAATGACGACAAGTTTGCGGGTGATCCTTTCGAAAGACAGATAAGCAGCCTGCGGGTGCGCGATGATCCCTTTCGTCAGTTGGGAGTCCCTTGCATACATGCATGTAAATGTACCGCCTTGCGACTCTTCGGGTGCAAGATCGCCTCTCTTGGCCCGCTCCGTCAGGTAATGAAAACGAATCGCCAGACCGGCAATCGATAAGCGCTCTGCATGACGTACGACGAGGGTCGTCAAGGAATCGCCCAAGCGGGCAGGAACCGACAAATGAACAGGGAGATGCCGGACAATCCGCCCGGAAGACCACGAGCTATTCAGCAGCGGGAATTGTTTCAGCGCATGTACGATGCTTTTCATCACGAACGGCTCTACCGGCAGCGGTGCACCTTCCGCCTCTTGGAAGGACTCCGCCAGCTCCGCCTGACATGCGGCCAACCCGGTGACATCGGCCTCCATCGCGAGCCAGGCATGGGGAATTTCGGCGACGCTGCTTTGCAATCGGGAAGCCGCCTCGATGCGCTGCGAGCTTAGCTGCAGAATCCGATCTTCCGGGAAGGAAGCGCCTGATTCCTCTCTATGCGCCATAAGCATCCTCCTCTACATGTCCGCTAGTTGGCGCATGGCGTCCTTCACCGTATCCACATTCGGCAGGTAAAACTTCTCCAGCGTCGGCGCCATGCCGACAGGCGGAACGTCCGGCGGACAGCAGCGCATGATGGGGGCGTCCAGTTCGTACAGCAGGTTCTCGGCCAGCAGGGCCGCAATTTCCGCGCCGATCCCCCCTGTCTTATTGTCCTCGTGAACGATGAGAATTTTGCCGGTTTTCGCCGCCGCTTCATAGATGGCTGTGTGGTCCAAAGGATGCAGCGTCCGCAAATCGAGCAGCTGTGTGGAGATCCCCTCCAGCTCCAGCTCGGAAGCAGCCTTGATCGCATATTGAACGGATAGTCCGTAGGCGATGACGGTAATATCCGTTCCTTCCCGCCGTATAATCGCCTTGCCGATCGGCACGGTATAGTCCTCTGCCGGCACTTCATCGGTGACGGACAGATAGCATTTCTTATGCTCGAAGAATAGCACCGGATCCTCGTCTCTGATCGCTGCCTTCAACAAGCCTTTGGCGTCGTAAGCGGTGGACGGAGCCACAATCTTAAGACCCGGCGTGCCGAAGAAGACCGATTCGGGGCACTGCGAATGGTAGAGTCCGCCTCCGCCCGTTGCGCCGTATGGCGCGCGAATGACGATCGGGCAGTGCCAATCGTTATTGGAGCGGTAACGGATCTTCGCCGCTTCGCTAATGATTTGGTTCGCTGCCGGGAAAATGAAGTCGGCGAACTGAATCTCCGCGATCGGCCTCATACCGACCATGGCGGCTCCGATGGCAACGCCGACGATCGCCGACTCGGACAGCGGCGTATCGAGCACGCGGAGCTCCCCGAACTTATCGCGCATCCCCTTCGTTGCATTGAGCACACCGCCCTTTCCGATATCCTCGCCCAGCACGAAGACGCGTTCATCCCGCTCCATCTCTTCCGCCATCGCAGAACGTATCGCTTCCAAGTACGTTATGACAGGCATCTCAAGCTTCCCCTCCCTCCTCGGCGAACACATGCCGCAGCGCGTCCTCCGGCGCCGGATAAGGCGCTTTCTCCGCATATTTGGTCGCCTCGTTCACTTCTTTGGCAATATTCTCATGCAGCGCCCGGTCCATTTCTTCATTCAGCACGTCGCATTCCATCAAATAACGCCGGAACCGCAAGACCCCTTCCTGCTCGCGGTGGTATTCCACCTCCTCTTTCGTTCTGTACAGCAAATCGTCGTCCGCCGTAGAGTGCGGCGGGATGCGGTACATCATCGCCTCGATCAGCGTCGGACCATAGCCGCGAACGGCCCGCTCCCGGGCTTCTTTCACCACGCGGTACACTTCCAACGCATCGTTGCCGTCAACCCGCAAGCCCGGAAAGCCGTACCCGGCGGCTCTGTCGACGACGCGTCCGGCTACCTGCCGGTGAGCGGGAATGGAGATGGCATATTGATTATTCTCGCACAGGAACACCACGGGCAGCTTGAATACGCCGGCGAAGTTGAAAGCTTCGTGCACATCCCCTTGATTGCTGGAGCCTTCGCCGAACGAGACGAAGGCGATATGCTCCTCCTTTCTCATGAGCGCTGTCAGAGCGATGCCAACTGCATGGAGAACCTGCGTTGCGACCGGAGAGGAGCCGGATACGATGCGAAGCTTCCGATAGCCGAAATGCCCCGGCATCTGTCTGCCCCCATTGACGTCCTCCGCTTTGAAGAGCGCCGCCAGCAGCAGCTCCTTTACGGACATGCCGACCGTCAGTACGAAGGCGTAATCCCGGTAATAAGGCAGGAAATAATCCTGCTGATGATCCAGCGCGAACGCCGCCGCCACCTGCGCCGCTTCCTGGCCGACGGAAGAGATGTGAAAAGCGGATTTGCCGGATCTCTGCAGAAGCGTCGCGCGTTCATCGAATTTTCTCGCTTTGATCATGTAGGCATACATCCTCAGCACCGCATCGTCGGTTAAGCCGAGCTGGTGGTGCTTGAGATTATGAGAGGTCATCGCCACTCCTCCTCCTCTGGCTGTTACATGTTTCTGCGATACTGACCGCCGACCTGATAAAGCGCACGCGTGATTTGTCCCAAACTAGCCACCTTGACCGTCTCCATGAGCTCGGCAAAAATATTGCCGCCGGAAAGCGCCGCTGCCTGAAGCTTCGCAAGCGCCGCTGGCGCCGCCTCCCGGTGGCGCTCCTGAAACGCCCGAAGCTGCGCGATCTGCTGATTCTTCTCCGCCGCCGTGGCCCTGGCAAGCGGAATCTGGACATCCTCCTGCGCAGGCTGAGGCCCCAGGAACGTGTTGACGCCGATAATCGGCAGTTCGCCTTGATGTTTTTTCATTTCATATACCATGGATTCATTCTGAATCTTGCCTCTCTGGTACTGCGTTTCCATTGCTCCCAGCACACCGCCCCGTTCGCTGATGCGGTCCAGCTCCTGCAGGACGGCCTCCTCCACAAGATCCGTCAACTCCTCAATGAGAAACGAGCCCTGCAGGACGTTTTCGTTTTTGATAAAACCGAGCTCCTTCGTGATAATCAGTTGAATGGCCATCGCCCTGCGCACCGATTCCTCCGTCGGCGTCGTTACCGCCTCATCGTAAGAGTTCGTATGAAGCGAATTGCAATTGTCCATCAGCGCCATCAAAGCCTGCAGCGTCGTCCGGATATCGTTGAAATCCATTTCCTGCGCGTGCAGCGACCGGCCTGACGTTTGAATATGGTATTTCAGCTTCTGGCTGCGCTCATTGCCGCCGTATTTATGCTTCATGGCAGTTGCCCATATGCGGCGCGCCACACGGCCGATGACCGTATATTCGGGATCGAGTCCGTTGCTGAAAAAGAACGATAAATTCGGCGCGAATTCGTCGATATGCATGCCCCGGGACAAATAATACTCCACATATGTGAATCCGTTGGCGAGCGTGAAGGCAAGCTGTGAGATCGGATTGGCGCCCGCTTCCGCAATGTGGTAGCCCGAGATGGAGACCGAATAATAATTGCGTATTTCATGATCGATGAAATACTGCTGAATGTCGCCCATCATCCTCAGGGCAAATTCCACCCCGAAGATGCAGGTGTTCTGTCCCTGATCCTCCTTCAAAATATCCGCCTGAACCGTACCTCTCACCGATTTCAGCGTATCCCTCCGAATCTCGGCCGCTTCCTGCTGCGACGGCTCCCGCCCTGCTGCTGCAGTGAACCTCGCCATTTGCGAATCGATCGCCGTATTCAGATACATCGCCAAAATAATCGGCGCAGGTCCGTTGATCGTCATCGAAACGGAAGTCAGCGGGTGACATAAATCGAAACCGGCGTACAGTTTCTTCATATCGTCGAGCGTACATACACTAACGCCGCTCTCCCCGACTTTCCCATAAATATCCTGCCGCTCATCGGGATCCTCCCCGTACAACGTGACGGAATCGAAGGCCGTGCTAAGCCTTTTGGCTTCATCGTTCTGCGATAAATAATGGAAGCGGAGGTTCGTCCGCTCCGGCGTTCCCTCTCCGGCGAACTGGCGTTTGGGGTCCTCGGCCGTTCGCTTGAAAGGGAACACGCCTGCCGTATACGGAAATTCGCCGGGCACGTTTTCCCGGTACAGCCAGCGGATGAGATCGCCGTGATCCCGGTACGGGGGTAAGCTGACTTTCGGAATTTCCAAGCCGGACAGGCTCGCCACCCTAAGCTCCGTTACGATCTCCTTCTCCCTGACCCGGGTGACGAGCGTCTTGCCGGCATAGTGCTGCCGGCGCTCGGGCCATTCTTCCAGCAGCCGAAGCGTATCGGGATGCATCTGCTTCTCGCAGCTTATTCGTAAGGATTGCAGGGCTTGAAGAGCTTCCTGAGACGTCTGTTCACCTTGCTGAAGTGCGGCGATCGCGCCTTCCAGCCGGTAGCGGGTACAAGCGAGCTCCGCTTCCCGCTCTGCAAAAGCGTGGTAAGAACGGACCGTCTGCGCGATCTCGCCCAAATACCGGGTGCGGTCGGCCGGAATAATGATTTGCGTTGCTGCTTGATTGGCTGCCAGCTGAGCGGGAATAGGCCAATTCAGCTGGCATTTGGCATTCAATGTCGCGATCAGAGCTGCGAATAAGGCGTCTACCCCGGCATCGTTAAACTGACTGGCCATCGTGCCGTAGACGGGCATCGCCTCATAGGGCTCGTCGAATCTGCCGTGATTTCGCTGCACCTGCTTCTTCACATCGCGCAGCGCATCCGCCGAGCCTCGCCGGTCGAATTTATTAATGGCAATCAAATCCGCATAATCGAGCATATCGATCTTCTCCAGCTGGGAAGGCGCGCCGTATTCACTCGTCATCACATAGAGGGAGAGATCGGCGAGATCCGCAATGAGATGATCGCCTTGGCCGATGCCGCTCGTCTCGACGAGCACAAGACCGAAGCCTGCCGACTTCACGACCGCAATGGCGGGCTTCAGCGCGGCAGACAGCTCGTTGCCCGAATGGCGGGTGGCTAGACTTCGCATGTATACGCGCTCGGAGTGGACCGCATTCATCCGGATCCTGTCCCCCAGCAGCGCCCCCCCGCTTCGCTGCTTCGTCGGATCGACCGACAGAACGGCGATCGTCATGTCCGGATCATACCGCAGCAGTCTTTGCAGCAGTTCGTCGGTCAGGGAGCTTTTGCCCGCGCCTCCCGTACCGGTGATGCCCACTACCGGACAAACGCTCGCTTTCACTGAAGGGTCAGCGTCGGGACCAAGATCAGCTTGAGGCTGTTCGCACGCAAGCTCCGCGGCCGTGATGCGCCGGGCGACCTTTTGAAAGCCGCCCCCCTTTTCCATACCGCCCGCAGCGCTCAAGGTGCTGAAATCACACGCCTGCATCATGTAAGAAATCATGCCCTGCAAGCCGAGTTCTCTCCCGTCCTCCGGCGAGAACAGGCGGGCTACGCCATAATCCTGGAGCTTCCGGATTTCCGAAGGCAGAATAACGCCGCCGCCGCCGCCGAACACCTTGATATGCGAGGCTCCGTGCTCGCGCAGCAAATCGATGATATAGGTGAAAAATTCGACATGCCCGCCTTGATAGGAAGATACGGCAATGCCCTGAACATCCTCTTGAATCGCAGCCTGCACGATGTCCCGGGCCGACCGGTTATGCCCGAGATGGATCACCTCCGCACCGCTGGCTTGTAGAATCCGCCGCATAATCGTAATCGATACGTCATGTCCGTCGAACAATGCGGAAGCCGTAACGAATCGCACCTTATGCTGAGGGCGGTAATGACCTGTATGCGATCCTGTTGGTGACACGGCTGCACCTCCTTCCCGGATGACTAGTGTGCACAAAGACCTCACCGACATCTGGATATCAGTGAGGCCTAGTCGCTATCAGGCAGGACGGTTGCGGCAATCCGGCCGTCCATCGCTTCATAATCGTAGTAGCGGATCGTCTCGTACAGTTCGTGACGGGTTTGCATGCGGTGAATAGCCGCCTGCTGCGTCCCTGTTCCCGCAATGTCCGCGAACACTTCACCGATCGCCTTGGCTGCAACCCGCAGCGACGTGACCGGGTAGATCACCATGCGGAAGCCCCACTGCTCGAACTGCTCCGCTGTATAATACGGCGTTCTTCCGAACTCCGTCATATTCGCGAGCAGCGGTATGCCGAGTTCGTGGCTGAATCGGACGAACTCCTCCTCCTTCTCTAGCGCTTCCGGGAAAATCGCATCCGCGCCGGCAGCTGCATACTGCTTCGCCCGCTCGATCGCCGCATCCATCCCTTCCACACTCTTCGCATCCGTGCGTGCAACCACATATAGCGTCGGTGCCGCAGCTTTGATGGCTTGAATCTTATGCATCATGTCCTGTGCGGCAATCAGCCGCTTTCCATTCAAATGTCCGCATTTCTTCGGCATCTCCTGATCTTCGATCTGAACGGCGGCGACTTTGGCCTCCACCATCTCTCTCGCCGTTCGCGCCGCATTCAGGACGCCGCCGAAGCCGGTATCGATATCGACCAGCAGCGGCAGCTTGGCTGCGCGTACCAGCTCTCGCGCTCGATCCGCCACTTCGTTCGAATATATGAGACCCAGATCCGGCAGCCCGCGGCTCGCTGTATACGCCGCGCCCGACAAATAAATCGCCTCGAAATTAGCCTGTTTGGCTAGAAGCGCCGTCATGCCGTCGTGCGTGCCCGGCATGCGGAGGATCGGACCTGTTTCCGCAAGCTGGCGAAAGCGGGCGGACAATTGCCCTTGCTCCGGTTCATCTTCAATGAGCCAAGACATAAAGACCTCCTGTCGTAACCAATGGTCAAATAACGAATAGGCTCATGAACTCATGACACGGCGTTTGGATAAGGCGCTCATAGTCAAGGGACAGCTTCATGATGTCATTCGTTTTCTTCCTTGGGAAGCGGGTCCGCACATGATGCTCGAATTTCTCAATCACCTTCGGCAGCCCTTCGTCCCGCCGCCTCCGATGGCCGATCGGATATTCGCAGACGACCCGCTCTGTGGACGTGCCGTCCTGGAAATGAATTTGTACGGCATTCGCGATCGACCGTTTGTCAGGGTCCAAATAATCCCGGCTGTACTGCGGCTCTTCGACAACGGTCATCTTCGCTCTAAGCTCATCGATTCGCGGATCCTTCGAAGCCTCATCTTCATAATGGTCTGCCGTCAGCGTGCCGTAGAGCAGCGGGATGGCGACCATATACTGCAAGCAGTGGTCCCGGTCGGCCGGATTATGGAGCGGCCCCTTCTTATCGATAATCCGAATGGCGGATTGATGGGTTGTTATCTTGATCGATCTAATGTCATCCCAGCGATCCCGAACCTGCGGGTACAGCTCCAGAGCGCATTCCACCGCAGTTTGGGCATGAAATTCCGCAGGAAACGAAATTTTGAACAAAATATTTTCCATAACATAAGCGTCAAGCGGCCGCCCGAGCACCAACGCCTTGCCTTGGAATAAAACATCCTGAAAGCCCCAGGTTCGGGCCGAAAGCGCCGTCGCATACCCCATTTCACCGTTCACCGCCATAAGCGCCAAGCGCACGGCGCGGCTTGTAGCGTCTCCTGCCGCCCAGGATTTCCGGGAACCCGTATTCGGCGCATGCCTGTAAGTACGCAGCGAAGCCCCGTCGATCCATGCATTGGATACCGCGCTGCACACTTCTTCCTTGCCTCCGCCTAGCATAGCTGCCGCTACGGCCGTTGAAGCGATTTTCACCAGATGAACGTGATCGAGTCCTACCCGGTTCAGACTGTTCTCCAGGGCAAGGACGCCCTGTATTTCATGCGCTTTAATGCACATCGTCAAAATATCTTTCATATAGAGCGGTTGTTGGCCCTCGGCAACCCTACTGCGGCTGATATAATCGCCCAGCGCAAGGATACATCCCAAATTATCGGACGGATGGCCCCATTCCGCAGCAAGCCACGTATCGTTATAATCAAGCCAACGAATCATACACCCAATATTGAATGCGGCTTGCACAGGCTCCAGCTCATAGCGGGTACCCGGTACCCGCGCCCCACCGGGCAGGCTGGCCCCCGGCACGACCGGGCCCAAATGCTTCGCACATTCCGGAAACCGCAGCGCAAGCAGGCCGGTCCCGATGGAATCAAGCAGCACGTGCTGCGCAATGCGGTATGCCTCTTCGCTCGTGATGTGCGCGTGCAGGGTATATTCGGCAATGTCTTCAATTAACGGATCGAATGTCATCTCCTTATGGGGAACATGATCTGAACGGCTCATGCTTGTTCTTCCTTTCCGCTGGAATGCTTGCTGCCGCCTCAGGGATGCAAATGGCGCGGTCCCGTATACCTGACGCGCGGCCGGAACAACCGGTTATGCGCATGCTGCTCGATCACATGAGCGCTGATGCCGGCGGTGCGCGCGGCAAGAAACACCGGCGTGAACATATCGATCGGAATGCCGAGCAAATAGTAGACGGGCGCAGCGTAATAATCCAAATTCGGGTGCAAATTTTTCTCCCGCTTCATCAATTCTTCACCGACGACACACATGGTGTATAGCTCCGGTTGGTTCTTCTCCAGCGCCAGTGCGGCGAGCGCATCCTTCATTAACAACGCGCGCGGATCCGGCTTCCTCATATACACCCGGTGACCGAAGCCCATAATCCGCTCCTTCCGGGCCAGTTTGCCTAACATCAGCGTTTCCAGCTTGCTCTCCGAGCCTGCTTCCAGCAGCATCTCCATGACCGCTTCGTTCGCTCCTCCATGGAGCGTCCCCTTCAAAGAAGCGACCGCTCCGGTTAGCGCTCCGTACAAATCGGATTGCGTCGAAGCGATCACCCTTGCAGCGAAGGTCGAATTCGGCATTTCATGTTCGCTGTACACGATGAGAGATTGGTCAAAAATATCTTCCTCCATCTTGGTCGGCATTTGACCTGAGATCATATATAAGAAATTGGCTGTGTAGGACAAATCCTCTCTCGGGTCGAGGAACATATGTTCCGTCTTAGCCTGGTAGCCATTGGCTAGCAGCTGCGGCACTTTCGCCAGCAATCGGATCGCTTTCCGCCGGTTCGCCTCCACTGAACGGTCATCCAGCTCGCTATCATAACTTGCTAACGCAGAAATCCCCGTTCGCAAGACGTCCATTAAATCAGCTTCAGCCGGCAGCAGCTTCAACATCGAACGCACGTTCTCGTGCAAGCCATATTCCGCTTTTATCGCATTCTCCAGCGTCTGACGCTGCTGCATGCTTGGTAGCGATCCCTCCAGCAGCAGCCCTGCGACATCCAGGTATTTAACCCTCTGCGCAAGCTCGATAAGATCGTACCCGCGAACGACGATTTCCTCCTGCTCTACATCCAGATAAGAAATGCCGGTCTCGCTGGCGATGACATTTTCCAGACCAGGGATATAGCTGCTCATGCTCTCATCGCTCTCCCTTCTTCTATGCCTGCCCACTAGGAATCGGCAAGCAGCATGCGGGAAATTACAATGCGTTGAATTTCGTTCGTCCCTTCATATATTTGCGTCACTTTGGCGTCGCGCATAAACCGTTCGACCGGATAATCCTTCGTATATCCATAGCCGCCGAAAATTTGTACGGCTTGGGTCGTGACGGCAACTGCCGTATCACTGGCAAAAAGCTTCGCAATCGCAGCCTCCTTGCCGTAGCTGAAGCCCTGGCTTTCCCGCCAAGCCGCTTGGTACGTCAGCAGCCGCGCTGCCTCAATCTGCGCTGCCATATCCGCCAGCTTGAAGGCAATCGCTTGCTGCTGTGCGATCGGCTTCCCGAATTGCCGCCGCTGCTTGGCATATCCCAGGGAGGCATCGAGTGCCGCTTGAGAGATGCCGAGCGCTTGCGCGGCGATGCCGATGCGTCCGCCATCCAGGCTTTTCATCGCGATGCGGTAGCCTTCTCCTTCCTTGCCAAGCAGCTGGTCAGCCGGAACACGGCAATTGTCGAATCGCAGCTCCACCGTCGGCGACGAGCGAATCCCCAGCTTCCGTTCCTTGCGGCCGAACTGGAAGCCCGGCGCCCCCTTCTCCACGATGAACGCACTGCAGCCGCCTTGTCTGACCTGCGCGTTCGTCATGGCGAAAACAATATAAACGTCCGCCTCCCCTCCGCTCGTTACGAACATTTTGGAACCATTCAGTACATAATCGTCCCCATCCCGGACGGCCGTTGTTCTCATGGCTCCCGCATCGGAGCCCGAACCGCTCTCCGTCAGGCTGTATGCGCCCAGCTTCTTCCCCTGTGCCAAGGGAAGGAGATATTGGATCTTCTGAGCTTCGCTGCCATACTTATGAATCGCCCAAGACACGAGCGAGGTATGGACGGAAAGCATCACGCCGGTCGACGCGCATACTTTGGAGAGCTCTTCGACAACGATCGCATACGTCAGGAAATCGGCGCCGATCCCCCCATACGCTTCGGGCCACGGGATTCCCGTCAAGCCCAGCTCACCCATTTTATCGAACAGCGCACGATCAAAACGTTCTTCTTCATCTCTTGAGGCTGCTGTCGGTTCAATCTCGTTCTTAGCAAAATCCCGCACCATCGCACGAATCATGAGCTGTTCATCCGTTAAACTCAGCTCCATACGACCGCCTCCTTCGACATGATGACTCTTTTATGCAGGTTCGGCCGAGGATAAGCAACGCTTTAGCCGCGAATGGGACAAGTTGTAAACGCTTCCAACAACATGTTTTATATATACACGCCGCGGCGAAGGCTTATACCTGACAGGCTCCTATTTTAAGCCGGCACAAAAAAACACCGCCAAATTGGCGATGTTCCGGATGATAAGCATATCGGTAAGATCAAGTTAGTTTGACAGGAAGACCTGTCTGGGCAGATTCCAATGCCGCCAGCGTAATGCGCAAAGTCACCGCCGCGTCGGCGTAATCCGTCAAAATCCGCGAACGGTCGCCCGTTTGCAGCGCATACAAGAATGCATCGGTTTCCAGCTCGTACGGATTCACCGTGTTCTTGTACTCAGTCGTCTGCGAACGTTCATGATTTCTCAGATAACGTCCTTGCACAATTTCCAACACGCCTTGATCCGTCATCAATTCCAGTCCCGAACGATGGCCGAACGGCAGCATACACGTGTTCGTCAGCGAAGCGATCGCTCCGCCGGCAAGCTTCATGGTCACGGCTCCGACATCCGCGACATCGACGCCGTCATGCACCGTATGCATATGCTGCAGCGCGTAGGCCGCATACACTTCTTCCACTTCGCCGGCCAAGTAACGGACCAGATCGACGATATGCGTCGTTTGTTCCACAAATTGTCCCCCTGAACCGCTTTGCTTGCGCCACCAATGAACGCCGGGCATGTCCCCCAGCCAGCTCCCGACCGCCATCCCCACCTTCCGGCCTGCAAGCAATTCCTTCGCTTTCTGCGTCGTATTCATATAGCGGATGTGGTAGCCGACAGAGGTGATAAGATTTCGGCTGAGCACCTGCTCCCGAATACGGTCAACAGTCGCCATATCCAACCCGATCGGTTTCTCCACGAGAAACGGGATATTCCGCTCCAGAATCGCATCTTCGATCTCGCCGTGCGCTAGCGGCGGCACACTGATATATACGGCGTCAGGCTTGCATGTGTCCAGCATTCGCTCAATATGGTCGAACGCTTGTGCACCCGCATACCTTTGAGCAAGTTTTTCCGCTTTGGGCAATGAAGAGCCCAGGAAAGCCGTCACTTTGGCATCGCCTCTTGCTGCAAGCAAGCTTGCGTGCTTATCCGCGAACCATCCCGTGCCCGCAATTGCAATTTTGAACATGTCGCGTACTCCTCTCGTCCCTCTATTTCGCATTAATTCCCACAAGACAAGTATATACGCTAACGCTTTTCTTTTCCCTCCTAATTTTACCAAATCATTTTTTTTGTAAAGTTGTTAGTAAAATCGGAGGTTTGGGTATATGATAATGAGGTCTTTATGGAAATATCTTTCAGAGCCATTTGGGCGAAAGTGTGTTTTAATGGAAATATCATGTTTTGAAAATTCCTTGAAAGGTAATTACTAACCATGAAAACTGCCGATTTTCTTTATCCGAAGGACAAAGTCGCCTTTATCCGGTCCTCCTCATCCATGAAAGAAGCGATGGAACAATTAGAGCAGCACTATTATACAGCACTTCCCATCGTTGATGACGATGGCAAATATGTAGGAACGCTTGCCGAAGGCGATCTGCTCTGGAAGCTGAAAGATACGCCTGGGTTAACATTTGATAATTTGGATCAAGTTCCGGTCAGCACGATCGAGAAGCATTACCGCAATGAATGTGTCTCTATTGATGCCTTCATGGAAGACATGCTGGCCAAAGCGGCCGACCAGAACTTCATCCCCGTTGTCGATGACCAGGACAAATTTATGGGCATTATTCGTAGGAAAGACATTATCGCCTACTATGTGAATAACATTACGGATTAATAGATGACCCCCGGGGATGCAAGCTCAGCGCCCCGGGGGTTCTTCGTTCTTGTTCTGGCTTCGGAGGACAGTGATCAAACCAAACTGGGCGGCACGCGCAAGATAAGATCAGTTAAGCGTCTTGACGGCGTAACGGGAATTCCTCCTTTTATTTCAGCGAAAATTGACGCCAACTGCCGTGATAACTGGAGGTTTTCCATTTAATCCAGCATTACCGCCACCGCCACCCGGAGCTGCTGGCTTCACGTTTCCCTCGCGCGCATATCGCGCACGAATAGCATCCTATACTGCACCGCAATAAGGAGCAGCCAGCTTCCGCACGCGTTCGATCCCTTCCCACATATCGCCGGGACCGTCATAGACGAGTGTAAGTGGACCTTCGTAACCGGCAGCCTTGACGATGTCCAGGCATCGGATGAACTCCTCGCTGTATGGCAGCCCCTCCGCATTCGATTGCGCTTTGGCATGAATGGACTCGCTGCGCGGTACCGTCCGAGCAAGCGCATCAAACTTACCGGGGCCTTTGAAGTTGCCAAAATCCGAGGTAAAGCCCAGGGCATCGCCGCACGCATCGAGCAAAGCCACACAATTGTCGGCTTCCGAAGTCAAAGCGTGGAAATTTTCAGTAACGACGCGCACCCCTTTGGCCGCAGCGTACTGGGCAAGCTCCTGCAATGCCTCGGCTGAACGAGCCAACGCTTGATGATCGGATGGGTCCGCATCGCCGGCAATCACGCGCACCCTTTCAGCGCCTGCGAGCGCCGCATCGTCGATCCACGTTTTGATCCATGCGATATCCGTCGCCCTGCGGAGTACATCCTCGCTTGAAATATCGCCATATTCCAGCAGCAGCGTATAAAAGCGCAAACCCGCCTTCTCAAAAGCAGCCTTCAAATTTTGCAAATAAGCCGGAGTTCGCTCCGGAAAGTGAAAATGACAAATTTCTGCGGATGCGAAGCCTTTGTCGGCCAGCTTAGCAGGCAGCTCCAGCAGAGTGAGCTCTTCCGGCTGCGCTTGAACATCCGTGTAAGGCGTGCGCAGCGCAACATCCCAGCGTGTCCACCGCAAGGGACCGAGCAGCCGGTGCAAGCTCCAGCTCGTCAGTGATAGAAATGGCATATGGTTATCCCCTTCCAAATCTTTATTGGTTGTATTTTACCAATCTGCACCGAAGTCCGCCATATGCCATTCCGTTGTTTCCTCTCCTATTGTGCTGCAACTCTTATTGCAACTCTTACTTCTTCTCAGCCACATGACGGGATAAATTCCAGGATGGCCAGGAACGCTCGCCTCCGCTGCCGATCACTTGATCGATCGATGACGGAATAGCCGTCAGCTCGGGATGCTTGGCTTGAAAATCTCTTAACGCCGGCACGACATCTGTAGAGAGGCGCCCTAAATAGGCAAGGTCGATTTTGCCTGTTTTCTCATACCGTTCCATATTGTTTACCGCGATCCAATGATCGATATTCATATAATTCATGACGAGATAAGCGATAATAGCCGTCGTTATGTAGGCTCTGGACATGGACAGCTTCTCCAGCCAAATACGAAACAGTGCAATGATAAACAGGATGCCCAAGAAAATCATGAATCCGTGCACAAGCACCCTGGATTGCGTGAAGCCGTAAGCTTCCTCGTACAAAGATAATCTGCTGTAAGCCGAGATCAGCATCACGATGGTACAGGTAACCAGCAGTGTCAGCAGCGTCTTGCGGAAAGCTTCGCCGCCACGGCCGCTTCGGCGGATACCGTGCAAGCCCGGAAATAATAGCGCCACATTGATCAACGCAACGACGACCAGCTCGGCAAATCCTCTGCGCGCATATTCCGCGTAAGCGACTCCCTCGGGCAGCAAGCCGTCCGCCGCACCGAACAAGTAGGAGAATTGGATGGTGACGAAGAGGACATAGACACTATTGACACATACCAGCAGCGTTCCCGCTGTAATGGGGTCAATACGAACTTTTGTGCGTTCGCCGGCAGTCGCCGGTTTCTCCTGAAGGGGACTGTCGAAAGGATGAGCAGCCTGCGCCTCCTTCTGGAAAAGCAGCCCCCACATATAGCAGAAAGTGTACAAGGCAACAACGAAAGCCAGCACTATGCGCCCTATGCTGTCTCCTGCGGATATGCCGCTGAACCACGCGGAAATCTCCGATACCCAGGATGAAAAGATGCGGTCTGCGGAAGCCAGGAGACCGATGACAATCATGAGGATCGGTGCGGCAAGCAGCAAGCCTGCTGCGATTTTCACCGCGTGCCCCCATGTGCCCGATTGGCCGCTATCCCGGCTGGGCAGCCATGTCCGGATTAATCCGAAGGGTACCGGCAGATGGGCAATCGGACGACCGATCACATGGCGCACCATATCTTCAAGGAATGTAGCATGGAACCACGCATGTTTGCTGTTTCTGGATAGTACGATGGTTTGCATCACGATGCAAAGCGGCAAAGCGATTGCGTTCAGGACGGAAAACAAGTTGTTATCGAATAACGTGTAGGTTAGCGCCAGCAGGAAAACCGGCACCAGGAGCAGCCAGCCTGCGGTGCTCTGTCCAGCCCACGGTTCGAAGCCGCCGAGCCTTCCCCGGATCGAATAAAAATAGAGACCGTAGAAACCGGCCACCGTCAGCAGGACAGAGACGCCTGCCGGGCTGCCGACGAACAAATATTGGAAGAAAATGCCGAATAAACAGGCATAAACAAGCATTAATGCATATTTTTTTTGCCAGGGAGCGGGATCTCTCATGGTAAGCTTTCTCTCCTTTGATCGTTTTGTTTGAACGTAATGACGGATTTGATCATTCCTGCTTTTTATTGTAACCTTTAAAATAAGAACAAAAAGTGTAAGTTTATTTTCAGTAATTTCATATTTTAGGAGGAGGCTCGTGCCAGGTGAAGATTCGCAAGCATTATGTAACGCTCCGGGATGCCTTCCCTCAGGTTCAGGAAGACATGCCGCTGGAGACGACGCTTGAAGAGCTGGCGGCTCATGTCGAATGCACGCACCGCAATATGGTGCTTCTCTTGAAACGGATGCAGCAGGAAGCCTGGCTTACCTGGCTGCCCAGGAAAGGCCGCGGCAATAGATCGACCCTCCTCTTTCATATTCGCAAAGACGACATGCTGCTGGAGGAAGCCAAAGCCTTCGTCGCCAAGCAAGATCTGAGCTCCGCGCTGGAGCTGCTGCAAGCACCCGAGCATCCCGCACACCTGCGCGAACAATTCCAGGCTTGGTTATCCGGGCAGTTCGGCCTTCATTCCGAGCTGCAGGGCCAGCGGCGTACGGACGTGCTGCGCTTTCCCCTGACGCAAACGATTCACGCCTTGGACCCGGCGGCCATTCATTATGCGGGAGAGTCCCATCTCGTGAGCCAACTGTTCGACGGACTCGTTCGCATGGAATCGACCGGCGAGCAGCTGCTGCCTCATCTGGCTCATGCATGGGACGTTGACGAATCTCGTACGCGTTGGACGTTCTATCTTCGCAAAGGCGTCCGGTTCCATCATGGCCGGGAGATGGTTGCCAGCGATGTCAAGTACTCGCTGGAACGGCTGCAGCGTCTGGCTGCGCGCGGACTGTACAGCTGGGCTTATGCGGCCATTTCCAGCATCGACTGCCGGGATGAGACGACGCTGCACATCCAGCTTAAAGAAAGAAATGAATTATTTTTGGGATTTCTCTCGACGAACCGGGCGTCGGTCGTTCCGGAGGATGTATGTGAAGCTGCCGGCGGATGGCTCGGTACATCACCAGTAGGCACCGGTCCTTTCCGTTTGGCCGGGCATGAGCATGGGGTATGGAGTCTGGAGGCGTTCCCTTCTTATTTCCAAGGGCGTGGATTTCTGGACCGTGTTGAGGTGTGGTCGCTGCCGGAGCACGGACAATCGGCGGGAACCGCCCAGCCGCAAGAGCCGGCACAGCATTTTCAAGTGATGCACAATGTACGGATTGCGGATATGGACGCCGGGAGCTGGCAGCAGGTGCGCGGCTCCGGCATGACGACCAAATTCATGACCGTGAATGAATGGAAAGAAGGGCCGTTGCAGCATCCGCTCATGCGGAAGGCGTTAGATCTCGCCATAGACCGCACAGACTTGATTGAGCTGCTCTCTGGCGATGTCATTGAGCCGGCGAATAGCTTCTTCCCGCCATCCGCATCCGATCGGGATCCCTATCCCGCTGACGCCGACCGCCCGGCAGCGATCCGGCAGCTGCTGGATGCTGCAGGCTACAACGGCGAAGTGCTGAAGCTGGCGACCATCCCGCAGTACCAGCAGGATGCTCAGCTCTTGCAGAAGCTGTATGCCCGCTTCGGCCTTACGCTTGAACTGATGCTCATCCCAGCGGAGCAATTCAAAGGCGAGCTGCGTATGTCCGCCGATCTTGTCCTGTTCGCGATCATGATCGACGAGCATCGCGAGCTGCGGCTTTACGATATGTATACGAGCATGAAGCAGCACGCCTCTCTTGAAGTCCAGCATCTGCTCGAAACGAGCTTACAGCTTATCCGCAGCGCTCAGGATCCTGCAAGCAGAAAAACGCTGCTCGAGCAGTTGGAATCACAGCTCAAGCAGCGTTATAGCCTTCTTTTTCTATATCGCAAACATCTCAAAACCGCCTATCACCCGCAAGTTCGCGGTATCTCCCTCGATTCGCTCTCCTGGGTGAGATTTCGTGACATTTGGTTCACTTAGGGTTGGGCCACATGTTCCCGCAGTTGTACGCCCTCCGGCAGTACAGCGGCGATATGGGCGCGCAGCGTCTCATCGCTGTACATCTCATGACTGAAGATAGCGATCATCCCGCTGTCTTCTCTCGTACGGATTAACCGGCCGATGCCCTGACGCAGCCTTAACAGCATATAGGGCACGTCGACCTCTTCAAACGGTCTGGCGGCCGCCTGCCGCTTGGCCATGAATACGGGGTCTTGCGGCGGAAAAGGCAGCGCCCAGATGATCACATTGGACAAGGATGGCCCCGGCACGTCCAGCCCTTCCCACAAGCTGACCGCAGCCAGGACGCTATGCTCATCCCCTTGGAACGAAGCGATAAGGTGGCTGATCTCCTGATCGCCTTCGAACAGAAACCGCAGCTGCGAACAATCGGTTCTGAACGCTATGTCCCGCTTGAACCGGCGCAGCTCCTCGAAGGTCGGGAACAAGATCAATGCGCGGCCTTCCGTGCGATTGAGCAGACCCGCCGCCGCTTCCAGCTTCTCGTCAAACGAACCGCCGGCTGTCCATCTCGGGGCGATGACCTCCATGCGCTCCGCATAGTCATAGGGCGAGTCGACCGAGAACGACAAATATTTGTCCAGCCCCAGACTGTCCGCCACATACGAGAATGAACCTTCGACCGATAAGGTTGCGGAGGAGAAGACAATCGGCATTTTCGCCGTGAATACGTGCTCTCGCAACACTTCCTTCACCGTTCTCGGCATCACCACGAGGCTTAAGCCCGTAATGCTCTCCGTCGCCCAGCAGATGAAAGCTTGATCGTGCCGGAACAGGCCGAGCGCCTTCTGCATCATTTCCAGATGCTCCTCCACAATCTTCAACTGATAATCGTTCAAGGTGAACATTTCGCTCTCAAACACGAGTTCCTCTTCAATCTGCGACAAAATATCGCATAGACGATGAATTTCGCGCAGCAGCTCGTCCGTCATCACGATTTGTTTCCGTTCCGAGCCTTCGATCGGCCGGCAGCAGCGCTCCAACATCTCGAACATCCGTTCACTTTGATCGATCGCTTCGTCGATACAGACGGCCAGTGTTTCGCGCACTTCCCCTTTTAACAGCCGAACGACAAGCTCTTCGAAGACAACATGCTTAAGCTTATACGTCAGCGCTTTCTGCGCTGCCGCTTCCATCAGATGGCCTTCGTCAAACACGACGGCGCAGTGTTCCGGCAGTAAAGGCAGCTGCCCCTCCCTTTTGCGCCCGTCGTACGTCCACACATGCTCCATATAGAAATCGTGCGAGCAGATGATCAAATCCGCCGATTTCCGGTACGCCTCCCGGGACAGCGTTTGGCCGCAGCGGTGCCTTTTGTCACAAACAAAACAGTCCTGATAAGCATCCCAGCTCACACGGTACCACTGCTCATCGTTCAGATGGGGATAATTTTTGCGGTCACCGTACGCATGGAACGATTGAAGTGCTTCGCGCGTGTGCACAAAATTCGGCAAGCCTGCATACAAGTCGCGGTATAAGCCGATATCCTCGTGTCCGAAACGAGCTTCGTCCAGCTTCTGCAGACAGATGTATTGATCCGGGGATTTGGCCAGACGAGCGTCGATGACAAGATCCAGATGGCGCATCAGCTTGTCGATATCGCCGCCAGGCTTCACCAATTGCTCTATTAATGATTCATCGGCGCATGCTATAATGGCCGGTTTATTCGTTAAGCGGGAATAGCAGATCGCGTACAGCAAATAGACGAGCGTCTTTCCCGTACCTACGCCGGCTTCGGCAAAGATCGCCGCTTTCTCGGCGAACGCCCGCTCCAGCTGAAAGGCCATATAAATTTGCTCGTCGCGCACTTCAAAGCCCGCTTCCGGCAGTACTTCATAGAACAGATCCGCGATCCAGTCCGAAACCTGCTGCATATATGGTTGTGAATGATCATAAGCGAAAGGATACCTTCCCACGTTCGTGCCCCCAATAATTCAGAGTTCAATCAAACTTCTATTATCTCATTATCCGGCAGTAAATGCAAAGCAAATAGCAAAAAAGCTTCGTTCATCCTGCAACCCGGCAGCATGACGAAGCCATTTTTTACATACTGAAGCGTTCCCGGTACCCGCATTTGCGGCATAACTCCTCTACGACTTCCCGCCTGGAGAAGCCTTCGAACAAGCGGTTCGCCCGCTCGCCCTCAATGATGTCGGAGAACGGTGTCTGGTTAATGTTGCCCAAATTAATAACGCCTTCCCCATCCAGGCAGCACGGGATGACCGTCCCGTCGACAAGGATGCCGGCTTGATTGCGCAGCGCATGGCAGAAGCCAGGCCCTTCAATCTCCTGCGCTTTCAGATCCGGCCATTGAAACTCATGGTCCTGGTTCAGATACACGCGGTCCGCCAGTTTAACGCCCGTGCCCCGCACGAACATTTCGTCGATCTTGTCGTCGAGCTCGAATTCTTTTTCGAGCATTTCCAACACTTCACGATTGCGCTGGCGCTGCAGATTCGTCTGGTTGTCCATTGTCAGGTTCCATAGACGGAACGAAATGATCACATTGGATTTGGCCACAATTTCCTTGGCGAAACGCAGTATGCTCATCACGTATCCTTCTTTGTCCTCAGACCCTTCATGACCGTCAAAGCTGTGGAGCGAGAAGTTCATTTGCCGCAAGGCCGGTTTATCCAGCAGCTTGTGCCGGTTTTTGTTAATCAACGTGCCGTTCGTCGTAATATTTACTTTAAAGCCCTTCTCGTGGCTGATATCCAGCAGCTCGTCGATCTTCGGGTGCAGCAAAGGCTCCCCCTTCACATGCAAATAAATATGGTCCGTATGCGGCTTAATCTGGTCTAGTATATTCGTAAACGTATCGATCTTGATAAAATTAGCTTGACGCTTCGTCTGCGGACAAAACGTACAGGCCAGATTACACACACTTGTAATTTCGATATAAAACTTCTTGAATTTCTTCATTCCAGGCTCCGTTTCTAGCTGCGCTACTATAATAATAGTTATTATAACAAGGGGAGCTCTTGAAAGAAAGGAATTGCAATAATTAGAAAATAAGCTTGACGATCCAGCCGATAAAATAAGCCGAAGGCAGCAGGAACGCTTGTGCCAGCAAGGTGCCCAGAAACCGCGATGTCATCAGCAGGGCATAAATTTTGCCAAGCTGCCTCCGCTGTGACTCGTCCTGCAGCGCCTTATCCGTAATCAGTCCCAACTGCGGATCTATGAAAATCGTCAGCAGGATCGTGGCGATCCCATTGATGAGCCCTGAGGCTTGCGATGCGGTTGTGGCGTACTCCGGAAGCAAGTAAGCGGCATAAAGCGAAGACAATACCCCTACGGAGTAAAACGCCGTTACCAAAATATTGATAACTAGAAACCGCTTGGAAACGCCGAGATAACGGAATTGGCTTAGTTTGAAGCGCGGCTTTTTCAAGTAATTTTTCGTATTCTTCAATTGGGTGACCGTCACGCTCGAAATGAGCTTCGGGATTGAACCCGCCACTTCCAACCGCGCGATGACCCGCATACTCAGATTGATAAATGAGGGAAATAAGGCAATGGCGATTAAGGTCCCGATCGATGAGGCGAATAACGAAATTCTAAGGTATCTTTCCAAATCGAAGGAAGGCTCGACCTTGGCAAAATCAACGAACTTCGCCGTCATCGGCGCCTGAATCAGATTCGCGGTGCGCGAAACAAGGACGACAATCCCGACCAACGACAGAGCGACGGCCAGCTTGTTGACCTGTACCCCGGCAAAACGGATTGAATAGGACAATGTTTCGGCCGTATGTATGATCATCGTCAAAATGAATACCAATATCAGCGTATTCGTCATGCTCATGCGGGATTATGCTCCTGCAGCCGGCGTAGGACGTCTTCCCAATGAATTTTCATATCTTCTCTTCGCTGCGCGGTGTCCAGCTTCTCCTGGTGAAAGCTTACCGTCGTCCGGCCCGGATTAGCAGCCGGCAGCAGCCGAATTTGCAAGGTGGAGGCCTCCGGCCAGCTGGCCGGCTGCCAGGTAAGCCGCAGTTGCTCCTGCGGCTTCACGACGCGAAGCTGGCCGGTTAAGCCTGCCGCAGTCCGGAATTCGCTGCCTTTAGCCCATACGATCTCGTTGCATTCTCCCAACCACAGCTCTCTGCCCTCCGGTGAGGTCAGCAGCTCCCAGGCCTGCTCCCGGCTCAAATTCAGCGTCCTTCTGACGCCGATTTGAAAGCCTGCGGTGGCCGTTTGTCCGACGATTTTATGCGACTCCATCTCGAATCCTCCCTATCCAATCAAATTCTATTGCATGATGCAGTTCCATGCCGCGATGCGGGACTCCATAAAAACCTTTGTGATCCTGTGATCCGCCGACATCACTATCTCCGTTTGCCATTGATGTATTCGCTAGAGTCCTATCCATTTCCTTCCACTGGTACGGGTCCCTGCGAATAACAAAGAGGAAGCCCGGAGGCTTCCTCGCAATCAGGATGACGACTCGGCATGCCGTTCGTCCCCGTACCAAAGCTCCCGGAAAGTCGCGCTTCGCTGCAGCAGCTCCTCCGACGTTCCTTCGGCTTCGATGCGCCCGTCCTTCATCACAATGATGTGATCGGCCCGGGCGAGCGCCGTCTTGCGGTGCGAGACGACCAAGCATGTCGCGTCCTTCCGCCGCTGGAACATCCGCTCCCAGAGCTTCTGTTCCGTCTCCACGTCCAGCGCGCTCGACAGGTCGTCGAACACATACAGCTCGGCGTCGCGCACGAGCATCCGCGCTGCCGCCGTCCGCTGCGCCTGGCCGCCGGACAGCTTCACCCCGCGCGGGCCGATGACGGTGTCCAGCCCGCCGGGCAGCTGCGCGATGTCGTATTCCAGCACCGCTGCGTGCAGCGCTTGCTGTAAGCTCTCCTCGCGCTCCGGCTGCCCGAGCATGATATTGTTGCGCAGCGTATCGCTGTACAACCGAGGCACCTGTGCGGTGTAGGCGCTCCGCGGCGGCGTAAAGAACGTGCCCGGATCTTCGATGGGCACGCCGTTCCACGCGATCGTCCCCTCCCCTTTGGGCAGCAGCCCAAGGAGGGAGCGTACCAGCGTGGTTTTGCCGGAGCCGATCGTTCCCGTCACGACGGTGAACGAGCCTCGCTGCAAGCGGAAGTGAATGTCCGCGATGCCCCTGCCCGTATCCTCGTAGGCATAAGATAACCCATTCACTTCCAACTGCTTCAGCGGCTCGCCGGCCGCTTGCCGGTCATCTTCATGCCCTTGGTCGATGTCATCCGCCTGAACCGCTTCCTGCCCAGCATTGTGAATGCCGGCGTCCCGCTCCGGTTTCAGATGCAGCGAACGAACCATCGTCAGCACCTTGGCGGAGGCTCCCTGCAGCAGGAACGTGAGTCGTTCCAACGACACGCTCATCTGCTTGAAATACGTGATGAACTTCCCTACATTCGTTATAAACTGCGTCACGAAAGTCAAGTAATAGACGAACAGCGCAAAGTCGCCGACAGTGAACGACCCCGATCGCATTTTCGTCCCGGCCAGCAGCAGGATAAGACCCGTTCCCAAATTGACCGAGTTGGAAAATATCGAATCGAGCAGCTCCGTCATCAGGCGATCCTTCATCATCGCTTTCCTGCGATTGTCGCCAAGGCTGCGGAACCGCTCAATGACGCGCTTCTCGGCACCCGCTACCTGAATCGCCTGCACGTTGCCGAACATCTCGCTGATTTCTCCCGTCACCTTGGACGTTGCCTCCCTGCTCGCGGCGCGATATTTCTGAAGCCGCACCGTCGCAAGCTGCGCAGCGGTAATGACGAGAACTATCGGAAGAAAAACGAGCAGCGTCATCTGGGCATCGATCCGAATAAGTATGTACCCCGAGACAATGGCGAAGCATGTTAGCCCGAACACATCGACGGACCAGCTCGCCGCCTCTTCGGATTGATCCACATCGTCGCGGAAATGGCTGATCGCTTCGCCAGGAGATACCGGAATCGCTTGCGCACCCGGCTGCTTCAGTACATGCTCCAGCAAATTACGGCGAAGCAGCATCCCCATCCGGAAGCGGAAGTGAACGTCCGTAATGAATCCGACGACGATCAGCATGATCCGGCCGATTGCGGCAGCCATCAGCAAGGCAATAAGGCCCCACACTCCGTAGCCCAGCTTGGATTCGCCGGATAACGTGTCGAAGAACTCTTTGGTAATTAACCCCGGTAAGATCGGAGCCAAATAAATAAGGGTCCAAGCCAGCGCATTCCCGAAATAGCGAACAGGCCGGTACATCACAAGCCGCCACAAGTATTGAAATGTATTCATACGAGTACCTCCTCCAGTCCCGTGGCAAGCAGTTGGCTGAATCGGGAGCCCGGGTCTGCGGCGAGCTGCTCTCTTCTTCCTGTCTCCAGCACATGTCCGTTATCCAGAATGAGAATATGATCCGCGCGCTGTACCGTCGCAAGCCTGTGTGCGATCATGATGCAGGATCTCTCGTTCAACAGCTTGGAAACAGCCTTCTCAATGCGCTGTTCAGTGAGCGGATCCAGCCTGGAGGACGCTTCGTCCATGATGACGAGCCCCGGCTTCGTCAGAAATACCCGGGCGAAAGCGAGCAATTGCGCTTCACCTGCCGATAAGCTGCCGCCTCCTGACGCTAACAGCGTATCCAACCCTTCCGGCATCGACGCATACCAGGAACCGAGACCAAGCTCCGTAAGCACCTGTATGATTTCGTTATCGGAGATGGAATCATCATAGAAGGTCAGGTTATCGCGAATCGTGCCTTGCATAATTTCAATATTTTGCGTGACCAAAGCGACTCGCTTGCGCAGTTCGGAGAGCTTGCAGCTGCGAATATCCGTGCCGCCAAGCCTAATCGATCCGCTCTGCGGGTCATAGAAGCGCAGCAGGAGTCTGGCCATCGTGGATTTGCCGCTCCCCGTCCGCCCTAATAAACCTAGCACTTCTCCGGGCTTTAAATGAAGCTGCACGCCTTTTAATGTCGGCTGATCACCGTCATAGCTGAACGTAACATCCCGGAACTCGACGCTGAGCGGGCCTTTCGGCAGCGGAGCGCCAGGACCGTCCGCAATGGCGGACTCCGTGGCGAAAAGCTCGCGGATCCGCGAGATACTGGCGTCCGCCTTCTGCAAATCCTCCATCTGCGTGCGAATTTTCTCAATCGGCTTCGCCAACAGTTCCGTATAGAAGAAAATCAGATAGACCGTCCCCAGCGAAATGCTGCCGGAATACCACAAATAGGCGCTAATGCCGAAAGCCATCGCATTGCCCAGTGCAAATACGAAAATCGACATGTTCCACATGGCGCAGAAGCCGAGAAACGCTTTGACCCTTAAGGGCAGCATCTTTCTAAGCATCGTATAGAAGCGGTTCATCACGAAGCCGACCGCACCATTGGCGCGAATGTCTTCCGTGCCTTCCAAATGCTCGCCGATAAAGCCGTAGAATTCAGCATTCGCCTGACGCCATCCCGTCCACACCGGTACTGCGAATTTGCGGATCCATTGAATCATATACACGGCAAAAAGGACGAATAAGGCCATCCCCGTGCCAATGAGCCAATTCTCGCGGAACAGCAGCACGATAATGCCCGCCATCAGCAGCAAATTACCGACCAGATGAATGATCATGCTGGAGAAGAAGTTCGCAAGCGCATTCACATCGCCGTCAACCCGTTCGATCAAAGAGCCGGAGGTGTGGGATTTATGGAAAGACATATCAAGCGACAAGCAATGTGCGGCCAAATCCACGCGCAGCTTATTCGTGGTCTTCCAGCCGACATTTTCACTGAAATAAGTGGCCGTTACGGAAACCAGCTGCTGGACGAGCGAGAAGCCGATAAACAAGACGGCCGCGGTAATCAGGGGCTCTAACGCACTGCCGGCCTGCGCCGTATCGATGAAGAAGCGAATGATTTGCGGCGAAACGAGCTGCAGCCCGATCGAGGCGAATAAGAGCAGCGTCAATAAGATTAGCGTGCCTTTCTGAGGGAACAAATACCGGCTGAGCAGCTCGGCGTATTGCCCCATCGAGTTTTTCTTTTTTGGTTTTACCATCATTATGCAGGGGCCTCCAGTTATAATTAATGACATTAAATATTCATATCGTTAAGCAATGTTCTCCTTTGCCGACCGTACCTTCCATCATACTAAATTGGATCCGTCCGGACAATGTAACGTTTGGTTTGAATTGTTTTTTATTGGCAAAAAAAAGAGGCTGCAACAGCAGCCTGCTCCTTCGCTCAAACTGAATTTTAATCACGATTCCATGATTCCATGTATCGACGTATCGCTTAACACGTCCTGCTGCTTCATGAGGAGCATGACATAATATTTCCTCGCGTTCGCCGTTTTCAAATGAAGCGTTGCCGTTTCCCCGCCAGGGTGTTCGAGGGCCAGCCAGGCGCCGCTCAAGTCCTCTTTCACCCCGGTGATCCGGAAGTTCCGGCCCGTATAATCATCAAGCTTCTGCTTCTCTTGCCTATATTGTTCATGGTCAGACATCGGGCTCCCCCCTTGAGCGGTCTGCTTCCTGAGGCACAACCTCCATGGCGGCTGCAGGGTAAGTTTGCCGTTTCATATATTGTCCGGCGCCCGGTCTACCGACGAATTGTTTGTCCCTGATCACATACTCGCCTCTGGACAGGACCGTGATGGGCTCTCCGGTAATTTCAAGTCCTTCGAACGGATTATAATCGACATTCATATGATGTGTCTCCGCGCTAATAACTCTTTTGGCGTGCGGGTCAAAGATGACGATGTCGGCATCGCAGCCAACCGCGATCGTTCCTTTTCTCGGAAATAAGCCGAACAACTTCGCACTTCGCGTCGATACGATATCGACGAATTGATGAATGGAGATTCTCCCTTTCAAGACGCCTTCCGAGAAAAGAATGGAGAAGCGGTCTTCAATGCACGGCCCGCCATTCGGAATTTTGCTGAAATCGCCTAAGCCCAGCTCCTTCTGGCCTTTGAAATTGAACGAGCACTGATCGGAGCCTAACGTCTGAAGCTGTCCGTTACGAAGCGCTTGCCACAGCACTTCCTGGTGATGCTTCGGCCGCAGCGGCGGGGACCAGACGTATTTGGCCCCCTCAAAGTCCGGTTTCTCCAGATACGACTGATCCAGCATCAAGTACTGCGGACACGTTTCACCCCAGATGTCGATTCCCCGGCTTCGCGCTTCGGCGATCTGCTGCACGGCCTCTTCGCAAGTCACGTGGACTACATAGAGCTGCGAGCCCGCCAATGCCGTTAGTCTCGCCGCCCTGCCGGTCGCCTCGCCCTCGATGATGGACGGACGCGTCAACGCATGATGAATCGGCTCTGTACGCCCGGCCTCCAACGCTTCCCGGATCAAATAATCGATGACGTCGCCATTCTCCGCATGAACCATGACCAGAGCGCCAAGCCGCTTGGCTTCGAGCAATGTCCGGTAAAGCGTCCCGTCATCCGCCTGGAATACATTTTTGTATGCCATGAACACTTTGAGCGACGTTATTCCCTCATCTTGAATCATGACGGGCAGCTCCGCCAGCACATCATCATTGATTTCTGCGATCATCAGGTGAAACCCATAGTCGATCACAGCCTTGCCTGCCGCTTTTTGATGCCAGGTCTGGACGGAGTGACGCAGCGGGACACCCTTATTCGTCAAGCAGAAATCAATGACCGTCGTCGTCCCTCCGAACGCGGCCGCCTTCGTCCCGGTCTCGAAGTCATCGGCCGTAACGGTACCGCCAAAGGGCATATCCAGATGCGTATGCGGGTCAACGCCACCAGGGAATACATAATGTCCCTGCGCGTCGATCACTTCCGCTCCGTCCTCGGGGAGGTGGTGTCCGATCTGGACGATGATACCGTTCTCGATACGAATATCCGCCAAATATTGGTCGGCGGCCGTCACGACCGTTCCGTTCCTAATCAGTTTGGCCATGCTAAACAGCCTCCTTCTTGTCGGAATTCCCATCCGACAGCTTGGCAATCGCCGCTTGCCGTTCATTCCAAGTCATCGGCGCATCGGTTCCGGCAACCTCAACCATCGTGATCGCTCCATCGACTGGACAAACGATCGCGCATAAATTGCAGCCTACGCAGTCTTCCTCCCGAACTTGCAAATACGATTTGCCCTGATCGTCAGTGAGCATCTCAATACATTGATGGGACGTATCCTCACATGCGATATGACACTTATTGCAGTTAATGCACGTTTCTTGGTCAATCTGGGCTACGACGGCGTAATTCAAATCAAGGTTGCCCCAATCGGAATAACGGGGAACGGATTTCCCAACCAGCTCCGTGACGCTGGCGAGCCCTTTATCCTCCAAATAATTGTTCAACCCGTCAATCATATCCTCGACAATCCGGAAGCCGTGATGCATCGCTGCCGTACATACTTGTACGCCCGTCGCTCCCATCAGCATGAACTCCACCGCATCGCGCCAATTGGAGATGCCGCCGATCCCGGAGATCGGAATGCCGACTTCCGGGTTGCGTGCGCAATCCGCTACCATGTGAAGTGCAATCGGCTTCACCGCTGGACCGCAATAACCGCCGTGAGAGCCTTTCCCGCCAACGTGCGGAATTGTATTCCACGTATCGATGTCGACGCCGGCCAGCGAATTGATCGTATTGATCAGGGAGATCGCATCGGCTCCGCCCCGCACCGCAGCCCGCGCTGTGCTCGTAATATCGGTTATATTCGGCGTCAGCTTCACGATGACCGGCGTTCGCGCCGCTTCCTTCGCCCACATCGTCTGCGCTTCCACGAGATCCGGCTGCTGGCCGGAAGCGGATCCCATGCCGCGCTCCGCCATCCCGTGCGGGCAGCCGAAGTTAAGCTCCAGCCCGTCTACGCCGACGGCTTCCACTTTTTTTACAATTTCATGCCATTTCTCCCGCTTCGGTTCCACCATTAACGATACGACAAGCGCATGGTTCGGAAATCGTTTCTTCGTCTCATATATTTCGCGCAAATTGACCTCAAGCGGCCGGTCGGTAATCAGTTCGATATTGTTAAATCCGGCAACCCGCTGCCCGTTGAAATGCACGGCAGCGAACCGTGAAGACGTATTGATGATGGGATCTCCAAGCGTCTTCCATACCGCCCCGCCCCATCCAGCCTCGAATGCCCGTTGAACCTGGTATCCTGTATTGGTCGGAGGTGCTGACGCTAACCAGAAAGGGTTAGGAGATGCGATGCCTGCCAAATTAATGCGTAAATCAGCCATGCTGAATCCCTCCAGTTTGATCGCGTATTATCGTTCTGTAGGTTAAGCCGACTCCTCCTGGTTGTTCATCAAATTCCTGTTAATGGCATGCGCAGCCAATTTCCCCTGTTGAGCGGCCGATACGACCATCGCTTCGCCTTGTCCTTCGCCGAAGATGATGTCGCCGGCCGCATACACTTTGGGGTTGGACGTTTGGCCTGTTTGCGGATCGACCGTCACCGTTCCTCGTCGATGATCCAGCTTAAATTGATCGATGAGCGCGGTGTGCTTCGTTTGCCCTATCGCTTTGATCACGGCGTCAACATAAATCAGAAATTCGGAGCCGGCGATCGGAACGGGCTTCTTACGGCCTGCATCGCCATCGATAAGCTCCATCCGCAAACATTCGATTGCAACGACACGGCCTGCTTCGTCTCCTAGTATACGCTGCGGGGCTGTCAGCCACTGGAAGGCGACGCCATCCCCTTTGGCAAACTCAAATTCAAAGTCATACGCCGTCATTTCTTCGCGCGTTCGCCTATACACGATTTGCACATGCTCCGCGCCTAACCGCACCGAACATGTCGCCGCATCGATCGCCGTATTCCCCGCTCCGATGACGGCTACGCGCTTCCCGATAAGATGAGGATCGAGTCCTGTTTTGGTCGATTCCACGAAGTCGATGGCATCGTAGACGCCTGCCAGCGTCTCGCCTTCGATGCCGAGCATGGGCACCTTCGACATTCCGGCAGCCAGGACGACGGCATCATAGTTTTGAAGCAGTTCGTCAGCAGTAACATCGACCCCGACCCTCGTATTCATCCGGAAAATCACACCTAATCCGCGAACTTGCTCAACTTCCCAAAGCGACACTTCTTGCGGCAAACGGAAGGAAACAATGCCGTATGTATCCAGACCGCCCGCTTCGCTCTTCGCCTCATAAACCGTCACCTGAAAGCCTAAGCGGGCCAGCTCGCGGGCTGCCGATAAACCGGCAGGTCCGCTTCCAATGACGGCAACCGACTTCCCGTTGCCAGCTCCGGCCTTGAACAGCTGCTGTTCGTTCTCCATGGCCCAGTCTGTGGCATAGCGCTGCAATTGCCCAATCAAGATAGGCTTGGACGACTGATGAAGCACGCAAGCCCCTTCGCACAGCTCCTCGGTCGGACATACCCTCGAGCAAGAGGCCCCGACCGGATTCGCCTCCATAATCGTCCGGGCGGATCCTTTGAGGTTGCCGGAGGCAATCTTTTTAATAAACGAAGGAATATTAATTCCCGTCGGACAAGCACGCGTACAAGGGGCATCGTAACAAAACAGACAGCGATTCGATTCCTCCATCGCCTCCTTGGGTCTCATGCCGGCTTTGACTTCGGCAAAGTTACGCTTTAAATCGGTTAGTGAAATAAAGGATGTCCCCATATGCCTCCCCCTCCGCGCTATTTTACTTCTTCATGGCGATTCGGACGGCCGCTCGGTACAGAAGCTCCGTGCCCAGCGTAATATCGTGTTCGCTTGCGAATTCCTTCGGATTATGGCTGATGCCTTCCAGACAGCGAACGAAGATCATGCCATAGTCGCATACGTAAGACATCGCCAACGAATCGTGAAACGGTCCGCTCATCAGCTCCGGCGGGTTAAGCCCCATCGCTTCCGCTTCCTCGCGCAGATGCTCCATGATCCATTCCGCGCAATAGCGGGGCTCGCTGTTCGTATCTTCACGGATGGCATACGTAAGACCATGGTCTCGCGACACGTTCTCGATGACGCTTAACAGCTCCGCTTCGAGCTCGTTACGGCGCGCCAGGTCGATATCGCGCAAATCGACCGTGAATGAGACTTTCTCCGGGATGATGTTCCGTGAATCGGGAAAAACGGTCAGCGACCCCACCGTCCCGACTGTCGGCGCACCCGGCTCCTGCTGCACGAGCTCATTCAGCGCAACGATAATTTTGGCACAGCCGAGCAACGCGTCATGGCGCATGGACATCGGTACCGAACCGGCATGGCCGGCGAAACCGTTCATCTCCACCGTGAGCCATAGCGGTCCGGAGATTCCCGTAACAATTCCGATCGGAGCATTCTGGGATTCCAACACCGGCCCCTGTTCGATATGCAGTTCCAGGAAAGCCCCGATGCGTCCGGGCTGGAACGCATAACCTTCGAAATCGGCGGGATTGCAGCCGAATTGCATCAACGCTTCCCGGCGGGTGACGCCGTTCTTGTCCGTGCGCTCCAGCTCATCTTGTTCCAGCTTGCCTGTCATCCCGCGTACGCCAAATAAGCCTTTGTTGAAACGGCAGCCTTCTTCATCGCAGAACGCCACCACCTCGATATCGCATTCGGGCGTAAGTCCGGCTTCCCTCATGCTTTGAACGACTTCAATCGCGCCCAATACGCCGATCGCCCCATCATATCTCCCGCCGTACGGCTGTGAATCGATATGCGAGCCAATCATAAGCACAGGCGCATCCGGATTACGCCCCTTCCACGTCCCGATGAGGTTGGCAAAAGGATCGATATAAGCGTCCATCCCGGCTTCTTCCATCCACGTTTTCACCAGCTCTACGCCTTCCCGGTCTTCCTTGGATAACGCCAGCCGGCAAACGCCCGTTTCCCCGATTTTCCCGACTTGCGCCAGCTTCTGAATACGCTCGTGCAGCCTCGCTGCTTGGATATGGTTCCTAGGTGCTGTCGTCAATCGCCCTCATCCCTTCTCCTGATTGGCTTGGAATACAGCAAGCAAAGTATCTACGATAAATGCAACATCCTCATCCGTTGATGATAGTGGCGGACTGAGCGTAAGTATGTTGGCATAGCCGGGAACGGTATCCCCGTTCTTCCCAATCAGCAGCCCTTTCGATTTGCAAGCGGCTATGAGACCCGCCACGCGTTCGGGGGATGCGGGTTGCTTCGACTTCACATCCTCGACAAGCTCAATGCCCATCGCCGATCCGAAAATCCGGATTTCGCCGACATGCGGATGCTCGAGCAGCGGCATGAGCCCTTCCCGCAGTGCGCATCCGATCTGCGCAGAACGGGCAACCAAATTTTCCTTCTCCAAAATTTCAATATTTTTCAAAGCGACGACACATGAGACCGGATTCCCTCCAAATGTGTTGATATGCCTTAGATGGCTTGTCGCTCCCTCATCCTTGAAGGAATCATACAGTTCCGAAGAAACGGCGGTCGCTGATAGCGGCGCATAGGCGCTGGTCATGCCTTTGGCCATCGTCACGATGTCCGGCCTTACCCCATAATTGTGATGGCCGAATTTCTCGCCGGAACGCCCGAACCCGCAAATGACTTCATCGACGATAAGCAGAACCTCATATTTATCACATATGCGCCTTACAGCCGCCAAATACTCGTCCTGCGGAATAATCATGCCGCCTCCCGTAATGACCGGTTCCATGATAACCCCGGCGACGGAATCCGGCCCTTCCCATACGATGGCGTCCTCAATTGCTTTGGCACACTGCAGACTGCAGCTGTCTTGGGTTTGCCCGAATGGACAGCGGTAGCAATAAGGCGGCGGCACGTGCTGGAATCCGGTGCCGAGCGGTTCATATTTCAGCTTGCGCTGGGCTTGCCCTGTTGCGCCTAAAGCTCCCATCGAACTCCCGTGGTACGCCCGATGCCGTGAGATGAACTTGAACTTTGACGGTTTTCCGTTCTGGTGATGGTACTGTCTGGCTATTTTGAATGCAACTTCGTTGGCGTCCGATCCGGAGTTGGAGAAGAAGATCCGGTACTCGCCGTCCAGCCACTCGTTGATTTTGGCTGCCAGCTCGATAGCCGGGATATGCGATTGCACCATGGTCGAGTAGGCCAGCTTCATCATCTGTTCAGCTGCGGCATCGGCAATTTCCTTCCTGCCGTGCCCGACGTTCACGCACCACAATCCGGACATCCCGTCCAGGTAGCGGTTCCCTTCCACGTCCGTAATCCAGCTTCCCTCGCCGGATGCAACAATCATCGGATTGTCGTTATGAGCGGACATGTGATGCCACACATACTTCCGATCCTTGTCGAGAAGCTCATCTTTCCATGTGCTATCCTTGGCTTCATTCGCTCCCATAAGCAGCCTCCTCGGCAGATGCAATGCTTTCCTTATTTATTAATATGTGTGTATGGAGAGAGACATCCCTCTACGCGATAGATTTGCTCAACCGTTCATCCAGGCGGATCGGGTGCAGTGCCTGCTTCCGTTCCATAAGAAGTGCGAATGGCCGCTGTTATGGCACGAAACGATTCTGTATCATGCAGTTGCGACGGCCGGTTCCCGCCCAGGTCGATGCGATGAACGGATTGAATGCGTCCGGGAGGAGCGGTTAGAACGATAATCCGATCGGATAGAACAACAGCTTCCTGGATGCTGCTTGTTGCGAGCACAATCGTCTTATCCAGCTTCCTCCTTAAGGTCAGCAGCTCGACATGCAGCTTCTCCTTCGTGAAAGCATCAAGCAGCGAGAACGGCTCATCCAGAAACAGGATGGGCGGATCCAAGGATAACGCACGCGCAATCGCGACCCTAATCTGCAAGCCGCCGCTAAGCTGCCACGGATAATACTCTTTATATTTCGTTAATCCCACCGTTTCGAGCAGCTGATCTACCCCCTCCCGATAAACGGAACGGCTAAGCCCCCACTCCTCAAGTGGCAGCGCGATATTCTCGAGTACGGTTCGCCATTCGTTCAATGCAGGTTGACCGGAAACAATGCCAAACTTTCTTCGCAAACGCACTTCCCGAGGATGATCTTTGCGAAGCTGGATTTGGCCGCTTGTAGGCTGCAATACGTCTGCCATAAGCCGCAGCAGCGTCGATTTGCCGCAACCTGAAGGACCTAACAAGGTGAGGAATTCGCTCCGGTTCACATCGAACGTGATATCTTGGAGCGCAGTGATTTGCTTGCCTCTTTTGCCGAACATCATGCATACGCCATTCAACGATAACTCCACGTTCCGCCTGGAAAGCTCTGAACTCATGGTGCTCCTCCTCGAATCGCCCAAGGTAGTACGTCATGTTGTTGTTATTGTAAATAACCACTTATGTTATATTATATAACACATTAGATGGATTTTACATAGTGCTTTCGAATTTTATCACGTTGGCTTGACATACCGTCTTAAGCTAAAAAATACCCTTCCCCAAATGGAGTAAGGGTATTATTATATTCATTACATAATTAATATTATGTAAACTAATTGTCGATTGATCTGCATCCTTCTTAATGTTCATCATTCGAAAACATCGTAAACTTAATTTTTTGTTAACGAAACAATTATTATGTCAACTTATTATCCTTGTACAGTAGACTCGATCACCGTCAATGTATTATGGTATGTATCCAAGTCCGCAACCGCTCCGATTGGAATTGCCGCTTTGTAGTGTCCGTGCGCCGTAGCCAAATTCGTCATCAAAGGTTTACCTAGCGGGACGAGCACCCCCTCGATCAAATCTTCGTAGGACGTTCCATAGGAAGTCGTGCAATTCGTGCATTGTCCCATCACGATCCCCCGGCAATCCCGGAACTTGCCCGCCAGGATCAACTGCTGCAAGTAGCGGTAGATCGTATTCGTCGGCTCATGCGTCTCTTCCAACAGCACGATTTTCCCCGCGGTATTGATTTCATAAGGCGTCCCCAGCGTTCCGATCAGCGAAGTCAAATTGCCGCCGACAATCGGTCCCCTCACCTTCCCTTTGACCCTGCTGCGCAATGGGATTCCCGGAGGGTTATGAATGACTCTCGCGCTCGCTAACGTGGAAGTTGCCGCAAAGAACTGGTCGAAATTATACGCCGGCGTCCTCGGCTCGAAATCAATGAGGAGCAGGCTTTGGAAGGAGATTAAGTTGGAAAACTGATATAACATATTTAAAAGAATCGTTATATCGCTGTAGCCTGATACGATCTTGGGATTTTCATGAATGAGCCTGTAATCCAAATACGGCAGTATTTCTCTGACTCCCGTACCGCCGCGGGTTGGTAAAATCAGGCGAACGGCAGGATTCCGAATCATCTCCATGAAATCTTCCGCCCGCTGTTGGGCGGTTGCCGCTACAATGCCGCCATAAGCGTAGGCATACTTCCCAATCAGAACATGGAACCCCATCTCTTCCAGCGTGCGAACCCTGGCATCAATGACGCTCGCATCTAACGGACTGCCCAAAGTGACGATTCCAATGGTGTCCCCGCCCCGCAGGACGGGAGGCCGTATTGCCATACCGATGCCTCCTACCTTAGCCGTAGTAACCCCACATTATATGCCTATGCCTGCAGGAATATACGCCGAAATACGCTGCATCGCCTCTTGTTTCTGCTTATCGCCGACATGGGTGTAAATTTGTGTCGTTTGAATACTCGCATGGCCGAGCAGTTCCTGCAATGTGCGAATGTCGGTTCCCGCCAGAACCTGCATCGTTGCGAACGTATGGCGCAGCTTATGGCTTGAGATCGATTTGCCTTGGAGCTCCGTGTAATTCTTCTTCATCTCTACAAAATGCTTCTCCGCAATCGTCTGGATCATCCGAACCGATATCCGCCGTCCGAATTGCGATACGAAGAAAGGTTGCTCCCCTGCAACGCGCGGCTCCAGCCTCTCCTCCAGCGCCTTGTTCAGTACTTGAACCAATTCGTTAGGCAGCGGAATGACCCGCCATTTCCGCCCTTTGCCGTACACCTGCAGCGTGCTTGTGGCCCGATTGAAATCCGACACGTTCAGCCGGTTCAGTTCGCTCACCCGCAATCCCGCGTAGCTCATAAGAAGGAACATCGCCACATTGCGGACCTGATATTTGCCCTCGATCGATTGCAGGAACACCGCCAGTAAATCCTCGCTTAGGAAGGTCGGAATCGGATTCTTCTCAACCTTCGACTTCTTGATATGGAGTGCCGGGTTGCTCTCCGCCGCTTGCAGCTCGATTAAGGCGGAGAAGAAGGTGCGAATCGATGACAAATAACGATTGCGTGCCGCATCTCCCGCTCCACCTTGCCGCATCCTGGTTAAGAAACGCATGATGTCGATAGCTGCAAGCTGATGAAGAGGCTTGTCCATCGCGGACAAAAATAAGCGAACATCGCCAAGATAAGCAAGCTGTGTTCGTTTGGTGAAGCCTTGGTCCTTCATCCAAGTGTCGAACAGCTCCAAATAATCGTCATCATACTCAAAATGGTGTGCCAAGCGCTCTCACTCCGTCCGTTACAATCTAAGTTGCGTTAAATATAGATTTAGTGCAATTTTTTGAGCTTAAAAAAAAGGCCGTTTACGGCCCAATATGCGATGTCGGTTTTAAATCGCGTATCAATCTCTCGGATATTCTACTTTCATAATATCCATGAAGGGTACTTTGTCCACTTCTCCGCTGCCCGTCTCGATATGTACGCGGCCAGTTCGTGAATCCATCGTCGTGATGAAGCCGCGAACGCCTTCCTCGCGTCCCCAGACGGTAAGAACAATTTCGGAGTTTTCCATCTTCGCTTCCGCTAACTGATTGCCAATCTCCTCGAGCACGAACTCGTCGCGCGTAGGTCTTTTTGCTACCTTTTGCTTCGCCAACCTCTCTCCCCCTTATATGCTGTGTTATCTAGACGGCGATCTAATTTCCTTCACACGGCCGACTTGGCCGTCGGTCAAGCGTACTTTGATGCCATGAGGATGCGTAGGCGAATTAGTCAAGAGATCCTTCACAATGCCACGCGTAAGTTTGCCGGTGCGTTGATCCTGCTTCAGGACGATATCGACCTCGGCTCCCGGTACGACATCTTTGCGATTTTGCCCATTCATGATGGCTTCGTTCCCTGCTTTCATTCCAGAATGTGCTTCATTATAACACAAAAACACCTTAAACCCTATCTAAAGCTCCTTGTAATTAATTAATGACATTAATCGTTAACTATATTAATTCTTTAATTATCCAATTTAAGCGGTAAATATCCATCTATAACTAGTGTTTTTAGTTGAAATCAACTTTTTTCCAGTTATAATTATGACGGTAGCAGCTGTCCTCGCTTCCTTTATCGCCCATCAACTTGATGCTGCATGGCTATGATTTTCTATACGAGAGGATGACGTTTCATGGTGATTACGATTCTATCTTGTTTGTTCCTATTCTTTATCGGAGCTCTGCATGTCAGTTGGGCATTCGGCGTCCGTTGGGGCAGCGCTGCTGCGGTTCCCGTAACCCAAGCCTCACACCAGCCCGTATTTCGGCCAGGTAAAACCGCAACACTTACCGTCGCGCTTGTCTTATTTGCAGATACGCTGCTGCTAGGGTGGCAGGGACGTTTGATTCCTCATCTCCCCGTCTTCTCCTGGGTAACATGGGGATGTTGGATTTCACTTTTTGTGTTCGGCCTGCGAACGATCGGCGACTTCCGGTACGTAGGGTTATTCAAATCGATTCGTTCTACGCGTTTCGCCAAATTTGATACCTACTTGTTCACTCCCCTCTGTCTATGGCTGTGCTTCTCATTTGGATATGCGCTCACATTTAGTGCTCGGTGAGGGTTTCCACGAATTAACGTCCAGAATGATCCTTGTCACTGTTCCCATGGATGAAATATTCATATACAATGAAATTAATTAACGTGATTAACTTCAGGCCGAATCAAAGACACCAAGGATTGATGACGGAGGTTGTATACGATATGACAAAATTCATGGACTATTTAATCAGCCCTTACCCGCTGCGCATTATTACTTTGCCTATCGACGCTAGTAAATTGAAGCTGCAATCCTTAACGATTCTTAATGTCGGGCATTTGCCGGGACGCATCTCGTTTCGGCATCAAGCGAAATTTTCCAAGTGGGCTTTCATCTATCTGGCTGGCGGCGGCGGCTCCTATCAAGCCGATAACGGACCTGTGCAGCGTGTCGAAAGCGGAAGCTTGCTGTTTCTTCGACCGGGTGTCATCTATAATTATGGGCCAGATCAGGGCGGTTACTGGGATGAGTATTATTTCACTTTCGAGGGCAGCCGAATCGATGAATGGCTTGGGAGCTGGCTGACGAATGTCGATTCCGCCAAGCATACCGGCCATGAGGACGCCGCGCAGCTGAACCGGATCGAACGGATCTTCATGCTGATGGAGAGCGGGCTGCCGGACAATATCGACCGCGCGGCGCTTTTGCTTGAAACGCTGCTCTTTGACTTTATGCTGAAGGCTCAAGCCCCTGCCGAGACGTCGAAAACACAGCAGGTTATCGACATTATGGACGATCTAGGCGACTCTCTCTTCCAACCCTTCGATGCGAAAGCGATCGCCAAGCGGCATCATATTTCCATTTCTACGCTTCGCAGAGTCGTCAGCGAGTATACCGGATACCCTTTAAATGCCTATATCAACCGTTTGAAGATCGCGGAAGCGAAGAACATTATTCTCAACACGGACAATTCCGTCAAAGAAATCGCCGATTCGCTCGGTTATAAGGATGTTTTTTACTTTTCCAGGTTATTCAAAAAATACGTCGGTGTATCCCCTCACAACTATAGGAATACCATGCAGCGATAAATTTATTTACATAATATTTATTTTGTTAACTTTATAAAAACTTTTTTTGAAAATGAGTGCATCGTCCTAGTACGACTTGTCAAGGTGCTACATAGTATATCTCAGTAGTAAATCTTCCCGATGGGGAGGTGAATCCTAATGACACTCGCTCTTACAGGTTGGATGCTCTACTCGATGTTAGTCGTTCTTGGTTTAATGGGCCTTAGCTTCTTATACGGTTTATACAAAGCTCTCAAAGCCGGCTCCTTCTCCAGTTCTCTCATTCTCTCTTACTTGCAAGATTTGTTGTTCTATGTTTTCCCGTTGTTCATGCTTTCCAACATGATGTCCCTTGACCCTACCGGCTTCTTGTTGATGGTCTTCTACTATCTTGGCGCCCTTGGCGTTGCACTAAAATATTTGGCCGATTTCAAAAAATGATCTGTAACCGCATTCAAAGAATGCTAGCATATGGCTCATTAGGAGCTGAAAGCCGCTATGGTCTCATAGCGGCTTTTTTTATGTAGTAGCGGCCGCGCATCAGCCCCTGCTCCCGTTATGCTTAACATTAGAGGAAAATTCTCCGGTTATTCGATTGCAACAATCGGTTAATGCAGCAATAACAGGAATGCCTCCAACTAAAATGCCGATTATAGCCCCGAATGCCGCATGTTTTATAAAAATAACAGGCGTTTTTCCAGTTGGTACGTCATGATGAGCATTCGTACGAATTAATAAGTGGAGTTATTCCAGTTACGTTTGCTTGTGCGATCCCATAACAAAGCAGCCTGCCAATCGGCAGGCTGCTCCTAATCTTATTAAAATCGCGGCAAATTCGATAAATTGTTGCTCGGATCTCCGTCCGGATAAGACCTTAAAGTCTTCTCGCCTTCCCGGTTTCGGCCGGTGTTGACATCCTCGATTAAACCCGCTTCTGCCATGTTAATGGCATTGGCAATGTCCACTACGCGGCCATCTTGGAATTGGACGGCTGCAATGGCGCCATCGCCATAATGAACCGCTTGAATGATCGCTTTATTCGGGTCAATCGTATGAGGTCCCGCCCCGTACTGTGTACCGTCCCGCATAAATGTGCCGTATTGAAACGGCTGACCATTCGGACCGTAGCCTGTATAACCGCCTTGAAACCCGACATTTCGGGCATCGGCGTTGTTGATTCCTGTATTACGCTCACCGTACGGCGCGTTGAGATTGCCTGAGGAACCTGGAACAGGCATTCCCCCTTGGTACGATGGATACTGATTCTGGTCGTTGCGAGCTTGCGGGATATACGCTTGAGGCTGTTGGTAGCCGTAATCCTGCTGCAGATAAGAAGGCTGCATGTTATTCGTTTGACTTTGCATCCCCTGTTGGTTCAGCATCATCGGTTGGCTTTGCATCGTCGTTTGATTTTGCATCATCGGTTGGCTCTGCATAAACGGTTGTTGACTGCGTCGGCGTCTTGCCATTGCGCGATCACTCCTTTGTTTGCGTTTTACGTGCTGCCACCTAACTAGCATGCTTCGATGCTGCCTATTTTATCCGTATTAACGGCGCAGCCCCATCATATTCCCCGACGAGTACCGGCGCAGTCCCTTGTAAAACAATTGGATTCCCACGACACATAAGAATACGGCCACTGCGACGGAGCCAAGTATGAACGGGAGATCGATTTGGCGCAGGAGACCTATGGGCAAGTAGCTGATGAAACCGGCCGGAAGCACCGTGAACAGCACCAGCTTACCGAACCCTTTGAATATACTAGTCGGATATGTCGTAAACGTCAGCAGCGCATTGAAAAGCTGAAAGCTCAACCCCTCCGTATTGCCTAACCAGAAGGCCAAGCAGTTCACGCTAATCGTGAAAAACAGGAAAATGAGTGTCGAAAGCACCATCGCCAACGCAAATTTCAGCAGCCCGATCAAGGATTTGTCCCCGAAGGCGATATAAATAAGAAGAGCAAACAGCACATCGCCAATTGCGCTTACAGACATCCGGCTAATGAGAACATGCAGCAGCACAGGCTTAGGCTGTGTTAAATAAACGTCAAGCTGTCCGGTCGCAATCAGATTGCCGATCCGCATCGCATTGCCGAAGAAAGTCGCCATTACGCCGAAGCCTCCTGCAGCTACCGCCCATAGCATCATGACGTCCTGCAGCTCCCATCCGTTCAACACGGGGAAACGGCCGAAATAAATGCCCCAAAAGACGATCCACACGACATTATTAATGACCATCATGCCTGCGGTTAACAGAAAACTCAAGCGGAATTCCATCGCTCCCGCCAAATTGAGTTTCCAGAACTGCCATACAAAATGCAGCAACCGCCTGAACTTGCCCGGCTGATCATATTCACTGATCGGAGTGAGCTTACCTCTATCCACCGTTAACATTCAGCTTCGTCACTCCTTTCCGATATACGAACCAAACGATGATGCCAATGACTAGCATCCAAATCAACTGCGTAGCGATAATACCCGCCACATGGACAGTTTCAAAGGCGACCGTCGTTTTCGCAGGAAGATACACGATGGCTTGGAACGGCAGGAACTGGCCGATTCGCTGCAGCGTCTCCGGAAATAATTCTAAGGGCATCAGCATACCGCCGATTGTGAACAGAAATTTGTTGTACACGAATTCTAGCCCTCGGGTTTCCTCTACCCAGAAAGAGCAGAGCGCCAATACCATATTCAACAGGAAATTGACGGTGAAGCCGAACAACGCGATGAGTGGCAGCCAGAGCAAGCCATAGCCGAATTGCGGCGGACCGATGATGAGAAGTCCCAGCACCGCACCGAGGACAGCGTTCACAAGAAACCGTATCGCCGCTTCGCTCATATATTCGGCATAGTGAAAAACAACGAAATGGACGGGGCGAACGAACTTGAATACGATATCCCCGCTCTTCACTTCTTCCTCAACGCGTGTGCACAGGCTGGGACTGGCGAGAATCATTGATTCCGTGATGACCAAATACCACATAATTTGTTTGAAACTGAACCCAGCAATCGTATCCGTCCCTTCACCGTGAAACGTCGTCTGCCAAAGCTGCAGAAATATATATAGGATAAGCAGCAGAAATAAAGACCGCACAAGAAAATCGGCGACATAAGCCAGTTGATTGCGAAGGGTGATTCTGCCGATGAATACATATTTAACCGATTTGCCCCAGGTGTTCATGGGCCAATCCTCCTTTGCCGTAATCCCCATACATCCGAGTGATAATGTCCTCCATCGGCGGATCCTCAATGGTGACGTCGACGATCCGGTGCTCCGACATGATCCTGGCAAGGATCGCTTCGATAGTCGTTATGCGGGTATCTACCGATAGCGATATTCTTGCACCGGCCTGCTCCAATACCGCCACCCCCTCGTGCTCCATCACTTGCGGTTCTTCCACGAGCACCAAACGTACCGTTTTGTGGGTCATGAAACGCTGTTTCATCAAATGAACCTGATCATCGAATACGATCCTGCCGTGATTAATCACGATGGCACGGTCGCATAGCCGTTCAATGTCGCCGGCATCATGCGAGGTAAGGAAAATGGTCGTACCTTCTTCTCTTTTTAATTCCAGAATGAGTTCACGAATGCGCTGCTTCACCACAACATCGAGTCCGATGGTCGGTTCGTCCAGGAATAACACCTGAGGCCGGTGTAGTAGAGAAGCTGCAATTTCACACCGCATCCGCTCGCCGAGAGACAGCTTCCGAACCGTCGTTTGGAGGTAAGGGCCGAGCTCGAAGCGCTCTATCAGGTCGTCACGCCGCTGAATATAATCACTCCGCCGCAGTTCATAGATCCGGCTCATCAGCTCAAAGGTATCCATTGGGGGCAAATGGTACCAAAGCTGCGATTTCTGTCCGAATACGGAGCCGATCCGGTAGCTCAGCTGATTGCGCTCCTTCCACGGACAACAGCCAAGAACTTCAGCTTCGCCGCTCGTCGGATGCAGGATCCCAGTGAGCATCTTGATCGTCGTGGATTTGCCGGCCCCATTCGGTCCGAGGAAAGCGAGCGTCTCCCCTTGCGCAGCCGAGAATGTGATGTTCTCGACGGCAGCTCTTTCCACGTATTGCGGCTTCAGCAGCGCTCTGACACTGCCCAGGAAGCCTTCTTCTTTCCGCTTAATCTGGAATGATTTTCCTAATTGCTCTACGCGAATCGACGTCACCCCGATCCACCGTCCTTTCATTCGGTACAGCAAAAAAGACCTCTCGGTCCATTTCGCCTATTCAGGCGGAACTTTCCGAAGGTCTTTTATCCCTTACGGTGTAACACGTCGATTTCCGTGTCGGCTTCGCTCGGTTCGCCATCCGCGTGGATTCGGATCCCTAGAAGCCCTTCCGTTTATTTTTCACATCTTAACACACCATGTCATGTACAAACAATAGTTTTTTTCAATTAATTTCCTGACTGCTGCAGAGAGTCCAGCTCCTGCCGAAGTTCGGCCGATTTCGATTGCGCATCCTTAATTTGACTTTGCAGCTGCTGAATTTCCTCTTCTGCCTCAGTCAATGCAGCCGCAGTAGCTTGGGAATGCAGCTCCTGAGCTACCTGCAAGGTCTGTTCGGCAGCTTGTTCTGCCTTTTGCGCAAACTGCTTAATCTGCTCGATGGATTGCGAATTGCTATCTTCCTGGCTTTGCTCGTTTTGTTGTGGCATTTAGGAACCCCCAGTTCAAATTTTCCATACGAGATTAATTTAAGTAAAACAAGCCAATCTTATTCCTGCAATCTGCAGCGAATGCTCGATGATGATTTCAACGATGCCCCTATATAACAGGCAGCCACTCCTCTATATCGTGTTCCGGCTATCCTTCTTCTACCAATTTCCTTCGCTCACTGCTATACTAACAGCATGCAGACGTTAGAGAGGTGACAGCGGATGAACATTATTAAAGTCAAAGATCGCCACGAATTAGAGAAAAGAATTCCTAATATGCCTTGGTATATCGAGAAATTCATCAATTATAAGCTGCCGGATCTTTCCCCTTCTTCATTGTTGGAATATGTCCGGGACTATGAAATTTTCCTCTCCTGGCTGTTAGCCGAAGGCTTGAGTTCGGCTAGCACCATCAATCAAGTGCCATTGGAAGACTTGGAGAAATTGCATATGGACAGCATCGATAATTTTCGCATGTTTCTGGCCACCCGCAAGGAGCAAGCCAATGTGAAAACGACAATTAACCGTAAGCTTTCCGCGCTGCGCTCGCTATTTCATTATTTGAGCCAGATCGCCGAGGATGACAATTTCTACCCGCTTCTGAAGCGGAACGTGATGGCCAAGGTGGAAATCAAGCGGTCTCACAGGCCTAAGGATAGCGCCGCCAAGCTGGAAGGCAAGCTGCTCCAGGAAGAGGAAATCGCTCAATTCATCGAATATGTCCAGCATGGCTACGAACATGATGTAGCCTCCAACAAGCAGGCGATCTACGCTTATGAGCTGAACAAGATTCGTGATATTTGCATCATTACGCTTATTCTGAATTCCGGGCTTCGCGTCTCGGAGGTATTTAATTTGAACGTCGACGATATCGACTTGAAGAAGAAGCTGACCCATGTATACCGCAAAGGTAAAAATGATGATACGTTCAAGACGCCCGTATACTTCCGGCAGGATGCCATTCAAGCTTTAACGGACTATCTGGCCATCCGGCAAACCCGCTATAAACCGGTCAAAAAAGAAAAAGCCCTCTTCCTTGCCATCGCAAACGGCAAAAAAGAAGGCGATCGGATGACCAAGAGAGCCATCCAGGAGCTGGTTATCAAATATGCCAAACGGTTCGGCAAGCCCTACCTGTCCGTTCATAAACTGCGGCACTCTTTCGCCACAGACTATTACCTGCAGAACGATTTGTACAAAACCCAAGAGCAGCTTGGACATGCGTCTCCGGAAACAACGCAAATTTATGCGCACCTGACGGATCGTACCATGTCTGAAGCGATTGACAGGCGCCAGGAATCCTGAAGATTTATTTCTTCAGGATTTTTTCGATTTGCTCCAGTTCTTCTGGAGAGAATTCGAGATTGTTCAATGCTGCGACATTCTCTTCAATTTGCGAAACGCGGCTTGCTCCGATCAATGCGGAGGTTACGCGTCCGCCGCGCAGCACCCAAGCCAGCGCCATTTGCGCCAAACTTTGGCCGCGGCTTGCGGCAAGCTCGTTCAGCTGAATGATTTGCTTCAGCTTCTCTTCGGTAATATCCTTCGTATTCAAGAACTGGCTTTTCCCGCCTGCTCGCGAATCGCTCGGAACACCGTTCACGTACTTGTTCGTTAGCAGCCCTTGTGCAAGCGGACAGAACGCAATGCTGCCTACGCCGAACTCGTCCAGAACATCTTGAAGCCCATCCTCGATCCAGCGGTTCATCATGCTGTACGAAGGTTGATGAATCAGCAGAGGAGTGCCGAGACCTTTCAGAATCGTAACCGCCTCACGCGTCTGCTCAGCCGTATAGTTGGATAAACCAATGTACAAAGCTTTCCCTTGACGGACGATTTGGTCAAGCGCAGCCATCGTTTCCTCGAATGGCGTATTCGGATCCGGTCTGTGCGAATAGAAAATGTCGACATACTCCAGACCCATACGTTTCAAGCTTTGATCCAGCGAAGAAATTAAATATTTCTTGGATCCCCACTCGCCGTAAGGTCCTTCCCACATATAATAGCCGGCTTTGGTCGAAATAATCATCTCATCGCGGTAAGCGCCAAGATCGCTCTTCAGCACCTTGCCGAACATTTCTTCGGCAGAGCCTGGAGGCGGCCCATAGTTATTCGCCAAATCAAAATGCGTAATCCCCAAATCAAATGAACGAAGCAGCATCGCTCTGCCGTTCTCATGAATATCAAGCCCGCCGAAATTATGCCACAGTCCTAAGGAAATGGCCGGGAGCTTAAGTCCCGATTTGCCGGAACGATTATATTTCATTTCTGCATAACGCGTTAAACTTGCCTGGTAGACCATATGTATCCTCCTTCAAATGTGCATAGAAAACTTATGTCATTAAGCATCTATACAAGTTTCACCAAATGCTGGTTTCTTAGTATAGTATAGGCGAACGAGCCGAACAAAAAAAGAACTGAAAAAAACGTGTCTTACTTACCTGAAGGTTAGTTATCCCCTTATATATAGCAAAGCTGCCAGGTTTCGCCTGGCAGCCTCCGAACTTATTTACATTTGCCGCAGCCGCAATTACATTTGCGCTTAGGTTTAGGCTTGTAAACCAATTTGCTTGTAAAAGCTGCTTTCGTATGTGCCGTACCACGAAGACCTGCACAGCGTAAACAGTCTGCAATACATTGATTGCGGCCCACCACAAATAAACGCGTACACACATTACGGCAATAACGGCCGCAGTTCGGTATTGCACGTACATTTCCTACATAAGCACCTTTAGCCAACCTCCAGCACCACCTTCTCGTTTGGTACTATAGCGTATTCCCGCCGGTCGGTTTACGGTTGTACGGTACACTAGACAAATTCCTTATTTTACAGCGCCGCAACTAGTTCATGGCAATGATTTTGCAGCCATTTGGTTTTCTCGTAGGCGTTCTGAATAATATCAATCAACACGCCTTGAGGATCAACCCCATCCGCATAGCGCCCCAGGAAATGGATAAACACATCCAGCCTGCGCAGCTCGATGAGCAGCGGCAGCACGGCAAGCTCCGCTTCCTTCAATTGTACGAACTTCCGGTATCCCTGATAGAAGGCTCTGCAGTTCAGCTGCAACTGCTCAATGGGAAGCGTCGGATCGATGAAATCCGATAAACAGACCGCAAGCTCCATCACGCGCAAATCCCGGGTAACAAACTCGAAGTCGAGCACCGATGCGATCTGCCCCTTTTCATCCACAAGCATATTGGAACCGTTGATATCGCCATGCACGAGCTGATGAGGCAGCTTACGCAAAGCGGGAATCGATTGATATAAAGCGGAGAATCGATCAAAAATATATAGGAGCTCCTCACGCTGCGGAGAAAATATTTCCGTCGGATGGATACAAAATTCCCGTATCGCGTCCGGCGTGCAGCGGGGATGAATGTTCTCAATCTCATAGTATGGCGGATACACAGGCTTTAGATCGACAGCTATATCGGCCAATACGGAAGACAGCTGGCCCACGGCCGCTCCGAACTGTTCCACTTGGTCGGTATCCAGCCAAGCAGGGTTCGTGCCGTCGGTGAACGTAAACAAAGCGGCTAGCTTGCCCTCGCGGTCCGCGGCTAGCTGGACCACCGTGCCGCCATCCGGCAGCTCAATCGGGGCCGGGATCCGGTACGGCAGTTGATGTTTCCGTTTATTCAGTGCCAGTAGAATTCGATGTTCGAAAATAATTTTATCGATATCCCGGTGAGTCTCATAAAGTCGCAGAACATAGGTCGTACCGTCAACGTCTACAAAACGCGTTGTATTGTTCATCCCACCGGCACCCAATCGCATAGTCCACTTGCGGCCAGGAAACCAGTGGGATGGCAGTAAAGCTAATTGCTCTTCCAGCTCCAGATCTTTGACACGCATAATCGCATTCATCAGCTCCCTTTCCTACACGAGATTGTCTCCTTCGACAGCGAATTCGAAATCTTCCACATCAAAGGCCTGAACAGGAATTTCAGCTCCTATCAGCCGCTCAATGAAATCCAACTGGTCGGTAAGCAAGGCAGCTTGCTCTTTAATTGCCGTTAGAATTAACTCCGTTTCAATCGGATCGAACTGTTCACCATACGCCTCGTTATCGATCGCATAGACGACTGTAAGCGTTACATGCTCATTAATGGGCAATGGTGCGCTTTTCCGCCACGGAACGGTGAGCGCTTTCTCAATTTTCTTCTTATTAAACGACTCTTCGAAGAAAGCGATCAGCTCGCCAATCATTTGCTTGACGAAGCCGTCATCCTCTTCTTCCAGCATGATGGGGTCGTTAGCTGTTTGAAGCTCGTAGAGCTCCTGGATGCTCGTATAGGGTATGACATACGTGACCGGTTCTCCCGGCACCATCAATTGCCCGTGCACCGCCAGCATGACCGCCTCGATAATGAACGTTTTGCTCATATTCGTCCCCTCCTTTCTCGCTTGCTAGTTTAGCATGTATTTCGCTAAAAAGCATGTGAACTCCTTTTTTCATCTCCAAACAAAAACCGTTAGTTCGTTGATCTCACCGATCATCTTGAACTAACGGTTTATTCTTAGCTTATCTAGTGCCATCGATTACCTCACGTTTCTCATACATGGGGAGATAAGGCTTCTTGGAGAATCGGTTCGCATAAGCCGACGCTACATAACAATCCGGTTTAATGACTGGTACCATGCCTACCGATTCCACACGCCGTACCATCTCTTGGACAAATTTGGCTGTCCGGTTTTTGTTTATATCCGCACCTGCATCAATATGTATAAACATATCGAAAGAGGCGCCTTGGTACAGCTGAGGAAGCACGATATTCTCCATTTCCTGCCGTTTCGCCTCATGAAAGTACATTGCGATTTCTTCGCTGAACGCGGTTTCCATGGAGAGCTTCTCTTTGATGGAATGTAAAGCTCTGGGGACGATCACTTGGCGATAGCACGCCCATGCGCCTTTCCCCAGTCTCTGGATAACGACACCTGTAATGAACTTGGTGTGTCCCGGGTGCACCTGACAATCCGTTCCGATAATGAATTTGTACGTACCTGCCGGATCAAGCCGCATGAAGTGCAAGATGCGCTCATGCACCGTATCCAGGTCAAGCCCGCTTTCGGTCGTGTTCCGAAATTCCAGTGGATGACTCGCTGCTGAAGGTTTCAATGATAAGGCTCTTCCTTTCTCCTTAGAATCAGGAAGAAGCGGATGCTGGCTTATGCATCCGCCCCTATCTATAGTATATGGCAAACATTCGCTGCTCGAACCATCAACTATTTTAAAACACTGCCGCCATATAAAAAGCGGTTCTCCCACTGCTTGCCGTCGATGGTATCGACACGAACCCCGCCGGACTCAACTGAGTAGGTATGCAGCAGGCTGTCATTCCCTAGATAGACCGCCACGTGTGTGATAGGCTCTTTAAAGATGTCGATGTTGTCATAATCGGATGACTTGCTTCCCTTATATGCGGAGAAGAACATCAAGTCTCCACGCTTTAATTGGGTCCAATCCGTCGACACGGGACCGAGCGAACGTACGTAATCCCCTTGAGCCGCAGAATCGCTCGGAACTGCGAGACGAAGCGCGTCCCAGAACATCGTTTGGATAAGATCCGAGCAATCGAACGTCGTTGGATCATTGCGGTCGGAGCCGAATTCGTACGGGGTACCCAAGTACGCATTCCCTGCTGCAATAACGGCTTCAATCGCATCCGCTAACGGCATTGCCGGCACGATAACACTGAAATCCGTTGTTATGTATTTACTGCTGGAGCTGACGTATCCGCTTGTCCCGCCCGCATCTACAATTTTATACCAATTATCGTTCACTCGTTCGGTTACCAGGACTTCCTCGCCTTTACTCAGCATACGGATCACTTTGGAACCGCTATCCGATGACGGTAATGTGCGAAAGTTAACGCCATAAATGATTGCTGCATTGGAAATGACTTTTATGTATTTGCTATTGGTTGATACATAGCCGCTGACACCCTGCGCATCTTTCACTCGAAACCAATTCGCCGTCACATAGTCCGTTACGGTGACGATTTCATTCGTTTTGAGCATCCGGATGACATTGCTGGACGTGCTCGGCTGATCTCTAAAGCTGACTCCTGAAACAATCTGTGCTTTGGTCGAAACATCTGCAATCGCTGCCATGGCCGCCGGACATACCCAGGTAAACGCAAGTACAAGCAAAAGACTAACCATTGTCCATTTTCTCATTTTGTCTCAACCTACTCCCATGTTGTAAATTTTTTCTTTCGCACCCTTATTATAGTTTGCGGGGGTGCTTGGCGAAAATAGGCGTAAGGTTGCGATTCTTGTCGTTTAATCATCCATTCGGCATGGCTGCGTACCTATTGACGGCAAGGTTTAATTTTCCAGTTTACGAACCTCCGGCTTACGGTCACTTGACCAAAAAAGTTGCAGTGCAGGATCGTTCTTCAGCTTCACGTTGCAGATCTTCATCTCCGATTCTTCGAGCTCAATCACTTGCCATTCCTCAGCGGCGATCCCCTCTGCGGGTTGCAGCAACGCTTGATATTGCTGTGCGGCTTCTTCTTCATCAAGCCAAAATTTCACCCCGTAATAAGCAAGTCCATAGTGATTAACCTGCATACACGTATAAATTTGCTGCGTGTTGCGATGGAGCAGAACATAAGGCATATAGTTTCCTCCCGATAAAAAGGCACATTCGCCTCAGATAATGTGCACCCCTTAGAATAGACATTGGAAAAACCCCCTGGTTAATCCGATGAATTCTAAGGGGTGTTTTTTATGGGGTTTAAGGGACAAACG
>NZ_JAVDUS010000024.1:0-153604 GCF_031456485.1 Bacillus sp. 3255
AATAGTTGAACGATTGCTCGCTCATTTATTGAAAGCTGAATAGCTCAATTGACTTGCTAGCGAGATTATTAATCTCATGTTTGAACGATTGCTCGCTCAAGTTTACTCACTCGTTGTTCAGTTTTCAAAGATCAATGTCTTTCGCTCACTACCGCGTTTCCGAAGCAGCGAAATGTAATATACCATATCGTTTTTTACTTTGCAACTCTTTTTTTAAAATCTTTTTTCGAGCTGCTTCCAACCGACATGTCCTGCATGTCTTGCGGCCGGAATGACAATATAACATGTCCGATATCCCAAATGCAAATGTTTTATTTTCCCATTTATGCAACAAAAAACACCTGCTAATAACGCAGGCGCAATGGCACATCTAATCTTGAATTGTATAGCTGTTAACGATCGCAGCAGCGAACGTAACGCGATTGTTTCGGAAGAAGTGGAACAAGATCCGCGCTTCCGATCGTTCCTCATCATAGTTGGGAAAGTTAAAGAAATCGTCATCCGCCCACCCATCGCGCCGCAAGCTTTCGATCGACTCTGCAATAATTCCTGGAATCACCGGTTTCATTATGGTTGACATGATCCTCACTCCTCAGCTTTCTATGTATTGTATTCTCAAGTCCCAGCCCCGTTTAATACTCCATCGTTATAACGGGTGTACCTGCAGTCAACCGCCATTGACCTGTCGTCGATTCCTGATGCAGGGCAAGCTGTAGGTTGACCTTGTGGTTCCCGCTTTGGACGGAGGTCTGGAACTCATCCGTTGCCACTGACCTGCTGATCGTGGAGGAATCACTGTAACCTTCAACGATGCTGCCCTTGAAATCACGAGCGAGTTGCGAGACCAGTTCTTCCGCACCATTGTGCCTAGCCTGTTCCTGTTCTTGTTCATTCACATACCCCTGCACCATCACATTCCACTGGCCTTGAATGCCGAGCCTCTTCAACGCATCCCCGGCTTCCTCCTGCCACTTCAGCCACTCCGCTTGTTCGGCTTCCTCAGATGCATCGAGCCGCAAGACGACGTAGCAGCCGTGCTGACCTTCCGGACTTGCCACGGTTAACGATACCACAGCTCCACCGGTAACCCCGGCTTGTACTTTATAAACCGGATGCCCGTTAGACTCACCCAAAACGTTAACCTGCGCTATATCAAAGGCTCGAGAAAGTTTCAAGCCTGTTGGCAGCAACGACGAGACCTTACCGGAACATGCGCCATAGTACCCTGTGTATTTCAATGTGACTTGCTGCTCAGCTGCCATATAGGGTCTAACGGTGTTTAGAAGCTGAAGGGCTTCTTGCTCGCCGCGGGCATCCGCGTGACGAACCCAACCAAAGATAATCCCAAGAATCGATAAGGCGATAATGGCTTTAACCCAGTTCCTCTGCATATAAAAAGCACCCCGTCACTAGAATCTCCAACTCTAGTAAAAGGATGCCCAAATCTATCGAATACTAAACCCTGCGAGAGTTAAGTCTATTCCAGTTCTTTTTCCCGCCGCAAAATCTCCTCCATAGACGTATTAAGCGCGGCCTGCGGCCCTGGGAAGTGCTTTCGGTAATAAGCCAAATCCATCACGATCAGGAGAACGAGCATTCCCGCGACGGCATACCCAGCCATTTGATTCGGAGGAATGACCATGATTACACAGATGAAAATAATCCAGAGCAGCGCGATAACGGAGATCAAAGTGCTGTATTTTCCGAGATTCCAAGGCCCTAAATGCTTCTCTTGAAATCTTCCTTCGGCTTTGGCCCGCAGCTTAAGATAGATAGGAATGCCGTATGCGACATAGAGACCGACAACGCTAACCGCCGTCAGGAACGCAATCGTCGTGTAGGATGCATCCGGATTGACCGTTTTGATGATGTAATCGATGAACGCGAGGAGGAAGGAGAGGATGATGGCGAGCCAGATCGCATGGGCCGGCGTGCGGTATTTCTTGGAGATCTGCGCCCATTTCGCGCTGAACGGCATCCCACGATCCCGGGAGAAAGCATACATCATGCGGGAGAAAGAGGTGATGGATGCGAGTCCGCAGAACCACATCGCCGCGGTGACCAGCCACAAGATGACGGAACCGAACGTGCCCCCGAGCGCTTCGGAGATGACGTAGATGAATGCGTTGCTCGAATTGGCGGCAGCACCGGCATCCTTGATGGACAGCGTAACGAAAGCCAGCATGATGAATCCGATGACGAACGAATAGGCGACGGATGTGAAAATGCCCCAAGGCGCGCGGACACGCGGATCGATCGTCTCTTCAATCGTATGCGCCGAAGCGTCGTAACCGGTGAATGTCCACTGGGCTTGCAATAGCCCGATCAGGAAGGCCAGCATATACGGTTTATCCGAAAACGTTTCGCCTACTTGGAACAAATAAGCGACCGGGTTCAGGCTGCCTTTGGTGAAGAAGGCAAGAGACAGGACGAGCACCGCCACCACCGCGATATGATACCAGGCGGAGAAATCGTTCAGCTTGGCAACGATCCGAATGCCGATGTGGTTCAGAATGCCATGCGTCAGCAAGATGATGGTGAAGCAGATCAGCACGGTCGTATCGCTCGACGTATAGCCGAATACGCTCGCGATCAACGGATCGGTGAACAGCGCGACGGAGTAATCGATCCCGGCGACAATGCCAATCTGGCCGATGAGGTTGATCCAGGCGGTGTACCAGCCCCAGCGTTTGTTCCGCAGGATCGCGGCCCAGTGGTACAAGGCGCCTGCCGTCGGAATCGCCGAAGCCAGCTCTGCCATCACAGCCGCGACGCACATGACGAAGAAGGCGACGATCGGCCAACCGAAGCCCATCATACCCGGCCCGCCGTACGTAAGCCCGTGGCCATATAAGGAAACGGCCCCGGTCAAGATGGAGATGATCGAGAACGAGATCGCAAAGTTGGAGAACCCGCCCATGCTGCGCAGCAGCTCTTGAGCATAGCCGAACTTGTTCAAATCGCTTTTGTCCTTGTCGTGATGATTGGAAGATACGCTCATCTTTACTCCTCCTCATCCGTAACTTAACGATGAATGCTCACAAGGTCATTTCCCTAAGAAGCTCTCATGCTTGCTTTCGTCGAATTCGCGAATGCTGCGGTTCGCGATGCGCACAATCCATCCTGCGAATAAGCATGTAATCGCGACAATCACGATTCCAATCGCCAGCCCCATATCGTCCACCTCCTTCATCAGAGTCGGAATCGCAAACGCGTGGACCAGGAACGATGTCAAATGTCCAGATGGACGCCGCTGGTTTGCTGCTCCAGCATCTTCTTCACGAGCGTGCCGATATGCGCGCCCGCTTCCAACGGCGAAGTCCCCCCGCGGTGAATGTTGGAGATAACGGAGCGGTCGCTCTCTACCGTGCCTCTGTGCGGCCTGTAACAAATGTAGGCGCTGAGCGATTTGGAGGAAACGAGCCCAGGCCGCTCGCCGATCAGCAGCACCAGCACCTCGGGCTGCAGCATGTCGCCGATATGATCCATGACCGCCACGCGGCCGCCACGAACAAAAAATGGAGTACCTGTGGATAACTCATAAGCGTGCAGCGAGTCGATCAGCGCCGGATATACATCGCTCAGATTGGCGTCCACTGCGTTCGCGCTCAATCCATCGGAGACGATGATTTGCACTTGCGGACGCATCAGACATCTCTGCCGAATGAGGGCCATACCCTCATCCGTGACGATACGCCCCATATCCGGGCGTTTCAAGTAGTTCTCCGTACTCCCGTAACGTGTTTCAACCGTGAACAAGCCGAATTGATCCAGAAGCGCCTGGCTGACTTGACCGTAGATGGAATCAACGGCAGCGGCATGGTCGCGGCGGAACTTCAGCACCTCGCGGGTGAGCGCCCTCGTCCCCGAGCGCCATACGCCAATGCGCGAAGGTGTGCTGGCGAGCAGCTCATGCATCCCCTCCTCCCATTTGGGACTCGGGATATGGGACTCAGGCTCTTCGGCGGCAGGGATCGGAACATCCTCCGCAGAAGGCGGCGGAAGGCGGGACGCGGACAGCTTCTTCTCGAGCTCCGCCATGACCTTATCCACCAGCGCATCGATGGGGAAAGCATCATTCATTGTGTGCGGCCTCCTTCACATAAAAAGGGTCGGGTCTCCAGCCAGCGGCGTTAACCGGCCGTTCTCCATAAGGCCCATCTTCACCAGCCACTGTTCGAACGCCGGCGCCGGCCGCAGCCGCATCAGCTCGCGCAGAGTGGCGATATCGTGATAGCTGGTCGACTGGTAATTGAGCATGCAGTCATCCGCCATCGCCACGCCAATCAAATAATTCACGCCTGCAGCGGACAGCAGCACAGCCAAATTGTCCATATCGTTCTGGTCCGCCTTCATATGGTTGGTGTAGCACACATCCACGCCCATGGGCAGCCCTTGCAGCTTCCCCATGAAGTGGTCCTCCAGACCGGCCCGAATGACCTGCTTGCTGTCATACAAGTACTCGGGTCCGATGAAGCCTACGACCGTGTTCACGATGAACGGCTTATAGCTGCGGGCCAAGCCGTAGCAGCGGGACTCCAGCGTGACCTGGTCGATGCCGTGATGCGCTTCGGCGGACAGTTCGGAGCCTTGGCCCGTCTCGAAATACCACAGGTTCGGCCCGGTGCCGGTGCCTTCCCGCGCGATTAGCTCATCGGCTTCGTCCAGCAAAGCGACATCGATGCCGAACGCCTTATTGCCATCTTCCGTTCCCGCCAAGCTCTGGAACACCAAATCCGCCGGAGCACCCTGGCGAATGGCGCGCATTTGCGTTTTGATATGAGCCAATACGCAGTTCTGCGTCGGGATCTGCCACTTCGCCATCACCTCTTTGGTCATCTGCAGGATGTTCTTCACGCTGTCCGCCGAATCGATGACCGGATTGACGCCAATCACGGCATCGCCGATGCCGTAGCTCAAAGCCTCGTACAAGGCCGCCCGGATGCCGGGAAGACTGTCCGTCGGATGGTTGGGCTGAGCGCGTCCGGCAAGCACGCCCCTCTGGCCGATAGCAATGTTGCAATGTGTCGTGACTTCCATCTTCGAGGCGGCCTGCACCAGATCCAGATTGGTCATCAGTTTGGCGGCTGCGGCAACCATCTCGCTCGTCAGACCTCGGGAAATCCGCCGAATCTCCGCGTCCCCCGTCTCCTGCCGCAGCAAATATTCGCGCAGCTCGGCCACTGACCAGCCCCTCACCTCGGCGTAAATTTGCTCATTCAGGCTCATCTCGATCACCCGCGACACTTCATCGGTTTCCGGCGGCAGCAAGGGATGGTTGCGGATGTCTGCGAGCGTCAACCCGGCAAGCACCTCCTTGGCAGCGATCCGCTCCTTCGCGTCCCGCGCGCCGATGCCGGCAAGCTGGTCGCCGGATTTCTCCTCATTCGCTTTGGCCAGCACTTCCTTCAAATCGCGGAATTGGAAGGTTGTGCCGAGCAGCGTTGTTTTCAAGTTCAAGGGCGTCCGCCCTCCCCTCCTCGCTGGAATGCCAGCGTTTTGACGACGACGGGGATCATAATGCCGGATAAAGGTTCGCCGAGATCGATGTAATCCCCGTGCTCCACACGGACTTGATCGATACAGATCACCTTCGGTCGCTGCCCGCACCGTCTCGCCAAGGATTGGCCGAACGCTTGGGCGATATCCGTTTCACAGATGACGACGATGGCATCACTCTCTGGAAAATGACGGATGTAGCTGGCGTGAAGCAATTCCGCTGCCCGCTGGAGCGATGCGTACGTCAAATGACCCGTCCCCGACATCGCCAGAGCGAACGGGAGCGAGCGCTCCCCCGCGTACAAGCTTGCGCCGGTTACCAATAGCCGTTCTAGCGCCAGAGCAAGCCCGCCATCCGGCTCCAGCAGCCGCGCATCCAACTCCAGCTTGAGCACGGGCAGATTGCGGACCGGCAGCAGCGCTGCATCGGCATGAACGGTGGCGCCGCTGATCTCCGTGCTCTGCATCCCCGCGCCGATGACGGTCGCGCGGACGGTCTGCTCAGCCGCCGCATGGCGGATCGCATATCCGGCGGCGAGCTCCTTCCAGGCTTGCGCCAGCAGCAAGCCGATATCGCCATACCGCGCCGCCTCCGCCATGCTCTCCGGCGGCATCGCCGCCAGCAGCTCGCCGATGCCGCCCGATACCGTCCATTCTTCTATAGAAGGAACGGACAATAACGGCTCGCCGAGCAGCAGGGCGCGCAGCGGCGCCTCCGGCTGGCTGCGCCCGCTTAAATGATCCATCATGCACCGGCACATGGATCGCGCGAGCTCCTTCAGCCGCGGCAGGCCGGGCCTGTCGCCGGGCTGAAGCCGGATCCCGCTCGCCGCCAGCCACGGGCGGAGCGACGGCGAGACCTCGCGCACCGTGCCCTCGGCATCGATGCGGACCAGCCTGCCGCCGACGCGGAAGGTCACCGTGCCTGCGAGCTTGCCGCGCCGGAAAACCGCCGCGTTGGCCGTTCCCCCGCCGATGTCGATGTTGCAGGCAGCGCCGCGCAGCTGCATGGAGCGCCGCTCGGCGCCTGCGCCTTTCCCGGCGAGCAGCCCTTCCAGGTCGCTGCCCGCGGTCGCGACGACGAAATCGCCCGCCCGCTCGGCCAGTTGATGAAGAATATGCTCCGCATTCTTGAGGTTCGCGGTCTCGCCGGTAATGATAACGGCGCCGGACTTCACGGCATCCGGCCGTATGCCCGCCTCCTCGTACGCCGCCGTCACGATGCCCCAGATGCGCTCCGCATCGACTTCGTCACCGCTTATCAGCGGTGTGCTGTAAACGGGACTTGCGTAGAGCAGCTCCCGCTCCGCAATGTCGAAGCGCGGCAAGCTGAGCGCACCGGAGGCGCGGACGATTCGCAGCCGGGAGATGACCAGCTTCGTCGTACTCGTTCCAATGTCCAGACCGACACTCGTCATCCACTGTTCAGCCATGCAACCGTTCACCCGCTGCTCCGGACAAAAGGTTCACACCGTCCCGCAGGATGTCGGCCGCCAGCCTCGCAAGAGGAATTCGTGCCGCCATGCTTGCATCGCGCATACGGGCATAAGCCTCCTCCTCATGGACGCCAAGCTGTCGCATAACGAGGCCTTTCGCTTTCTCGATGACTTTGCGCTCCTCAATCGATTGCTGCAGCAGCCTGATATCGTGCTTCAGCGAGTCCATCTTCTCCTTCTGGCTCAAAGCGATCTCGACCGCCGGCAGCAGATCCTCCTCCGACACCGGCTTCACGAGGAAAGCGGCCACTCCCGCCTCGCGGGCCTCCTTCACCAGCTCTCTCTGGCTGTACGCCGTCAGAAGCAGTACCGAGGTGTCCGCTTGCAGCTTGCGGATGATGTTCGACGCCTTAATCCCGTTCATAACCGGCATTTTGATATCCATAATGGCCAGATCCGGCTTCACACGGGCAATCAATTCAATGGCTTCCTCACCGTTCTTGGCTTCGCCTGCAACGAAATATCCGCCCTCCTCAAGCATTTCGCGAATATCCATACGGATGATCGGGTCGTCATCGACGACCACGATGGCGTTTCTCATGGCGCTTCCTCCTCCTTCTCCCGCTGGCGCGCTGCCGGAAACGTCAGCTGCACGTCGGTCCCGCGCTCATCCGTCATGATGTCAAGGACGCCGCCGAGATTTTCTGCGATGAGGGTTTCCGTGATTTTCAAACCGAGGTGGCCTTTGGCTTTGCCCGCTCCTCCCCCCATCTCCGGACGGAAGCCGACGCCGTCATCCGTCACCCGGACACGAATGAACGTATCCTGCCGCTGCAGCGAAACTTCGATATGTCCGGCGAGCCGCTCCCCGAAGGCATGCAGCACGCAGTTCTGGACCAGCTCGTTCACCACGAGCGCAAGCGTCGTCGCTACATCGGATTGCAGAACCAGTTCATCTCCGGTAATAACCGGGACGATCGTTTGATCCGGTTTGGACGAGGAGGAAATGATGTTTTTGATAATCCGGTCCACCACCTCGTTGAACTGAATCGTTGCCAAGCCGTCGAAAGCCAGCATTTCATGAATGACGGCAATCGAATTAATCCGGTTGATGCTGTCGCGGTACACCCGCTCCACCTCTTCGTGCTTCGTTCTGCGCATCTGCAGCCGGAGCAGGCTGGAGACGGTTTGCAAATTATTTTTGACCCGATGATGAATTTCTTTGATGACCGCCGACTGGATGACGAGCTGCTTCTCCTTCTCCTTCAAGTCCGAAATATCGCGGAGCAAAATAATCCCGCCGACCTCCCGCTGATCCCTATAAATGGACATGACCTTCAAATCAAAGGTCACCTGCCCGATCTGCAGCTCCTGATGAAGGAGACCCGAACGGCCGGACACCGCCAATTTGCCATAAAACAGCGGAACGACCGGAGAACCGGCAGCAGCGTCGGCGTGGCCGATATCCTTCAGCATGTCGAGCGCGCGAGGGTTCGTGTACGTGACCCGTTCCCTGTCGTCGAAGACGATAATCCCTTCATGCATCAGCGACTGCATGCTGCCTTGCGACATCGCTACGTTAAGCAGCGTTTCGCTGAGCCCCTCAGTCGTTGCCATGAGCCGGGTCACATTCTTCTCCTGCTCCAGCTTGTGAGAAATATCTTGCTCCATGATCAAAGCACCAATGACTTGACCCGTTCTGGAGCGGATCGGGACGACATTCTGCTGGATCGCAATCTGCTCCTGAGAGATGCCTCGCGAACCGATGACCGGTTGACCGGACAGCAAGCAGTACATGACGGCAGGTTCATTTTGCACAAACGCATGCTGCCCGACGACGGAGGAGGTGTACAAGGAGGAACCTGTGCAAGGGTGCGCCTGGGCAACGACGAGCGCCGAGCCTGGGTCCGGAAGCGGACAATCAATGAAGACATCCGATTCGGAGACATCGGCAATCAGCGGCAGGTGAACCGCCATCTCCTGGATCGTTCGAGCATCCTCTTCGCTCAAACGCGTATACATTGCGCACATTTCCATAATGGAGGCCATGGGGAATCCCTCTTCATTCATTAAGTTCAGGGCCGGACGATTTGCATAAGTTTATGTTTCAACTCCGAAATGCCTTCATTCGCAGCAGCGGAGGTCAGCACGATTTCGCCTTCCGGCAGCGACTGTCTCAAGAGAGCGATAGCCCGGTCGATATCCGCCAAGGGATGATCGATTTTGGTTACCGCTCCTAAAGTTCGGATAGGAAAGCCCTGTTCGAATCCTGGCGGCAGAAAGCTCCTGTCCCGCGTGGCGTCCTGCACGAGCAGCACGACTGCCGCCTCATGCGAGGTGGCCATCAAGGACCGGTAATACAGCGGGTTCTCGCTGTACTCGCCGGGCGTATCGATGGTCCAATCGCGATATGTAAGGCTTTGCGTCTTGGAGGCCGGATCCCGCTCCCCGAATAAGGCTTTGATGAGGGTGGATTTGCCTGCACCGACACCGCCGATGATCATCACTTTCTTCATGGGCTAAGACCTCGTGACAGGTGCCGCAGCAAACTTCAGCTTCTCCAGCAAAAAAGCGTTCACGGCCGCAATCGCCATCTCCACGGCAGCCACTTCCCCCGTGAGCACGAGCGATCCGGTGAAGCGGTCCAAATAGCCGATGCCCACATCGGCCGCTTTGGTCGCCACATCGGCGGCGATGATTGCCGTTTCGGTCGGCGTCAGCGTGAGGATGCCGATAGCGCTGCGCCCCTCAAGGCCAAGCTTCGCGTACAGAGACGGATCGGGGCTGGCGATCACATGAGCGAGCGTCAGCTGCTTGCCCGGCACATATTCTTGAATGACTCTCATCTTCTGCTCTTCCATGTTTCCTCCTCGGCTTCCTTCGCGACCTCGAAGCTGTCGACAATACCGACGATCATCGCGTCGATGGGCACCATTTTATCCGTGAACAACGTTCGGGCCGGGCTGCCTCTGGATACGATCACATGTTCGCCGACCCCCGCTCCAATGCGATCTGCGGCAACAACAGGCGTACCGGCCCCGGTCCCGTTGAAATCCATCGGTTGAATGACAAGCAGCTTCAGGTTGTCCATACCGGCTTCCTTCTGCGTCGCCCATACGCTGCCGATGACTTTGCCATAGAACATGGACCTCACCCTTCCCCTATGAATTCAACTGCGATGTTCCGCTCTTTCAACATGTCTTGCGCCAGTGCAGAAATGATTGTCCGCTTGCCGACTCTTAACGTGCGAAACGGCCGTGCCGCGAGCTCCCGCGCGAGCCAATCCGCCGAGACCAATCTCCCCTCGCAGATGAGCGGGGCGGTTGCGGGGGCTGACGTTACATGGGGTTCGGGTGCTTCCGGCGCATTGGGTCCAGAAGCTTCGGGTCCAGACATTTCGGATGCAGGCGCTTCGGGCGCCAGGGCCGGGGTTTTGCCGAGCTTGCTTGCCGCTCTTTCGGCGAGCAGCTTCACGGGCGCGAATTCGACGCCGTACATTTGCAGCTCCATCATGTAATAATCCAACAGATTGCGGTAAGGCTTAGGCAGCGTCAATGTTTGCAGCGTGCGCCGGTCAGTCCTCTTCAGCCCTGATATGTCCTCGCCGATGAGGACGAATTTCTGCTGGACAAGCGCGGAGAAAATAATCTCCGAAATCATCGTCCCTTTCAGTCCGAGCGCCGCTCTGGCCGCATTGTCCAGATCAATCTCCGGAATGACGATACCCTCATATTCCATCGGCACTTCGAGCGGGGATGGCGCGAACTCATCGGCGGCAATCGTTCGGCCCCGCCCGCCGCACTCGATCCGGTGCTTGCCCAGCCAGCAGGAGGCTTCGCCGTCCAGGAACAAGCGGTCATGGTCAATGCCGTGAATATTTAAGGTGATAAAATGATCCGTAAACGCCTCATGCGCCGTGCTGTCGTAAAAGAGGTAGAGCACCTTCGGCCTGGGCAGCTCCTGCTTCACAAGCTCGCGAACGATCGCTTCGACCATCTGTTTGATTTCCACCTAGCGCCGCCTCCTCTCGGCATGTGTGCCGGCATCGTTCTCGTCATCGTTTTCGTTATCGCTCCTGCGGATCAAACGAACCATATCGCCCGTGCCAAGCATGGCGGCATTCGCTTCATCCCGGTCGATGTGGAAATCCAACGAAAACTGCGGGCTCACCCGTACCGTCACATCCCCGAAAATAACCGGCCGCTCACCCGCAGCCTGCAGCATAATGGGCTCCCCATGCTGTAGTCCAAGGCGCTGTGCATCCTCCGGAGAGGCATGGACATGATTGCGGGCGACGATTAAGCCTTGGGGAACGACGACCGAGCCGCTCGGCCCTATGAGCGTAATCCCCGGCGTGCCCGCAAGATCGCCCGAAAGCCGCAACGGCGGGTGAACGCCGAGCTCGAAGCCGTCCGTGCGCGAAATTTCCACTTGCGTCGCACCGCGCGAAGGGCCCAGGATGCGTACGTTCGCGATGCAGCCCTTCGGCCCCTGAAGCGTCACCGTTTCGCTGGCGGCGAACTGCCCCTTCTGCGACAGCTCGCGCAGCGGCGTCAGTCTGCGGCCCTTGCCGAACAGCGCCTCGACGTCGCCGGGCGAGAGGTGGGCGTGCCGGTTGGAGACGCCGACCGGGATGAGCACAGGCTCCGCCGCTGAGCACGGATTGGCGGTCGGGCTTGAGGCCGCGCGCTGCAAGACGATTCCCCGCTCCTTCAAGAAATCGGCGGCTGCAGGGGTGAGCATATCCCGATCCGTGATGGGAAACGGATTCGGCAACCCCCGGATCAACTGCGTTCGGAGGTACGTTTCCGTAATGAGCGCCATCGGCTGCTACCCTTCGAGCTTCGGAAGGATGAACTCGATGTCCGAATGCGGACGCGGAATCACGTGCACGGAAACGAGCTCGCCCACCTTCTCCGCTGCGGCAGCCCCGGCATCCGTAGCGGCTTTGACCGCACCGACGTCGCCTCTGACCATTACGGTTACTAGCCCGCCGCCGACATGAACTTTGCCGACCAGCCTCACATTCGCCGCCTTCACCATCGCGTCCGCCGCTTCGATCGAACCTACCAAGCCCTTCGTCTCCACCATACCTAAAGCGGCCAATTCACCTGCCATTGCGATCTCCTCCTTTGATAATTGCGATATTTTATTTCCGCTGCATCTCGGCAAGCACGTTCCTCACGATTTGCGCAACTTCCTCGCGTGTAATGCCAAGCGGATGGGCACTTGCCAAACTTTCCGCCATTTGCCGGGCGAATGGCTCGGCATCGGAGCCGGAACCGGATCCGGGACGGGGAATCGGAGTCTCTCGAACCGGTTCGGCGACGGGCATCTCCTTGATGCCGAAAGCCACACGTTTGATGTTCAGCAAATGCTGCGGCCCGATATTGTCCGAGGTGATGTTGTTGCCTGCGGTTCCGCAGCCCAGCGTCATCGAGGGAAAGATCCCCGTTGTCGCGCCTATGCCGCCGAACGTCGTTCCTGTGTTAACGACAATTCGAGATGCCGGCTTCTCAAGCCCGAACGCTTCGATCACGGACGCTTCTTCCGCGTGGATGCCGAGCGTATGGCCCAGACCGCCAAGGGTAAGCAGCTCGATGCACCTCTGGCACCCTTCCTGCCAGCCGCTGACTGTATATAAGGCAAGGACGGGGCTAAGTTTCTCCATGGAGAACGGATGTTCGGGACCGACGTGAGACTCCTCGGCAATCAACACCTGCGTCTCCTCCGGGATGGTGATGCCGGCCTCAGCTGCGATGACTTGCGGCGACCGGCCGACGATCCGCGGGTTCATGCCTTTCCCCACGGTGAGGATCGCCGCTACGTTGGCTTTCTCCTGTACGTTCAGGAAGTAAGCGCCTTGCCGCTGCAATTGTTCGATGAGCGCCGGTTTGACCGATTCATCGACAACCAAAGCCTGTTCGGAGGCACAGATCGTACCGTAGTCGAACGTTTTGCTCTGCAGAATGAGGCGTACCGCCCGCTCGATCTGCGCGCTCCGGTGAATATACACCGGTACATTGCCGGGGCCTACCCCATATGCGGGTTTGCCGGAGCTGTAGGCGGCCTTCACCATGGCCGTTCCGCCCGTAGCCAGGATGAGATCCGTCAGCTTGTGCCGCATCAGCTCCCCGCTCGCCTCCAGGGTCGGCTGCGAGAGGCAGTGAATGAGCCCCGGCGGAGCGCCCGCGCTCTCGGCCGCAGCCCGCATGACGGCCGCCGACTCCTGTGAGCAGCGAAGCGCCGACGGGTGCGGGGAGATGACGATCGCGTTGCGCGCCTTCAGCGCGATCATGCATTTGAATAGAACCGTCGAGGTCGGGTTCGTCGATGGGATGATCGCCGCTATGGTACCTACGGGCTGCGCGATGTCCCATACCTGTCTGGCTTCATCCTTGCGGATAATGCCGACCGTTTGCATGTCCTTCATCGCGGAGTAGACCTCCTTCGCGACGAACAAATTTTTCGCCTTCTTGTCGGCTGCCTTCCCGAAGCCCGTCTCCTGCACGGCCAGCGCGCCCAGCCGCTCCGCCTCTTGTTCAGCCGCATGGGCCATAGCCGCCACGATGGCGTCTATCTGCGGCTGGGACATGGTTTCCAGGAGCTTCTGCGCTGCTCTCGCCTCCTGCAAGCAATTGCGCACCTCCTGGATCGCCTGCAAATCGCTGTCCAGCTTCATGTCGCCGGCTCGCCTCCTTCACCCTCCAGCTCCGTGAAGAGCCGGATCAGCTCCGCTTTGCTGACCAGCTGGAGGTCCCGCCCCGTAAGCGGGAACTTCGGTGTGCTGTGAGCCAGCTCGCGAAGCTGGGCTACGCTCATTTTGCTCCAACGCGCTGCGGGCAGCTCCTGCTTCGCTGCGGTCGGCGCTGGTTTCGGTGCCGGCGCTTGGGAGACCGCCTCCGCTCCCTGCAGCATCGTATAGACGGAGGGGTCCGGGCGCGGGATGACCTGCGTGCCGAGCAGCCTGCCTACCCTCGCCGCCTCCGCCGCTCCGGCATCGACAGCCGCCTTGACCGCAGCCACGTCGCCCCATATATAAACCGTGACAATGCCGGCGTCCGCCTTCTCGTATGCCGCCACCTTGACATCCGCCGTTTTCGCTGCGGCGTCCGCCGCCGCAATCAGAGCCGGTAAGCCATGCGTTTCAATCATGCCTAAGGACATCCGCTGTTGATCCATTATGCCAAGCACCTGCCTTCTAATAGCCTATTCGCTTCGGGTCGCGCGCGATGCCCCGCACGGCATCCGCGAACGCCTCCGCCGCCGCCGTGCACGCCGACTGGCTGCCCGTCAGCAAGCCTCCCGCGAAATTCGTCTCTGTCGGCGGACCGAAGAATTTGCACATGCGCACATCCGCAGCTTTGAGTGCCGCATCGAGACCGTACACCGCCTCCAGTGGCGGCGCGATCAAGTAGGCCAGCGGCTCGCCCTCGGCAATGTCCGCTTCCTTGGAGAGGTACGCGCCTGTTCGGGAGACCACATGCGCATAGTACGCGTGCGAGCCCTCCTCATTAAGGGCGTAGAAGCAGGCTCCGGCCTCCATCACTTGGATGGCGGCGTCCAGCCCGCTGCGCACCTCGTCCGGCGATGCGCCGCTGATGATGCCGATGAACTCGCCGGACAGCGGACCGGACGCATGACCCGCTCCCGCGTAGAACGAGCGGGCATACACCACTTCGACGGCCGCCTTCTTCGTCGCTTCGTCGATTGCCGTGTAGCCGACATCGTCGATGGTTGAGGTTAGGAGACCGAGGCTGCGGATGCCCGGCCTTAACGACAGCTGCTGCGCCAGTCCGGCGTCGGCGTTCGGGATGATGCGGACGGCGAGCGGTACGGCGCGTATCGGTTTTTGATTGTGGTTCACATGGCTCACATCCCTCACCTCATCGCCTCGATGCTGATAGCAAAAAAGCGCCCCGGTACGGAGAACGGCTCGACGTTCTAAGACCTGAGGCACCTTTGCCTGTTGTATGCTTTTGTTAATGGATATGCTGTGCGAAGGGTGGATATGCCTCCTTATACGGCCGGCAGCAGCTTGTTCAAAGGGGGCGGTGCTCCTCAGACAAATCTAACGGACTCAGCGGCCGTTAATCTGGCAAAAAGCATCACGATGTGCCGCTAACGGACACCAGCGTCCTTATTTGCTGATTTCGTAGGGAAATCAGGTTCAACTAGAGCGATTAACTGCACGGGTGTCCGTTAGATAATCGATGAGCCCATTTTTCTTCGAATAGAGGCTTCTCTGTCCGTTAGCGAGGCTATAAGGCACGCTCCATCCAGATTCTTCATCCGTTCCGTAGCCATCGCTGATCCGCCCCAAAAAAAAAATAAGGGGCAAGCCCGTTCGCTCGCCCCTTACCCAGAGAGGAGCGCAGCCTCCCTCCCTTATGTAATTATTAAGCCCCTACGTCCGTCTGGCCTTTTCTTCGCACCGCACTGATGATCATCGTGCCTACGAACACTGCGATCAGCAGCGAGAAGAAGACCGCATGCGAGATGTGCACGCCAAATGCGCCAAGAATCATTTTGAGTCCAATAATAATGATCAAAACGAAAGCGGCCTTCTCCAGCTCCGGGAACTTCTCGATCAGCCGCAGGAATACTTGCGCCACTCCACGCATCATCAGTACGCCCAATATACCTCCCAGGAATAAGACCCATACCTTGTCGCTCACCCCGAACGCAGCCAGGACGCTGTCCACGCTGAAGGCAATATCCATCAACTCAACAGCCAGCACCGTTCTCCAGAACGAGAAAGCTTTGCCCTCGACCTGCTCATCTTCCTCTTCTTTCTTAAGAAAGAGGTTGCTGATAGCGATCCATAGCAAGTACAGGCCGCCGAGAACTTTGATCCACGTAATTTGGACCAGGAACGTCCCCACGCCAATCGCCAGAAAGCGGAACACATAAGCCCCAATCAGCCCATAAAAGAGAGCTTTCTTCTGCTGCTCTTTCGGCAGATGCCTCACCATCACCGCCAGCACGAGCGCGTTGTCCGCAGACAATAGTCCTTCCAGCACAACCAAGGTGCCGATGATCCCCCAGCTGACTGGGTCGGTAATGGTCGTTTTCAGAACATCCCAACTGAAGAAATTCGTAAAATTTTGAATAAAGCTAGCCAAAAAATCCAACATTGCTTTGCCGATCTCCTTTCATTCGTCCATCAATGATTTGCTGCCTGCCACCCAACGTAGTCCCCGGTTATAGGCTTATCGAGCTCCCGGTGCCCGGAATCATATTGTCACCGTTCCGAACATGGCGACCGCACACATCGGAAACCGGCTGCTATGCTCGTCCATTTTCATGATAATGGGATTGAGCGTTAGGTGGCGGCGACGGTGCTAATCCCCTCACCGCATCCACACCGGAATTGCCAAACAGTGCTCCGAGCCGCCGGAGAAACCTGCAGCTGCCACGTTAAACTTCCACTCGCCATTATATCTGTATAATTCTCTGACGACAATGGTGGTTTCGACCGAGAATTGCTTTCCGATTTTGTTGCCGGCAGCCGGTTAGTCAAGCCAGACTTGACGAGCCGACAGATTCTATTCGAAATTTCATATACATTTCCCGCTAAAATCAGTGAATCCATTATCAGGAGGGGAAGAAACCTGCCGAATATACAAAAAAAGGTGACCCTCCGGTCACCCTAACTCTTTTTAACGCTCTAATCCCTCCCTACAGTTCCACCCGGAACTCATCCCGCAGCCCCGCCTGTTGGTCGCAAACAAGCTCCCCTTGCACATACACCCGCAACCGTTTCCCCGTCCCCGTCCGGCTAACCTCCAGATCGAAGGCCGTTCCGAACGCCCTCACGTCCCGCAAAGCAGCCTCCTGCCAGCTCGAGGGCAGCTGCGGGTTGCACGTGAAGCTCCGGAAGCCTGTCGGCCTGATGCCGAACAGGCCCTCCGTAAAGACGCGGGCGAAGAGCCCGCTCTCCGCCGACAGCTGGCGCTGATTCCCCTCCGGGTACGCCTCTACGAAATAAGGCACATGCTCCCCGAGCAGCCGTTGGCGTGTGATAGCGGTCAAATGCTGCAAAGCCAAGTCCGGCTCCCCCGCAGCAAAAACACCGCGAAGCGCATACAGCGTCGCCCGGTCCCAGAACGTCGTATCGCCCGCTTGGGTACATAGCCCGTTCTCCGTCCACAACCTTGGCGAGAAGAGTGCCTGCAAGGTCCCCTCCTTCCGCTCGAACAAGCCCATCACCAAAGGCACGCAGATCCATGACCGCAGAATATCGTTGCCCTCATAATAGCGATAGGTTGCATAACCCTCGACATCCGCTGCAAAATACCTCTCAATCGCTCCCCGAAGCTCAGCCGCTTCCTCCAAGTAGTATTTCTCAACCGTCAACGTATGTTTCCCCATTGCCTTGGCGAGCATGGCCGTGCTGCGCAAAGCGTCATACACCAAGCAAGAGGTAAACAGGTTCGCCTCCCCGGAAGGAAAACGGTTCTCCAACTCATCCGAATCGCTGCGGATCACGCCGTGCTCGTTCTTCTGCCGTCTACAATATTCAAGCGACCAGACGATGCCCGGCCACAGCTTCTCTGCAACTTGCGGATCGCCATTCGCCATACAAAACCTGGCCGCCCCATAAGCATACATCGCCGCATCCCCGCGATCGCCTGCTCCGTTCCAATAATCGGTCCCTTCGGCGATGAGGCTGGAAACCAGCGGCTTGCTGAATAACGGGCCCATGTGGTTCATATACAAGGAGTAGCCGTTAATGCTTTGTTCGATCCCTGCCTCATACCCTAGAAAAGGAAAGAACGGATTGATATACTCGCACTGGTCATTGGTCCATAATGCCGCATAATAGTCACCACCGCCGGGTCCATGCATCAAGCCGTTGCGGGTTAGGAAAATACTTTCGCTGCCGCGCAGTTTCGCGTAGTTGAATGCAGCGTTCAATGTACGATCCGGTGTTTCCAGCCGAAGGGCGCCGAACCATTGCTCAACCAAATCGAGCCGCTTCCGCTCTTCCGCATGCGCATTCACAACAAGAACCCGGTTCAGCGGGGCCGCACTAAATAGGCAGTAATACGTGTGGCTCTCTCCCGGTTCCATACTCCGATAATTATAGCAGGCGTTATTGGACACATACTCGCTGTCCGAGTTGGCCAAATTCGCTCTAAGCTCGTACGAGCCTGCCACGCCCGCCGCCGGATCTGTCACATGCAGGTACGCCGGTACGTTCACTTCGACCTCCAAAATTTTGGCCGCACAGTTGCGTACCGTCACTTTCTCGATCACCGCCGCCTCGTCTACGGCCGGCATCAGTTTTCGCACGATTTCGAGCCCCTGCTTGGTTATACTCGTAATTTCGAGAAATCCCCGAATTCTGATCAGACGCGGATACTCACTCTCAACCGGCTGCCCGTCGACCTTTATGACGGCTGAAGCCTCCAAGCCGAAATTATGCGATAAGCTCCCCCTCGTATCATTAGGAATGGTGCGCAAACCCGGAAAAACCGCATGCCGGTTCAGCTTCAGCTCACCACTGTCGCCCACACCATAACTGACGATGACCGAAACCTGAAATCCGCTCATCTCTATATGATCGTAATGAGGAAGACGCTTATCCTGCGAGATGTCCCACACGATGCTGCCATCCTCGTCCAACACATGCCGTAAGGCGTCCCCATCGCCCGTCTTGCCGCCCGTATCGCACCAGTCGGGGAAAACGCGCGGGCGCTGCTCTTTTGCACGCATAGTTGACCTCCTATCGCCATATCTTTTCATATGTCATGTCCTATTGTATTTAAAGTAACCTCACTTCATGATCGGAAAAATTGTCCGCGCCTCCCCGGTTAGTTAATAACCTCAACGTTAGCTAGTAACATTCGGCACACATACTAAAAGCATTTTCACTACTTACAATGGATTGGAAACTTCGATAAAATATAACTGTCATCACGAACTACTCTTCACAGCATTAGGTTCTACTAAATTTAAGAGGAATGTGGGAGGATGAACCATGAAATACTCATACTTAGGCAAATCGGGCTTGAAGGTCAGTCAGTTATGTTTGGGAACGATGAACTTCGGACCGGAAACTGAGGAGAAAGAAGCTTTTCGTATTATGGATGCCGCCCTGGATGCTGGAATTAATTTCTTCGATACGGCTAACGTGTATGGCGGTGTTGAGAGAAGAGGATGGACGGAAGAGATCATCGGACGCTGGTTCAAACAAGGCGGAGGCCGCAGGGAGAAAGTCATCCTGGCTACCAAAGCCTACGGGGACATGAACGATCCCCATGATGGACCTAATGCCGAGCGGGGATTATCCGCTTACAAAATCAGACGTCATCTGGAAGGCTCGCTCAGAAGATTGCAGACAGACCACATAGAGCTATATCAAATGCATCATATTGACCGCAATGTCACTTGGGAAGAGCTGTGGGGCGTCTTCGAATCCGCGGTCAACCAAGGGACCGTCGACTATATCGGCTCCTCCAACTTCGCCGGATGGCATATTGCGGTCGCGCAAGCAGAGGCCAAGGCCCGCCATTTCTTAGGCTTAGTATCGGAGCAGCATAAATACAGCCTGCTGGACAGACTTCCTGAGCTGGAGGTCCTCCCTGCTTCCGAGAAGCTGGGCCTCGGCGTTATCCCGTGGAGCCCTCTCGCGGGCGGATTGCTCGGCCGCAATGCCTTGACCGGTACAGGCGCACGCAGCGCACGCTCGGCCGAGCGGGTCGCGAAGCACCGCCCTCAACTCGAGCAGTTCTCGGCGCTGTGCAAAGAGATCGGCGAGCCGGAAGACGTCGTCGCCTTGGCTTGGGTCCTCTCGCATTCCGCGGTTACTGCGCCGATTATCGGACCGCGTACGTTCGAGCAGCTTCAGGATTCGCTGCGCGTACCGGAAGTAACCCTGAGCGAGGATGTGCTCAAGAAGCTGGACGAAATCTTCCCAGGCCCTGGCAAACCGGCGCCGGAAGCATACGCCTGGTAATGAAAAAGGCCGTCCCCAAGGTCCTGTTAGGACCTGAGGGGATGGCCTTTTCTTCTGGGGGAGTGCTCGCCCTGACAACCTTACGGACACAACAGCCGTTATATGCGCAATGCGCTCCGCGCTTCGATTCTAACGGACACAGCAGACCCTATTTAGCCCATTTCGGAGCAAAATCCACCCAAAATGAGCAAATAGGTGCGCTGGTGTCCGTTACATATTTCAAATGGCCCTTTTTCAACGAATAAGGGCTGCTGTGTCCGATAGCGAGACCCGGAACCGGCTCCCTCCTCGCAGCAGTGACGCAATCGCAGAAGAAAAGGCGGCTCATCCCCTAAAGGATCAGCCGCCTTTTCTTTCATGCTTGCTCCATCAATTTATACTGAGGCTCCCAGCCCAGTAATCGTTTCGCCTTCGCATTGGAAATCAGCGATGTTCTCCCCTCCAGCGGGGAGCGAATATCTTGGACGCCAGGCAGGTATTTCTCGACGAGCTCCCGAGTCATCCGGTTCGACGAGCTGTCATCCGCCGCAATAATGAGCGCCTCTGCGCCAAGCCCGTCCGCTTCAATCGCCTTGTGGCAAGCGGAGGCGACATCCCTCGCATCAATGTAAGACCACAGAATACGCAGACGAGCGTCCGTATCGTCGAAATTGGCCTTGATCTGTGCATAGCTCTCCGGCACAAGAATATTGCCGAGGCGGAAGCTCACCACCTGCATGCCGGTGCGCCGGTTGAACGCCTGTGCCGTCACTTCGTTCACGACTTTGGATAAGCCATAGCTGTCTTCCGGCAGCTGCGGATGATCCTCATCGATCGGAAGATACTGAGGCTCGAAAAACTCGCTGGCAAAACAAATCCCGTAAGACGACTCACTCGATGCAATAACGACTTTCCCGATGCCCAAGTTCGCTGCAGCCTCCAGCACATTGTATGTGCTCATCACATTATTGCGGAAGCACACATCGTTCGTATGCGTGTAGGCCTGCGGAATCGCGGCAAAATGCACAATCCCCGCCACCTCTTTCCGATTCCCTGTGCTATATGGCGACAGCGCGTTGATAACTTGTCCCAAATCGTTAAGATCCGTAATAATCGTCCGGCAGACCGGTTCCGCCGGTGCTTTCACATCCAGATTAATGACATCGTAGCCATGATCCACAAAATGCTTCAGAATCCACTGACCCGCTTTCCCGCTGCCGCCAGTGATAATGATCCGTTTTTTATCCATTGATCTATAATCCTCCCTTAGCTGTCTCTGCCTCTAACCTCTGTAGAAATCCCGAATCCAACGATGCGGCTTCAGCTTCTCCAGCTGTTCCTTAGTCAGCCCTTGCCCGTCGCCAACCCGCATATTCGCTTCCACATTGCGGACCGAGCGCATGCCCGGAATAACGGTCGACACAGCAGGATGGCTCAGCACATACCGCAGAGCGATTTCCGGCATTTGTTCCACGGATGCTTCCAGATCGGATGCGATCTGCTGTACGCGGTCATAGACCTGCTGTTTGCGGTCGCCCCGGAAATAACCGTTGCGGAAGTCACCTTCGCTGAAAGTCGTATCCGGTGTAATGCGTCCCGTTAAGCCGCCTTCATCCAGCGCAACCCTGACGATGACGCCGACATTGTGTGCCGCACAGGCAGGAAGCAGCTGATCCTCCGGACTTTGCTCGAAAATGTTATAGATCACCTGCACCGTATCAATCAGCCCCGTTTCAATCAGCTTCAAGGCATTGTTCGGCTGATGATCGTTGATCGAAATGCCGAAATGGCGGATTTTGCCTTGCTCCTTCAGCTTGCGGACACCTTCCAGCCAGTCGCCCTGTCCCACCCATTCGTCGGACCAGACGTGGAACTGCTGCACATCGATCGTGTCCAGACCGAGGTTGCGCAGGCTTTGCTCCGTACTGGCTATGACATGCTCCGCTGTAAATGCCTCTTCCACCGGCACTCCGTCCCGGGCGGGCCACTGTCTGTTCTTCGGCGGGATTTTGGTCGCCACATAAATCGGTTGATCGTGAGCTTTCACCACTTGTCCAACCAGCCTCTCGCTATGGCCATCCCCGTAACCCAAAGCCGTATCAATAAAGTTCAGTCCCAACTCGATGGAACGGTTCAGTGCAGCGATCGACTCATCGTCGGACGCCCCGATCCAGGACGTTTTGCCAATCCCCCATGCTCCGTAACCGATTTCCGATATCTTTAACCCTGTTCTGCCAAGAGTTCTATAGTTCATTGTGAGCCCTCCATCCATGCACGGATTTGCTTTCATTGCTATTATACAAGCAAAGGAATAACTGCATAAGAACTGAAAAAGATGTCAGTTAGTTACGTTGCGGTAAGTAAGGAAATAAAAAAATCCCCCACTGTAGTAAGGGAGAAGGTCCAATTCTAGTGATCCGGTTAATCTTCACTTATTGAGCTAAGCGCTTCACGAACAATTTCAAACTTATTGTCTTCAGAAAGTGTATACCCCTGGTGTGCAAATACATCCTGAATCGTTTTCTTTCCGACTGGATCATTCCCTAAAGAAACAAAAGCATCCTGAATTTTCTTCCGCCATTCTGAATCCATATCTGATCGTATGGCGATAGTGTCATTAGGGATCTTATCAGAGAACGCAAGAATACGGGTATCTTTCAATACATCAGGAAAATCTCGCAGCATGAGTGAGCGAACGTCCTGAAAGACAGCTGCAGCATCGACTTGACCTTTGAGCAAGCCAACAATGGCTCTATCGTGACCTTGGTACATTTTCCCCTCAACATCTTTCACTGGATTTATTCCGCTATTCCTTAGCACCAAACCTGGGTAAACGTAGCCTGCAGCAGAAGTCACACCCTGCCATCCAATGGTCTTGCCCCTTAAATCCTCAAAATTCCAAATTGGTGAGTCCGCTTTAACAACGATCATAGATTGGTAAAAGTCAACGAGCTTCTGAGTCGGCTTCCCCGTGAGCGGATCCGCACCATAACGCAATGCTTGCATAAGCACATCGGCCACCTTAAGGTTATCGTGCGCATAAACATATTGGGATGGCGGCAGAAAACTAATGTCTACTTTCTTGGTAGCCATTGCCTGAATAACATTGGGATAACTGTTGGAAACGGTCATTTTAACGGGAATCCCTAATCGATCACCAAGTAGTTTCTCGAGTGGTTTTGCTTTGGCCTCCAAAGTTTCTGCGTTTTGGGACGGTACGAACTGAATCGTTAATCCGTCGGGCACAAATGTAGCTGATGCTGGCGTGTTATTCTGTGGCACATATGGATATGAAGCAAGTAGGCATGAAAATAAAATTTGAAAGCCCTTGAAATATCTGGTACTATCACACAGTTAAATACTACTAGATTTTAGGAGATGAAAGAATTGAAGTTTAGGCAAATCGGACTACTAGCAGTAACTTTCGTATTCACATTGTGTGTCTCGCAATCCGTTTATGCGCATTCAGGCCGAACGGACGCTAACGGCGGACATAATTGTTCAGCAAGCTCCCAGGCCAAAGGATTATGCTCCGGCTATCACTACCACAATGGCGGATCTTCATCCGGAAGCAGCTCATCATCAACATCTGGATCGTCCAGTGGATCAACTTCCAAGAGTACACCTGCGACCCCGGCGGAAACGATTCCAAGCGGACATGTCAAAGTTGTAAAACCAACATACGCTATTAATGTAAATGGTACATCTGTACCGAATACATCTATTAAATACCCTGTTATCTCGTATAAAGATGTTACGTATTTCCCAATGACTTTCAAGTTTACTCAGGCCCTTGCATTAGAGACCGTTTGGGATGCGGATGTTGGTTTTGTCATTCGTAAGACTTCCAATAAAGCCGGAGACCTTGAACTGGACTATGGTTCTACAAGCTCCAACCTGTATGCAAGCAAACCGGACTTTAATATCTATGTAAACGATGCATGGATCGATAATGGCGCTGAGGAATATCCATTGCTGGTATTAAACGATGTGACCTATTTTCCAATGACATGGCACTATGCCGTTGACGAGTTGGGTCTAACCATTAATTTTGCAAACAACACTTTTTATATTTCTAAATAAAAAAACAACTAACCCCATCCCTTCAGGATGGGGTTAGCTGATTATTTGACGGACAACTTACTTACGCAAATTGCTTCGGGTTCGGACCATATTTGTTCTCATTAGGCTCGCTGTCCATGCAATTAAATACGATAAGAACGATACTTCCAATAAAAGGGATCAAGCCAATCAAGATCCACCAACCGCTTTTCCCCGTATCGTGGAGTCTCCGAAATGTAACGGCTAGTGACGGCAGCAAGACAGCCAAAGAATAGATACCGGTTAAAACGGATTTAATATCCAATATGCGTTCAATAATTGCAAGTCCAATAGAGATAATCAAGTTGAAAAGCACAAACATCCAATATTCCTTGCGCCGTGCTCTTCCTGAAAACCCTACGTAATTTTTCAACACCTTTAAATACCAATCCATCATTATTCCTCCTTCAACATTCATCAAAATCTTTATGTAAAACAGTTGTCAGATACATTTTACAAGAATATGCTCGAATGTCCATAAAGATTCACAAAACTCTTCCTAAAGATTTGATAAAATTCGACATTTACTCCCTCATTTACTCAATAAATGCCATCTCCTTTGTCATTAAGAATTAAGAATCTAATGATGTTCGCATGGGACACGGGCATTTCCCCTTTCAACGAAAGATGTCATGCTTTTATATTTATGAAGGTGAGGGGTGTTTGATGATTGGAAAATGAATTCAGGCTGGTCATTTCTTGTTATTCACATACATTTCCACAATGGATGAGCTGATAGCGAATACGAGGGCCGCTCCTACGAAGAACGAATACAGCAGGATTGCATATTCCGATAATAAAAATTCCGGACTTGCTAAATACCCAAATCCACCGAACATATAGGGCACCATTGCCGCGATAACTAAGCTAATTCCTATTAAATATACTGTCTTAAGTAAGGTATTAATTACGAAGAAACGAGTCTTAAAAAGGCGAAAAAATAAAACGATTACAAAATATATGGGAAGTGCTGAAAATAAAAAAAAGATGTTTACCCAGGGATATAGTTGATCCATCTCGTTATTATCAGGTATGGCAAGTAGGTGGTGAGCCGTATTGTAGGACAGGACTCCCGAAAAGTAGCTTAAGACAACAATTAAGGCGTAAATCAAGAACCTTTTCATTGATTGTTAAACTCCTTCCATTCTACGATCTAGCGTTATAACTTAACATGGAAATTCAATTCTATGAAATGCATTAATTGATCTACGGATCCAATATACACCCCCAACACGGGAGGAATCCGCCCACGTCTTCCGTCGGCAAAGTAAGTATCAACAGCTACATTTTTGTAAGGATGAAACATGCTCCTATCTAATTTAACTCTTTTCCCCTCCGAGTCGACATAGTAACATTCGATAATCCCTGTAATCTCCTCCTTATTCCTCTAGTAATAAATTAATAACATTAAAGAAGCATAAAGATTTTACAAATTTTCTCATATTTCATAGACATTTATTATTTTTTATCGTACGTATGTTGTAATAATTATATTTATTTTACTTAATAAGTAAGGGGTGAAAAATAAAGGATGCATTGATCCTGAATTAACGTATTTACTGTTGTATCAGGATCCGTGGTAGGCTATTGTTCCGGCACATGCCAAAAAGATCCAAGTTCCTATTAATTGATGAAGCGTATAGCCACTTCGTATATGTAAGGAGACTGTTATGAAAAGTAAATTAATAGTAGTTTCGGCTATGGTGTTAAACGTTATCTTCATGTTGTTTGTTTTGTATGGTCAGAGCTATGTAGAGTATGCTCCTACTATCGGATGGTTAGGTGCTTTTATTACATCTCTAGTCATTTTCGTTTCATACCTCATTCAAAATAAGTGAATTACTTGTCAAAGAACAGGGATTTAATATCAGTACATTAAGTCACTCTCTTGCGGGGTGGCCTTTTTCACTTATTGAATGTTGATTTTGAGATTGAGAGGTGTATTTCTATTCGTATAGGATTAAAGAATTATTTTGTCAGACTTTCTATTATTATATTAATCAGCATTTCCTCTATCTTTTTTCTCTTTGCTATGTTTTCAAAGAAGATACATATTAATCAGGGCATAGAACCCAAATTTCATTGTGCCTCGTATTCTCATTGGTATTACTTTTGCAACAAGTCTTTTCTAGAATTTCTTTTTTAGTTCTTGGATTTCTTCAAGTACTCTATTTAATTCTCTACTATTTTTTACGTTATAAACCATAACTATAACTACAACAACAAATAACAAAATAAAAGGTAAAATTGAAGAGAAGAGTCCCCAGTATACAGCCGATAAATCCCACTTTACATCTTCACCCACACAACCATCTCCATTCACTAAATTTGAATTGTTATATATCCCTTGATGGTTGGCTCCAGGGCTGATGCAGATTCCGAATGAGAGGGCTTGCTCGAGGGATAATTACTTTGACATGCATCGCAGAAAATTAAAATCAGTTCTAATAGAACTATTAGGGGCAAAAAGTGCGTTATGACTCGCTCCCGAATTTCTATTTATAAGTTCCGATCCTCCTAGTTTTACTTTTACTCATTGTAGCTAGCTATAATGCTAATATAGTTTGTGGAAATATACAATTATTACTATATTTCAATCATGTTTACCTTTTGTTTCCTCCCACAAACCAATTTGAAAACGATGAATACTAAAAAAGGAAACCACTCACGTGGCTTCCTCCAAAATCAAACATTATCAAGTCCCATGAAATTGAATCATCGCGTACATATCAAGAAACCCATGAACCAGAATAATGGGAATAATGCGTCTCTTTTTCGCAAAATAAATGGAGAAAACAAAAAATAGTACCCCGTTTAATATCGCGGGAATTGCACCTTGATACAAATGATACGACGTTTGGATCAGTGTACTAGCCAGCACAGCGATCTCTTCTTTTTTGAAAAAGTGAAGAAACTCCGTTATTCCATAAGCCCGCACGATCAACTCTTCGAAGAAAGGATTCACAAGGATGAATATGAGATAAAATGGTGTCATATCGCTTTTTAAAAACCCAATGTTACGAACTTCAGCATTCATGTGTGGGACAAATAGAAACATTAGTATCTCGAGTATATAGAACGAGAAATAGAGTAATATCGCATGACCAAGATCGGAGACTTTGAAGGTAATGCCAAGTTCCTTGAAGCTCCTTTGCTGACTCCGGAGTGAGGCGCCAAGTAAGATTAATGCAAGCAGTTCAAGGACCACGCTAAAACCGAAGTCCAAATGACTACCGCCTACCGCCCCACTACTTGGGTGAAATAGAAGATATGTTGAATTAATAATCGGCCATAAAAATGCAAAGCATAGTACGATAATTAACGAGATTAACCTTTTTCTTTCCTCAAAGTTTATCATGAATGTGCTCCTTAAGTTCATTGATCCAATCTGAAAAGATCTACAACCACACAATATTTTACATAATTAAATTCGAATGTCGATGAAGATTTACATAAGTCTGTATAAAGATTTGATAAAGTCCGAGTGGCTTAATCCATTATGCTGGCGCTTCTCCGCAACATAGTTAAGTGGTCCAAGGAAAAGACTTCATATATAAAAAAGACACCGTCCCTCCTGTTAAAGAAGATTACGATGCCTTTCTGCTGATTCATTTATGCATTATTCCCAGCTAAACAGTCTGCTCGCAGACATATGCAAATCTTTGAAAACGAAAGATTGAATTTCCTCCTGCTCCGTATACAGATTCCGTACCTGGTAAGCGCCCTCCTGCAGCGTGTATACATGAATCGTTCGATTCCCAGGATCAACAATCCAATACTCCTGTACGCCATACTTCTGATATAAATTAAACTTTTCATTAAAATCTTTCAACGCCGTGGATGGTGACAGAACCTCAATGATTAACTTGGGGGCACCATAACAACCGTTTTTGGATATTTGATCCTTCGAGCAAACAACCGAGAGATCCGGCTGTGTAACATGATCAGGTGTTTCGTACTCGCCGCTTTCACTGAAATAAACATCGAATGGAGCCACGAACACATAGTAACTCCGATCCTGAAAAAATGTCCGCAATTCAAAATGAAGCTCGCCTACAATAAATTGGTGCAATGAAGTTGGAGCCGGCGATATGTTATAAGCTTTTCCGTTTATTAACTCCCAATTTCCTTCCCAAGTCAACCAATCTTGATAGGTGTGGATTTTCTTCTCATCCGGATTTGACACGATGTTCGACCTCCTTATGTCTACTTCTTGAACCATTCATTAAGCTTACTCACGCTAGATCACTCTTTTTCGATAATGCCGGTTGAAAATAAAATCAATCCTTATACGGATCAAACTCATCCGCTCCAGCCATACAAACACCGATCGGCTTCAGTACATGCATAACCTCGATCGTTTCCGCATGCGCATCCAGCACTTCTTGCAGCTTCCGGTACACGAAAGGACTCTCGTCCGTACCCGCGCCGCGCAGCTCCACACCATAATCCCGAACAGCTTTCATCATTTGTTCCGCACTGATTTGACCGCCGTTTCGGGCGCGGGTTTTCCAGTTCATTTTCCCTGCCGCTTGAGTCCGGCTCATGACCCGCCCCGCTCCATGAACGGTGCTGTAGTAAGCATCCCGGTTCTCCAGGCTATCCTTCCCCTTCACGATAACGGAGATATCGCCCATACTGCCGCCGATGAAGCCAACCTGACCGGGTGCGGACGGAGTTGCTCCTTTGCGGACGACCACGACTTGCTTGCCGTTATGCTCCTCCTGCCAAGCGTAGTTATGATGGTTATGCACTTCCAGGTCCGCTTCCGCTCCCATAATCGACAATACCTGCTTCATCACATAATCCCGCCCGGCATAGGCATAACGCCCCGCCAGCTTCATCGCCCGGTAGTACATATCGCCAAGCTCGCTGCTCAGATCCAGCAGGACAGGCGGCTGATCCATCTTCTCACCGGGGGCGTTCGCGAGAAACTCTCTGCCGGCAGCCAAGTTGATGAAGCCGCTTGCCGTTTTGTGACCGAACCCGCGGCTCCCGAAATGATTCGCGATCCACACACGGCCGGTCCCCGCCTCTTCGAACAAATCTACGAAGTGGTTGCCGCTGCCGACGGTGCCGAGCTGACTTTGCGCCAAGGCTTTCAGCTTGTCGTGCTCCTGTTTGCCCACCGCCTTGAAGACGGCCCAATCCGGATCGTCATAAAGCTCGTGATCCACCTTCTCATTATTAACACGGCCCACGCCAAAAGAGATTTTGCGGGCGATCTCGTCCATCTTCCTCGCTAATGCGGGCTTCATAGATTCGGCAAACAAATTGGTACGCACCGCTTTGTTGCCGCATGCAATGTCATACCCCACACCGGAAGGAGAGATTTGTCCGTCATAGACGACAACACCGCCGATCGGTTGGCTGTACCCTTTATGATGGTCCGCCATAAGCAGTGTTTGGACAACATTACCAGTGTTCGCACACATCTTCGCTTGCGCTAACGCCCCGCTGTCGGGATTCCCCCAGACACGAACGCCTTCTATATGTTGATAAGCCATATCCTATTTCAACTCCTACATCTTGTAATCTTACCCGAGTTTAAATCCCTTTGGCTGCCAAGAGCTTATGGATCCGTTCTTTGACCGAGCCGTCAGGTTCAATCTGTGATAATTGATGGACCACTCCAATAAGCCGCTCTCCCCAAGAGGCAGCGCTCCAACCCTCTAACGCTTTGAGCGCTAGATTCCGATTGCGGGTTACAGGACTGTTCAAACCTGTCAGGATCAATTCTACACCAACCCCTTCATGCCCATCCAAACTTTGCAAAATAGCATCCAAATTCCGATGCACAGCAAATTCTTGGCCTAATCCCAGCTCATCCCTGGGACCGGTAGCAATTTGATGAAGAGGAAGATGCTCGGTGGCAAATTGTATTAATCGCCGAATTCGGTTAGGATCGCTCGATTTCATGAGTTGAAAGTAATGGAAATCCTGCAGCGGATTAGCAGCAAGCTGGTCATACAGCGTATCCCAAATGTCCAGGCCAAGCTTATCCGCACAAGCTGAACCATAGTAGCGAGCCGATGAATCACCGGCGCTAACAGCATCCTTCACGATGCTTATCCACTTCACGTTGGCAATAAGCAGTTCACATGCATCCCTATTATCGGTTCTTATCTGCTCAGTCCATCCCTCCGACATTCGCCGGGACCAACGCTCCCCATCCCCGGCCAAGAAGTCGCGAATGCTAAGTATCACCGACAAATGCCTAGCGGTCGAGCCCATTTCCTTGGCCAGCCTTACGTAATCGGACATAACCTGCGGACCATCCTCATAATCATCGATATCCTCCGCCGGCCCGCCACTCATTAACGCTTCAATGATATCAGTTGCTCCTTCGAACAGTGCGCTATCCACATGCTCAGCCGAAAGCGCCTCCCGCAGGCCGCCATTTCTCGCACAAGTGAAAGCTAAGTACTCATTCATGACATTATTGGGGCAGCCCTCGCGCAGCAGCCAGTCTCTGATCTCCTGTGTAGTCGGCTCGAGTCTCTCGACGAGATGAATTTTCCCCCACCCATGAACATGCTTAGCCAATTCAAAAAGTACTTGATTACTGTCTTCCATGCCATTTCGTATCGCTACCACGGCATATAAAGTAAATTCATCGTGCCTCCCTAATGTTAGAAGCAGTTCCTTCACTTGCTCGTTCTGAAAAAGACCCAGCAGCGCAATCCCAAACTTGACGGCATTCCGGTGCGTTCCATTTTCGGCTAACCATTTCGCCTCATCGAATACGGCCTCTGGCTTTATGCCCGGCAGCTTACGCACCTCGTCGAGTATGGCATCAATCTTGCTGCCAATATCCGCCTTCACAAGCTTGGCATACAGCGCCTTACGAACGGATTGCTTCGGTTTTCTCGACTGCTTCGCCAGCAGTTGAACCAACTCACGGGTATCGTCTGTCATCTGACCCGGCCCCGCATGGTGCCCTAAGGCACCGTCCAAACCGCCCGCTACCCACTTCATCTTACTGCCAGACCAGAACTCTTCGTCATCCGGCAGCGATCCGTCCACGGATTCGCCTTGCTCCTTAATATAAGAATAAATCGAGCTCTTGCCTTCCCAGAGCGGACGGACTGCTTTATTGAAAAAGAGTAACATTGTTTTCATCACCTTGTTCCCATATTTATTATTATTGTCTAGCCCCACCAAGAAGCGAATTCAACTGCTCCAACAGATTACCCCCGCCGGTCAGCGAAATCGTCCCGATTTTCTCACACATTTTCTCGAGAAATTCAATTTCCTTCAATCGGAAGAGAGTCTGATTCTCATCCATCAGCTTGGCTGTGTTAAGCAGGCTGCGGGTGGAAGCCGTCTCCTCACGACGGGTAATCAAGTTGGCTTGGGCCTTCTTCTCGGCTAGCAGAACCGTATTCAGTATCTCTTTAACATCCCCAGGCAGAATGATATCTTTGACACCGGCGGAATAGAATTTGACCCCATAATCCTCGCTCTTGTCGTTCAGACGGGAAAGTACAAATGCCGCAATCTCTTGCTTCATCCGCAACAGGTTATCGAGCTTCAAAGTCCCGACATATTCACGCAAAATTAACTGCAGAAGAATATAGACCTGATCTTCGAAAGCTTTGATCTCCAGCACCCGCAGCGGGTTGACAATCTTGTACTGGCAGACGAAGTTTAAACGAAGCGTTACCTTGTCTTCCGTCATCATTTCCTGACCCGTCATATCCAGCTGCTGCTGCCGCAAATCGACGGTTTTGATCGATGCGATCACCGGCCCCTTCCAAAAGTAATATTTCCCCGGGGCAAGCACCTTCTGCATGACATTGTTATTAAATAGCACCCCTGTCTCGTGGCTGGCCACTTCGGACGCATAGAGATACCCAGCAATTTTCGCAAATATCGCTTTATCTATATCTGAACCAACCTCTGGTTGGCGAATGTCGACTCGAGTAAAGTCGTGCTTTTTGAGCACAGTCCAGAAAGCGTATTTACCGGCTGTCAGCAGCGACAAGAACTTGCCATCCTCATAATGAAGCACGTACTCATGATCCTGAACATGGATAACGGTAAGTTCCCCGAGCAAACGTTCATCTTGAAGAAACAAGTTCAGATCTTTCCCCTGCACGGCAAACGGCTTCGTAACATTCAACAAGACGATCTCATCATCAGAAAATGGAGCGATCCGATAAGCGCCCGGCTGCAAGTGCTTCACATAACTGCCTTTTCTAAACAGTAGTCCTCTTTCGTCAGCTTTCACAATGATTTTCTTAAACATAATTTATCTCCTCATTTCACGGAACTTTGATGATTTGATGGTGGTTGGTGACCTCTCATAGGGAATCCCCCTGATTCAGGAGCGGAGCCAAGCTTGAGGTTGGGAAAATCGGCACCGACACACGTAACTTACAGATAGCGAATGCGATCTCCATTTCAGTCCGCGCCCGCTCTTCTTGCCGCTACCTGGCCATGCACCTTATTCCTATCCGGTATCCGCTGGCTGCTAAGCTGCGTTCTCAGTGCCTGCCCGATGGCAAACTGAGGATTCCCGCTAACAGGTCTAATAAAATTGTTCATCGCTCGAGTGGAAGTCGAGTGTTCTACCAGAATCGCTCACTATGCGATTGGGGAATCGAACCCCAAATAATGGTTTCTTACCGTCCGATCGTACAGGATACCGCATCATACGATGCGCGGCACTGCGGGATATCTCGATATCCCCGCCTCGTTACGACCGTCCGAACAAGAAACATGTAGGATGGGAACGCCCTTTGGCGTTTATCGTCTACAGGTTCTATCTTCGCTCATTTCCGTAATAACGAACATGGCGAAAGTATTACGACGCCGCATAAACTTTTCCATTCCACCCAAATCCATCCCCTGTTACAATGGAAGAACATGTTACTTTTGAACGGAGGATCCCTCGTGGCCAAAGAGAGCTTTGATAAAGAAATTCAGTTCCTGCGGATGCTCGTGCTTACCAGCGGGGCGTTCAGCAGGCAGCAATTCGCGGAGCGGCTCGGCATTTCCGTCCATACCTTCGATAAAACGATCCGCCGGCTCAAAGAAGTCGTGAGCTCCATGCACCAGCATTTGCCCAAGGATCAAAGCCGGGAATTAGCCCAAACGATTCGGTTCAGCTACTACGACTCCACCGATCCTCTGCTCTTGTTCCTGTTCCGCGCCAAATCCGTCAAGGAATCCGAAAGTCAGCGCATCTCGCTGCTCATAGCCGCGCTGAACGATCAGCCTATGACCGCGATGGAACTTTTGGATACGTGCTGCAGCAGCCTCCCCGCCGATCTTCCGATGCCCGACGAGAAAACCATACGCTCAGACCTCAAATACTTGGAGGAGGTTGGCGTCATTCGAAGAGAACCAGGCCCCCGCCCCTACCGATACCGGATTCAAAATGATCTGGTTCGAAGCTTATCGGATGAGGAGCTAATCGATCTGTACGATTTCGTGGATGTGATGGCGAACACGCAGGTCCCTTCGGTTCAGGGCTATCTGCTTCGCGACGGTCTCAAAAAGCATCTGCTGCGCAACCCAGCCCGGCAGGATACGCTCGAACCATTTCTATATAAGTATCATTATCACTCCCGAATCCTGGATGAGGCGCATCTGTTTACGCTCCTTCATGCCATCCGGCACCGGCGCAAGGTCCGTTTCCTGTACTTCTCGCCGAAGTCTGAGAAAAGCTACGCTTCCAAGAACACCAATCCCCTCTTCGCACGGGACACGGAGGGCAAAGCCGAGAAGACGCTTCCGCTTAAGATTGTGTACGATCATCAATATGGCAGATGGTATCTGCTCGCTCACGGCAGAGAGGGCCTTCGCAAATACCGCATGGAAGGCATCACCCAAATCGAAGAGGATGAAACCGTGGATGAGGCTTGGCATGAGGACAAGAAGAACGAGCTTGCGGAGAAAATAAAATACAGCTGGCTCATCGATACCGGCTTACCCGTGACCGTGCGCGCCCGATTCTATCATCCGGAAGGCTCGGAGCCGAACTTCGTCAAAGAGCGGGTCCTGCTGCAGGGGCAATGGGGAGAGATTGTGGATGAAGATGAGGAATCATTCGTATATGAAATCCAAGTCAACGGCACGACCGAAATCAAGCCCTGGCTGCGCAGCTTCGGCTCCAGCTGCGAGATCTTGGAGCCCAGCCGGCTGCGGCGGGAAATGATTGCCGAATGGAAGGAGATTCAGTCTTACTATGAATCTGTTTGAGAAAATTTTTAACCACCAGATCATCTCCCGGTTGGAGGACTCCGGCACCTTCATGGTCACCTCGCACGAACGTGCTTGGCTGAAGACGATGCTCGAACAGCCGGCGGCAGCCGATGCCTTCACGGCGGACACGCTGGATAAGCTGCGCTCCATCCTCGAGCCGGATCCCGTCATGGATACCTCCCGCCACTTGGTGGAGAAAGCCCGCATGTCGGAGAAGCAGGTCTACCACCCGCTCCTGCGAACCTTGCGCCGGCACATCATGAACAGGACTGGCATCCGTCTGACCTACGAAATTAAGGGCGGCCGCGTGAATACGGATCATTCCGGCGTTCCCTACAAGCTGGAGTACTCCATGGTCAAAAGAGAATGGTATCTGCTCTGGTATCACACGCGGCATCACGCCTTCAAGAGCACCCGACTGAACAAAATTCAAGCGCTCACGGAAGAGTCCATCGAACCGTCGGCAGCAGATCGTATACGGAACCAGATTGGAAGAACTCTCGATTCCCGCAAAAGCGAAGTGCTTATCGAGATCGTCCGCCTCTATAATCCGGAGCTGTCCCGCATTCTGTACGCCTTCTCCAGCTTCGAGAAAGACGTGGAGTACGATGCGGCGAACGACACCTATCGGGTCAGAATCACACTGCTAGGGGATGAAATGGAGTATTTGCTCTCCAAAATTCGCTTCCTGGGGAAACGCGTCCGGGTGGCCGAGGGCGATTATTTGAAAAGGCGGATGCTGGAGTCATCGGGGAAGGCTTTGGAGCGATATGGGGTTGTTGCGGGGGAGGAGGAGGAAGAACTGCTAGGGTAAGGAGAAATGAACATCAAAAAACTCTACATCAACGATGTAGAGTTTTTTGGCATAAAGCTTATTTCATGTCGTTAATTTGCTTTAGCATACGTACGACAACGGTGACCACTTGAGCTCTTGTGCTATTTTGAGACGGTGCAAAATGGGTATTGTCCACACCATTCAGCAAGCCAAGTGATGTAGCCGCTGCAACGTATTGTTTAGCCCACTCACTTATGCTGCTTGCATCTGCATAATCATTCGGTAGATCTGAAACAATATCGCTCAGTTTTTTACCGGTAACGTTCAAATACGCATTGACCATCATAACCGCCAGCTGCTCTCGCGTTACATAAGCCTCTGGAGAGAAGGTGCTGTCGCTTGTCCCTCCTACGATATTCGCAGCATAAGCGGCGTTCACAGCATCCACATACCATGAATCAACAGCTACGTCTTCAAAAGCTTTTGATTCTGCTTGAGAGGACAGGTGAAGTGCCTTCTGCAGGATGGTAACAAACTGCGCTCTCGTCATGTTGCTGTCCGGTTGAAAGGATTGCTCGTCCATACCATCGATAATCTTTTTGCCGACAAGCTGATCAATGTCTTTTTGAGCCCAGTGCCCTTGGGTATCCGCAAATGTTTTCTCGGCTGCTGCCGTCTTCTCCAAAACGGCATACTTCGAAAAGTGTGATAATGACGCGGTAATTGTTCCGTCGCCATTTATCCGTCCCCCGATATAGGTCCAGGTGCTCGTTGTCTCATCCAACCAATACACACCCAAATTCTTATCGTTCGTTACTTTTGACGGATCGTAGCGGAAAGTTGCCTCAATAGGCGTCTCAAACGTTGTTAGGACCTTATCTTTTTCAGCTAATGAAAGCTCCAGGATCGGGGATGCCGTTGCGAAGTCTCCAAGGATCTGAACGTCTTCAGAAGCAATTGTAAGCTTCACAGTTTCAAATTCGTATGCCCCACTTAAGGAATTAACGGGGAATATGAAATGCACGTCGTTTGCTTTAATGATGATAGGCTTGCCCTTATTCGCCGCAATCTTAGCGATATCTCCCTCGAAGCTAACGGTAGTAATATCAAGATGCTGTTTAGCCGTAGCATCAAGGATAAGCTCCTTCTTGGCTTCTTTGGCGAGATCGATCAACATATCTATATGAGCCGGTTGGAAGGAATAAGTCATTCTGCCGTTGGCGTCACGCGTCGGCAAGCTTACGCCTCCGCCTCCTCCGCCACCACCACCGCCTCCGCCTGCTCCACCGACCCCAGGGGCGGCAGGTTCAGCTGTATAGGTTTTTGCAATCTTCATACTTGGATAGCCGCCGCCATGCTGCACGGAGAAATACAAACTCCCCTCCCCGGACCCTAGCTGAGGAACGGTAAAGCTCAAAGAAGCAGCATCCGGGGCAACTTCTTGACGTAAGTATGAGTTGGCTGACGTGGAATCGCGATACACCCTTACGATATCTCTGTAATTCAGACCCGATACAGTAATCGTATCAGAGGATCCGGTTTTATTATTAGTAATTTGAATTTGATCGGGATTCAAGGATAATCCGTACGTCCGATCAATTATGTTAGTGGTAACAGGAGTGCTCATTCCCGTCGAAGACACGGCATAAACTGCAATCTTCGTTGCTCCTAATGGAATCTGGGTATTCATAGGGATACTAGCCTGATATATGCCAAATCCGCCTCCTGGAATGCTAACCATTGCTTTAAGTTTTTGCAGTTGATCGTTGACGTAATAAATATCGTAACGAGTTGTAGAATAGAAGCTATTACCAGAATAAAAGAGTAGAGTCCCTCCTATTTCCCCTGCATCTCCATCATAATCCAGTTGGTTCACACTAATGGCAGGGGATTGGCTATCCGTCGGCAAGGTAGAAACAGATTCACTCGATATATTATCAACCAGATTATAATACCCCAATAAAACCTCCTCATTTGTCGGATTCACCGCTTTTACCATCAAGCCCCAAGCACCCGCTGGAATTTGCATATCCTGAATAGTGAGGTTATACCGCTGCTGCCCTTTGTTCACCTCCGCGATAGGCTGCCCGATAGTCATTAGATTTAAATCCACAAAGCTGACCACATATTTGCTTACCATATTTTCATTGAAGACAGGAATCCAGTGCAATACGCCATCAATTTTCGAAGCGCGAGCATCTAAGTCCTCAAAGTAATCATTACCTGGATCAGCGTCGATACTGTCCCATAATCCGAAGTAGAGTCCGTCCTTGCCCTCACCTTGACTATTTTTGCCGAAAATCCCGATCCTTTGAGTACCTGCTGGAATTGCAGTCCCGTGCGGCAGTGTAATTTCATAAGACGGATAACCCACCCATTGATTGGGGCGATTAAGGTTATTTCTAGTTATTTCGGCAATGGATTGCAGTTTAACATTGTTCCCGTCGACGAAATAAAGTACATAGCTTGTTGCCGCTCCTTCCGAGGAGGCTTCTCTCCAACTGAACGAACCGCCAATGCTTCCTTGAGATACATCTCTATCCAAGTTTGGACCCATGAAAAGATCCGGGGCGGGAATCGCTGTATTCGTTCCTTCAATAACCGGACTACTTATCGTATTATCAAAAATCTGCATCCGGTACAATTCAGTTCCAACATTCCCAACCAGATCTTTCGGCCTTAAGTCGAGATAAACGGCCCCCTGAGGCACAATATTCTCGGCAACATCAACACGATAAGTTATACCAGGCAATGTATGCTTGGAAACACTGTAATTACCACCGAGCTGTGCTCCAGAAGCATCCGCAAATGATATTTGATAACCGGTATAGTTCATTTCAATTGGCGTGTACCATGAGACCAACGGATGGATGTTTCCACGAACGGTACTCTGATCTTCAAGTGTGTAGTTAAAGTAGGAGGGTGAATTCCCTCCGCCTCCGCTACCTGGCGTATTGACATAATCCGAAAGCTCAACCGTCGCAGCGGAAGAACTTTCTCCGTTAGCGTTCTTTGTATAAACGCCTAAATACTTCGTTCCCGGCATAATGCTTGTTTGGGGAATTGAATAGTTATAATACCACCGAGATGATTCATACGGAGCTTCTCCAATCAGAGGTCCTAGTTTATTCAAGTTTTCATCCAGAAAATAAATCGTATAGCCGGTTATGATGGAGGTGCCTGGCGGCATACTGTACCAAGAAACCGTACCTCCTATTACTCCTTTAGTCGACTCAGTATCGTAAAAGCTAACATCTGTTACTCTAAGATCCGGAGGATTGAATTCCGGTGCATGATCGCGAAGCGCCTGCATATTAGTGAACTTCTGAAGGGTTTTTCCGTCTTCAGATACCACTACAATTTCACCGTTTGGCAAAGGTAATACAATCTTCGCGACGGATGATAGATGGTATTGAATAGCATACGAATCCCGATTCCAGACCGCATCTTTGGCAAAAACGTTGACTCCGTTAGCGGCAATAATAGCTGCTCCGGAATAGCCGTTCCATGAACGGAGCAGCGTATTTTTATCCAAAAGAAAGCCTGCGTAATAGAGGTCGTTTCCACTCAGCGTGAGACTGCCTTTAGGAAAGTCAGGGTAACTGAATAATGGTGAAGCAACCTGCTGTGACATGTCGGTCAGATTAAATTTAAAAACCTGACCTGCTGCGTACTCATTCGCTTTCCCGAAATATAAGGCATTATCAGCTGCACTGAGAATCATTCGTCCTGGAGTATCAATACTCGCAGCATAGGTAGCCTTAGTTCCAGTAGCCGTATCCAGAACCCGAATCCCAGAAAAAGTTCTATCGCTTGCGGTGTAGTACAGCTTTTGATTGCCATATACAACTTGACTGACAAAACTGCCGATGTCCCAAGAATAGACAGATCCGCTGACACTGGTTCCAGAAAGTGTATCCACTCTAGCAATTTTATTAGCTGATGCGAAGCTAATATATAGTTGGTTATGATCCATGTAGATGGAATTCGGTTGAGAGCCTATCGTTCTGGTTTCTTGAACGGTCATATCGCTTGTTCGTATTCGCATTAATTGATTGTTTTCGGCCGAAATGGCAAACAAATTCGCACCATCGCTGCTATATACGACATCCGTCACTGTTTTATCAAGCACAACCTTCTGACCATCCGATATCGGAGGTTTCGGAGTCGTTGGATCTGCGTGGATGATTTGAATAACATTCGGGATATTCGAGTTCCAAACGTCAGACCCCGTATAGGAATAAATGCGATTCTGACTATCCACTACAACATTTCTGGCTGCAACAGGAAGCTCGGCAATTTGAGAAAATCCGTCCCGCTCATACAAGTAGCTATGGGATGGCGCAGCTGCCCCAGAGTTTCCTGAGTCGCTAGTAAACACTTTGTCGCCTGCAATATGCATGACATTATGCTTATAGCTCCCTTCAATGGATGCTAGGTCTGTGGTTTTGAATCGATAGCGCGCATAGAAAACTTGCCCCCCATCGACAAGCACCTTTCTGGCTGGATAACTGAAGCCGTAGCCGTTATCATAACTAGATTTCACAATGGGCTGCAGGGTCGTCGTGCTGTACGAAAAAAGATTGGAGCCGCTCATGCTCGACTCGCCAATAAATAGAATATGGTTCATCGCATCGACAGCAAGATCGGGGTTGTAAAAAGTTTTCGCAATTCCTGGACCCAGCATAGACTCTACATGTGTTGCTATATCGTAGGCCGCCACTTTACACCACTGGTCGTATTCTGCATAAAACAACTTGCTGCCATCCATGGCTATTTCGTATGGCTTGATAGAGGTTGTAATCGATCCCACCGCTGACTTTTGCGCAAGATCCACGATAGCAATGGTATTGGAACCAGACAGTGCAACGTAAAGTTTGTCACCAGCCTGTACTAAATCTGAAGGTCCCGAACCGACAGTTAAATACTTTTCAATCTTAAGGTCACTCATTCGGATAAATAGCAGCGTATTGGCTTTAGGGGAAACAGCGTAAATATACCCTCTCGCTTCATCCAAAACCCATTCCCTGATTGGATTTTCAAGTGTAAGGGAAGGAGGGGTTTCACTTCCTGCATATGCTTTGTTTTCATTAATTCCTGGGAAAATGAAAGATGAGAGGATCATAAATATAGCCAGCAAGACTATAGATATTCTCTTATTTAATAACTTCCTGTATGTTCTGGTGTGCATGGAAAACACAATCCTCCTATTTGATCTAAAGTCATTTGTGTCAGTAATATACTACAAATTAATTTCTGTATATGAAGCTGCTGAGAAAACATCCCCCTCTTCATTCAAATTCAGTCCCTGTGTGATCCACCGGGATATGCAAATATTAACTGCTCTTCCAATCCTAATGATTTCGTTATAAGAAGCGAATCCCCTCTAACTTTGTCAAAACTTAATAATTTGTTCCCCATTATCAGACAAAAAAATATCCCTACATCAAGGATGTAGGGATACTTTCCTGCAAGATCTATTCCGTTGTGCCAGAAACTCTCTACTAATTGATTAAATGCCTTACAACCCGTTTCACAATATCATTCGCAGCTTCTTCAATGGACCCCTTGCTGGAATCAACATCGATAAACGCGCTGCCAATGATCTCCTGCGCCGCAGCCCGGTCATTATCGGACCCGGACACCACCAAAGCAATCAATCCCGCATCGTTCAGCACTTTGCCGCATTAGAAATTAAGGAATTGTCCACGACTGCTCTCATTAATTAAATATTTGATAATTCGTTTCACTACATAGTTTGCAGCTTCCTCGTTTGAAAACTTGCTTATATCGATTTCGATTTCCGGGTTCCCAGGCGTTTCATTTGTGCTCGGGCTGCCTGCAAGCGGTCTGTTTACATAAACTTCAATATATTCTTTGCCAATGATGTCGCGCGCGGTTTCTCGGTCGTTTTCGGTCGGGGAATCATTCGATACCAATGCAATAAGTCCAGCATCATTCATCAATTTTGCAACCTCTGCTAACCGCTGCAACGATTCTCCCCGGCCATTCTCGAGTAACATGGTATGGTGGCCTGTCGATACCAAACGTTTTTCGACTTCCTTCGCAAGGGTCGATTTATCCGAAACCGCACCGGTGAACCAGAGCGTTAACGGATTCTGTCCTTTTTGCTGAGCACGAACATCTCTCGTCACTTCCGCTTCAAGCCTTACCAAGTTGGCAGAGCCTTGAAGAGCTTCGTCGATGACACCGCAAGCGGAGGTCATATTCGTTACGCGATCGATCAGAATAAATCCGCCAATGCTTTTATATTGATCAAAAGAATCAATAACAATGTTGTCCGATAAAGAAAATTCACATTTCGCCACTTCATTTTTGACGATATGATCAGCTGGAACTGTCTTTCCAGTATTAATATCGATTTTATGCGTAATTGCCGTCACAGTACCCGGCAGTACTTTTGTCCCTACTTTGACCAAATAATTTTTGCCCGGCGTCAGCACGGAGTCATCCATCCATAGAATCGTGGCGGTAAAACTGTCAGCCTCTTTGATTTTATCGTCTTTGGTAAAGACGCAGCCGCGCGATACGTCAACTTCACGATCCAATTGAATCGTTACAGGCTGTCCGGCGTAAGCCACATCCCGATCTTGGTCCGTCACCAAAATCCGCTTCACTTTCGCTTTCTCATGACTTGGCAGCGTCGTCAACTCATCGCCGACTGCGATGCTTCCGGCCTCAATCTGGCCTTGGAAACCGCGGAACGTATGGTCCGGTCGGGATACACGCTGAATGGGCATCATGAATTGTTTCGTGTCGTCGGTTTGATGAACATCTACCTGTTCCAAATACGGCAACAAAGCAAGATCTTCATACCAAGGTGTGTTTGGCGACTTTTTGGTAATGTTATCCCCTTCTGTTGCAGAAACAGGGATCACTTGGATGGTTTGAAAGTTGAATTCAGCGGTCATGCGGGAGAAATCCTCTCTGATCTCTTCAAATCTCTTCCGGTCAAAACCGACCAAATCCATTTTATTCACAGCTAATACAATATGTTTAATCCCCATGAGTGCGCAAATCCGGGAGTGGCGCTTGGTTTGGGTAATGATCCCTTTGGTCGCGTCCACGAGAATGATGGCAAGATCCGCGAAGGATGCACCAACAGCCATGTTCCGTGTATATTCTTCATGCCCCGGCGTATCCGCTACGATGAACGAACGGTGATCCGTCGTAAAATAACGGTAGGCCACATCAATCGTGATCCCCTGTTCGCGTTCGGCCAGCAATCCGTCAAGAAGCAACGAATAGTCGATCTTGCCGCCGCGGCTGCCAAGTCGGCTGTCCAGCTCCAACGCTTTCTCTTGGTCAGCGAACAAAAGCTTCGCATCATAAAGCATATGTCCAATTAATGTGGACTTCCCGTCGTCTACACTTCCGCAAGTGATAAATTTAAGCAGACTTTTCATCTTAGAAATAGCCCTCCCGTTTACGTCTTTCCATACTTCCAGCCGCCTCTTGGTCGATAACCCGGGTTGTCCGTTCGGATGAAACCGCACCAAGCGTCTCTTCGATAATGGTATCCAGCGTATCCGCTTCCGACTCGGCTCCGCCCGTAAGAGGATAGCAGCCTAAGGTGCGGAACCGCATCTTCTTCATTTCAATTTTCTCATGCGGCTCGAGCTTCATCCGGTCATCATCCACCAGGATGAGATGTCCATCGCGTTCAATAACGGGTCTTTCCTTTGCAAAATAAAGAGGCACAATATCAATATTTTCTCTGCGAATGTATTGCCAGATATCCTTCTCCGTCCAGTTGGAGATTGGGAATACGCGGATGCTTTCGCCTTTGTTAATTCTAGTGTTGAAAAGCTTCCACATTTCCGGGCGTTGATTTTTCGGATCCCAGGCATGGTTCTTGTTCCGGAACGAGAAAATCCGCTCTTTCGCGCGCGACTTCTCCTCGTCACGTCTTCCGCCCCCGAACGCAGCTGTGAATCCGTATTTGTCCAATCCCTGTTTCAGCGCTTGGGTTTTCATAATATCGGTATAAGCGGCACCATGATCGAATGGGTTGATCCCCTGCTCAATACCTTCTTGATTCGAGTGAACGATCATTTCGATCCCGAACTCTTTCGCTTTGCGATCGCGGAATTCGATCATCTCTTTGAACTTCCACGTTGTATCAATGTGCATGAAAGGAAACGGCGGCTTCTCCGGATAGAAAGCCTTCAGCGCCAAATGCAGCATCACGGAGCTATCCTTTCCGATCGAATACAGCATTACGGGATTTTCACATTCCGCCGCCACTTCTCTTATAATATAAATCGCTTCAGCCTCGAGTTGGTCCAGATGCGTCATTTCATGTATAGAATCAAGCATCGGTTTTTGCATGGAAAGGTGCCTCCTTTTAATCCTCACTAAATCTATCGGTATTTCTTATATACTATCAGATTCTAGCTTTTATGCAAAGTGGAAGAAAGTAAAAAATCTAATTTTCTGTGCTATTTGTTGAATCTAACCGAAGATTACCTATGATATCGGAATAAATTGGGTTTGTTTTATAATGAAAATTGGGGACGCGATGGTTCGCGGCCCTGGGGAGGTGTATAACTTTTATTCAATCTCAGCAAAAGAATAAATTCCCTGTCTGACAAAGGAACTCTCGCTATCCGATTCCTGCCTTTGAGGTTCCTCTGATGATTCGTAGCAGGAAATTCTCCCGATAATCTCTTTGTAATCGCCGCTTCTAACCTGATTAGCTGGAATTCATCAAGTTAATTCGTTGCTAAACTGCACCTATAAGGAGTTAGACGGCTGATTAACTGGAGAAATTCCAGTAGTACAACCCCATCTGCTATAATTGGTAGGGATTAACGGGATCAACTCCTGTTATTCAGTTTTATCAGGCCTTCCCTACGTCACTCCAGCACCATATTTACCTCAGCGGCACTCAAACCCACCAACTTATATTCACTGCCACGAGAAGGCGAATCCATATCAATCTTTATACTCTTGATCTTCCAAAGTTTTTGGTTACTGCTCTCCCCCACTACGACTGACTCCATAGCCCTACGCAGCAAATAAACGGTAGTTTTGGTCATACCCTGTTTTGAAATGATTAATTCGTTACGATAAGTCCCCCATCGAGTATGTTTGATGGAATATTGTCTATACCAAGCTAGCATGCCTATTGGCAATAGAAGATATAAGAGCGGTAAATAGAATGCAGCACCGATCACAACAATACCAAAGATGATCAAACAGGGTGCAATACCATTATACTGGACAGCCCTCTGCAACGGGTTCAACTCTTCGGATGATAACTGAAACTCCGGAATAAATGCTTCGACTAATACTTCCATTATAACCCTTCCCTACTCCGCCAGTTGGAAAATATACAAAAAGATGCCTGAACCTTATCTAAGATTCAGACATCTGCGAATCACAACCGCGGATCTATCTCCCGCTCCTGCGCCACCTCAAACAGCATGTTCGCCGCGACCTCCTGGTACACCACATGCTCAGGCGCAATTTCATCGAAGCGCAACGCCAGCATCCGCATCCCCAGCTGGTACTCCTTAAGTGAAGTGCGAAGCTTCTGATTGATATTCTTTTGCTTGAGCAGCTTCCGGTACTTGCGCGGGAACTTGTAGTCATATCCGTAAATAATGGACAAATAATCCGGATTCCGCACTTTCATATACGGTACCGTTGTGCCATTCCATTGCTCCGGCTTAATCACGACGCCTTCCATATGGTTCTCAAGCGTGAGCATCGCGAAATAGCGTTCCGCTTGTTCCAAGCAGCTCGGCTCAAGCAAATCCAGCGTAACCGCCTGATCCTCCGAAAGAAAGCTGTACATCTCCGATGTCGTCCATTCCGGGACCCGCTCCGTCCCATCTTCCTGTACAATTTTCAGAATGGCAAAAGGTTTATATTCCATGACCTCATCCTCACCGTACAGCTCCAACTGTCTCTTGTACGTTTGGTAAGCTGCCGTGTGTTCGGATAATGGGACATAGTTGTCCCTGACCTCATGAACATACTTATAGTTCTGATACGTACTCGGGCCATACTTGTCACTCAAAGCGGACTTGGCGGTATGATGCTGGTCCTTTTCGAATCCGCTCCCCTCATACTCAGCCATAAGCGTATTGTAAGCTGCTTCAAAACCGTTGCGCTCGAGGAACGAAAGCTCTGTCCCCAACGCCCTCTCAATAGGCTTGAACTGTCTGTCGATCAGCCCTTCCCCCAGCGCCTTCCACGGAAGAAGCTCTCCATCCAGAATCAACATAGCTATCTTATGCTCTTGCATATAACCGCCAAACTTCATCAGCAGCTTATCATAAATATCCGATAGATCCACATGGTTGATTTTATAGCCGTTACGGCTGACAGCAAAGCATTGATCCAGATCCTTATGCAGATAGACATTGCATCTCGACCCCATATATTTGGGCTGCAGAACAACCTGCCGGACACCATGATCCCTGAAATATGCGAGGCCGCGCTTCAAAGACTCCAGCTCATTCGTCTCCTCATTCTTATCCGCCGGGGACATCGTGCCTGAGATGAAATTGATTTTGTTCCGAGAGCAGTAACGGAGCCGGCGGATGTCATCCTCGTCAAGTTCACGAATCGAAACCTTGCGCTCTTCCCTAAATAAGGTCTGAAGTTCTTCAGAAATGACCGCTTGCTGGGATTTCCGGGATTTCATGAACGGTTTATACGAAATGCTGACAGAAGTCAGCTGGTTGCCATGTACCGTACCTGTATCGATGTGCAGCTTATTCCCGAGGCGGAAAGCTTGCTTAGCCGCGACGTGACCGAATACATGGTAGGGATGATTTCGAACTGCTTCCTCCCGCAGAAAGGCAAGCTGCTCTTCCAGCGGCGCATCCCGGTCAATCCGGAAATTCCTCTGATGCCGAACGGAATTCGTATCCAGCTTCCCGATGTACTTATTCCTGCAAGGAGCATGAGTCACATAGAAGGATGGCCCCCTAACCCCCACATGCCGGTAGAAGGGCTGCGATATCGATACCAGGTGCTGAAATTTCGCCAGCAGTTCCGAATCTTTTAACAATATCTGTGTGGAGTCAAAATAGGAATGAAGCATCTCCTGATCGACGCCGTTAATCTCGCCCAATAGATACTTGTGGACGAAGTTCTCATGATTCCCTAGCACGAAGTAGAAATGCTCCCGATTATCATAAAGAAATTGAACGATCTCCTTCGTTTGTTTCCCTTTGTCAATCCAGTCGCCAACCAGAATAAGCTTGGTATGCTTCAACTTCTCCGTTAAAACCAGCCTGCCCGCATCCAGCTTATACCCATGATCGAGCAGCAGCCCCTTCAAATCCTCCACACATTCATGAACGTCCCCAATCATAATATACTGCCCATCCTGAGGGAGAATGGTCGCTAAGTACGCATCCAAATCCTCGATGACGACGCTGTATTCGGGATTCGCTCTGCCTTCTTCAGCCAGATAAAAATCCTTGGCACGCACTTTATGAATCTTGCCATATCCCTCACGGGCCAGCGAGCCGAGAACTTCTTTCCGCAGCCGGTTAATATGGTTCGTGATCAGCTTCTTCGACCGCTCCGATGCATAGTAATCGTCCCGCTTGCGATAATCGAAAACAATGACCTCGAGATGATAGTTGTTCTGGAACGTAATCTCCTTCACCTGTGCCCGGAAATCCTCAGACAACCCGGTTGTATCCACGACCACGAACTCCGCATTGACCGGAAAAGACGTTGCCATCTTCAATCTTTCAAATAGCAAATGAAAAGCTTGCTCACTGGCCTCGAGCATCACCTGGTCATACTTGTCGTACTCATACCCAAGCACCTCTTGGCGGATCTGGTCGGAGGACAAATATTGTACATTGGTCCTGACATTACGGCTCGCATCCTCAAACCGCAGCCCGGGAATCAGCACTTCCTTGGTGAACGTCGTTTTGCCGCATTCCGTAGACCCGATCAGCATGAAAACCGTATGCACCTTAGTTTGAATTTCCATGGTCAGGCCCCCCTTTTCTTGATAATAACGCCTTGCGTTGTTTGGATATGGTTGACGCCGTCCCCGACAGCTACGAATTCCGCATGCAGTCCCGTTCCCTTAATCACATCACGCATCCACTGTTGGAACGCCGCTTCCCCCATCTCCCACTTATGGTCGTCATGCCGGAACTCGCTAAGCTCATAGTAGCAGTTAAAATCGGCGTTCGGCGTAGTAATGATGAAGTTGTCGAAATCGACATGCGCGCATATCTGATGGATTAGCCGCTTAGCTTCATCCTCACTCATATGCTCAATAACCTCTGTCAAAATCACATCAACCCGCTCCCCGTTATAGCTTTCCAGGAATTGATCGATCGAGCTGAACGTGACGATATTGTCGATCTCTCTAGCCGCGGCTTTGCGATTCACCTTGCCTAGCAGCTCCTCATTGATATCAATCGCGTAGTAGCTGCCCTCAATCTTCCCGGCGAAAGGGAGCGCATAGAAGCCCTCTCCACACCCCACATCCAAGATCGACTTGTCGAAGGCCAGTGCGCCTCCGATATAAGATCTCCGCTGCAGCGCCGTACCTCCGTACGCGAACCGGATCTCATAACGCTCCGTTTTCTCCAGCTCCGCCTTGTACTTCTGAAACCTCTCTCTCGAAGACAAGAAATTCCGCACAAAGAGACTCCGAATATAAAACGGCGCATCGATCACATTCAGGCTCTTGATGTATTTATCCAGAATGCTGTCCGAAATATCGATATATTCATTGCCGAACATCGAGAGGAATAGGCACAGCACACTTACTGCATGCAGCAGTTGGTACAGACTCCTCCTCGTCGTGATCGTAAGGGAATAGCTTTTATGCGCTTGATGGATGAGCTCAAAAGAGAAATCAGGTAAATGTTTTTCAAAGAATTCAATGTACCTCACCAGCTCGATATGGATCATATTGATGTAGAAAGTATGCTCATAACCGTCCGAGTCACGTTCGTCCTGTGTCTTCAGCGGCGCGGAAAAGAACTCATTAATCGCATTCAGCGGAAATAAAGGCGTGTTGTATCTCGATACATTCAAATATTCGAAGTTTTCCTGCTCATGCTGCTTATAGGAGATTTCATTGTCCGCATCTTTAAAATACACATTATAAGTCTGCTCATCCGTGTACCAGCCGTACGCCATGCCCTTGCGGATCGAGCGAAGCATCATGCCGGAGCTTGGGTTTTTCTTGATCAAAAACGAAAACTGCGGATTGGTGGATCTGACTTGTACGATCGCCATCTCAATCTACTCCTGAACTTCAAATTGAGGACCTTGCAGGTTCACCTTGAGCGGTAGTGAAAAGCGTCGAAGATCTTCTGAAACCTATTTTCGCTTACTTGGGTGTTAACGAACAGGGTGGAAGTATTACGAGAGGGGATTATTACGATTAATTTCGGGGTTTAACTTGCTTCGTGAAATATGAGCCGCATTTAGGTATAAAACAAAAAAACCACCTTAGGTGGGTTTTATCATAAAATCGATAATGGATATTGAGGTGATTGTACATGTTCGGCAAACATTTGGCAGAACTCCGAAACAATAAAGGCATTAGTCAATATGAGCTTGCAACACAGATGAACCTATCACGTGGACAGATCGCTAATTATGAACAAGGCACTCGTGAACCCGATTTTGCAACGCTTGTTGCATTGGCTGACTTTTTTGAAGTAAGTCTAGATGATATTGCTTTCTTATCGGGTAATAAAGAGAGTCTAACACAGGAGGAAGCTGATTTTTTAAAAGAGAGAGTCTTTATTTGCCGCGTAGATATGAGTCTCGGTTAGTAGAAAAGCAAAATCAATAAAACCCGCCTACAAAGGTGGGTTTTATTGATTTATACCGCCTATCTTAAATGAATACACATGCACCGTATGCGGGAACACAGGCTATTTGGTTCCTATCCTCCGCGATGTGTTGATGCCTTGATTTATAAGGGTTTCCTCTGACCAAGTAATTACCGTTTCGGTTCTCTTACTCATCTAAATGAGAGTTTTCGTCCCCAATCCGTCCCCATCATCTAGGCGTTGTATATTGAGACGAGGGAGTCAAAAAAACTGCCTCAATAATTGAAAGAATCTCGCTTCCTCTTTTATTTTTCAAAAAAATAAATTAAGAGGCATCATCGAGTTGTATCTTTATAACTCCCTTGTGTAATATAATTTCAATCTGAAGTGCTGGTATGCTAATTCCTCTTCGCAATTCCCCAATAGGAAATCTCCTTGGTCCTTTGCCTTCATTAAAATCCAGTTCCTCACCACTATCCATGAATTTCAGTTTATCTGGTTTTTCTTTAATTAAACGTTGCCGCAACATATCATCCACAATATCGTAAACATTGATATGTTCTTTACCAATTAACTTTGTGCTGCCATGCACTTTACATGGATTAATCACTTTAATTCCTATTCCTCCACCAGCCAGAACAATCTTTACAATTTTTACCTTTGTTACATTATCGTAATAGAAATCATTAATCTCTATCAAACTATTGCTTAGTTGAATGTCAGGAATAAGCCGGGTTAAATCACTCTTATTGATCACTAAAACCATGTCTTGAGGGGACTTGCCACGCTCAAATTTCAAAAAAGTCTTTAAATCATCAGTAGATAAACTCTCAACATCAGTTTCACCTTGAACTTGACACTCAACATTATTAATTAAAAAAGGAATAAACTCATTAAATAAAATACCGTTATATCCTATTCTGGACCTGTATTCCCAATAATTTTTAACTAAAACGTCTTTAAATTGACCTACTAAGCGGCAAATTCTTTGGCCCTTAAAAGAAATTTTATTTAGTTTTGAATCGTGTTCAAAATTATAGATACTTAATTGATTATTTGCCAGGTTGCTAATATCTTTCCCTGCTGCGTTTAAAAGTTGAGCATATTCAACAACTCTGTTTAATTGGTTTTGTAAATCTTTATAATATCTTTTCCAATATTCCGGTAAGAGAGCCTCTTTATCTATCGGGATGGATGCATCTAGACTTAATTCAAATTGACCATTTGGATTAAAGACACAAGTGTCTAATACTGGGAAATCAGCGAAACTCATATTTTCCAATTTTACTGAAAGTACACCTACCTCACCTCTAGCGTTTTTGAAGTAATTAAACAGCAATTCTTTAGGCTCAACTTTTAACTTTTCATTAAAACTACTAATCTTAAACGCTGCATGCAGTAGATCTGCATTTTTTGTATTTCTCGATAGAGATTCTTTACCCACTCTAACAATGGTATCGCAATCCTGTCCGACAAGCACAAAAATTTCATTGTCTATTAAAAAAACATCCCCTGGGGCGGGCGGCAATTGTTTACTATTCACTGTGTAATCAAATATTTCATATGTATTTAGCTCATGAATCTTGCGCTCAATTTCCTCTTCTATTACTCTGTCAACTTCTTCTGATAGATATTTTTCATTAATAAATTTAGTTAACCCCGCAATTTGGTTATATTGTGGTTCCTCCCCATCACCTGCTTTAAACAATTTTTCAACAACGTATTGATTCTTTAATTGTTCGATCCACTTTTCTATTATCTCCAATGAAGTAACGCCCTCGATTTTAGCCATTTTGGCAAGGAAATTCATATTTTCAATTCTATTCAAAGCAAAACTAAAGGAATCATCTATTGATTCTGAATGTATTTTTTTTATAAGTTTAAATAGATGAACATATGAACACTTCGCTAAGCCTTCAGCCATTTTATCTAGTTTGCTACTCTCAGTTTTACTAACTTGGAACACATAAACATCGTTCTCTAAAGAGCTTGAAACAACCTCTTCTTTGTTACTGGTATATAATACGCTAATAATATTTTCTTTAACTCCTCTATTTAATAAAAAATTTCTGATAAATGTCTCACCGGCATCAGTATTACCATCTAAATTTTTATCTACAATAAAGAGAACAAATTCGTTGCTTCTGACTTGAAGGTTTCGCAAATCAGTTTCTATATCATCCCAAACATTACTTCCAATTTCCTTGTATATTCGTTTAGAGCTTCCATAGACCGAATCGATTTCATCAATAATAAATTCATAGTTTCCCAACTTTTCGGATATTCCGAACCTTAAAAAAAGTTTACTTACATCATCTTCATTAGATTGAGCCAATTCATTTATCATTGCATGGAACTCCAACGCTAAACAGTGGACATTTTTATTTACTTCCGACTCTGTAACCGTTTCTAATAACTTTATCACTTTCCCAGTCTTGAATATTCTCGTTTTTAGCGTTTCATCAAGTTCTGAGAAGGACTTAAAAAGATTTTCGTAAGTTTCCTTCAGAGCGCTATTACTACCAGGCAGCTCTTTCAATGTATCTATAAGCATTAATTGATCGGCTGGATTTAATTGAATCATATCGCAAATTATCTGCTCAATATCACTTACTTGCTTAAAATCATCATCTATTAAAAAACAAGCTCTAACATTCAGATGATTTATTAATTCAGAAAATCTATTACTCATCTGCTTCTTCTCCTTCATTAAGTTCGCTTCGCAATGTAATAGCGAATATATATTTATTTCCAAACCTATTTCTTTCCGGAAGCAGTTCTATATCTGCCCCAAAAGAATTTAATAATTTCTTTACAATATACAAGCCCATTCCTCTACCGTTTCGATCTTTCCCCGAAACTAATGGATGAAATAATATATTCTCAACTCGTTTAAATACGCCAATTCCTGAATCTTTGACTAGAATCATATTTTCATCGGCTTGGTCTATAAGAATACTATCCCGTTCTTCAATTATGTAGATCTTATCATTCCTAGCCTTTATTTGACGCTGGTTTACCCAAAAAATGGAATTGTCTATTAGATTGTAAAATACATGAATGAGTGCGCCTCGCGGGACCTTCCACTGAAGATCAATTTTTTTGTAATCTAAAGTAATCTTGTATTTTTTTAATTTATTTTCAAACCTTTTCTCCAAATCTTCCAAAAAGCTAAATACATCTTGAGTTTCGAAATCCTCATGTGTACCTTTATACAAAAAGGTTTTTTCTAGGAAAGTATAAAATTGATTCATATCAAGCATCTTAGAGTTTATTAATTTAAATCTGCTTTTAATAGGCTTAAAGTCTTCAGAATAAATATCATCAGCTTCATTACTTATTAAGTAATCTTCAATATTATCGAACTGGTGCTTTGTTTTATCCTCACTATCCAAGTTAGATAAAATTGAATGAAGTTCATGTGTAATGACTTCTGTAATAAGTCCGTTGGCCATTAATTTATAATTATTATAAGTTTCTAATTCTATAATTTTCCTTTCCTGTTCCACTTTCTCCAACGCTCGATTAGTCTTTTCTGTTGACGTTAAAGTATGCTCGATGTTTCTTTTTAGATTCACCGAAGTATTGTTCAAAGAACTAAATGCTTTCCTCACATTATCATCAACTTCTGCTTTATTGAGGTACTCATTAATGATCTCTAGATTTTGGTCAAAATCCTTTAAATTCTCTTTATTATCTTGTATTACTTTTTGATTATTTTTTATTTCCTCTTTTAATGTGTCAATTGATCGTCTTAAGACTAGTCCTTCTTCCTTCAATATGTCTTGTGTAATATAATATGCATTTCTACTAAATTCGTAGAAATATTTGTTGAGAATTAACTTTATGACCTCTTTAAGAATCAGTGAGTGTTCATTTTGTATAAGATCTTGCCTTGAACTAATTTCCTTAATATACGATTGTAAGGGGTCATTGATGTTGATGTAACCGATAGTATTACCAAGTTCGAATCTAAAAAATTGTTGACCTCTAGTTCTCGCTTGTTGTAGTTGAAGCCAATCATTATCCTTATCCCCTAATGTCGATATCCTACAGTTACCACGATATAGCTTTATTCCATTATGATACTCTAAAAAGCTCCTAAGATTAGCTGTATTAAAGTTAATGTTCTTTAAGTAGCCGTTTTCTTTTGCTGACTCAATTGCGCTCGCTGAAATCTTCGGATCACGCTTAAACGAATAAACTTTTGATTCTATTGGAACTAAATCGAGAAGCATTTTAGCAGCGTCCTCATTCAATAAGCTGTGATTTTGGTTTATTCGTTTTAATTCTTTGATTAATGTTTTTTCTGACACAACTGATTTCAACGATTTATTAAACCTATCTTTATGTTCCCTTAGTAATGATGCGTAAAATAGATGACTCTTTCTTAATTCCAAAAAACTCTCTTTACCAACTAATGTTTGATGAATTCTTTCTATGTACCAAGGTTTTATAACAAGCCCACAAACTATTCTTATTTCGCCATCTTTTTCTTGAATTTTGAAATCATATTCGTTTTCTGCTACGTTAATCAGATTTATTCCAGAACTGGAGGGGATAGGAAGGTCTCTGTAGTACAGGTTTATTACAAAATTCTCTTTGAAATTTTCAAAAGGTGACATTAAAAAACCTAATGCGGACTGCAGATTATCTCTAATAATTCTAAATTCTGTGTTAGGATGATTTTGATCCGCTTTGGATAATTCTTTCGCTTTCTTTAAATCAATTAAAGAATCCAAATTCAAATTAAGATCAGTAAACCAAAGCCGGGTATATGATTCTGCAGTTTTACGAAATGTACTTACTTCAATATCTAATTCAGAGTATTTTTCATTATTAATAAACGATTCCCACTCTACACTTACCAAAAATGTATGGCTAGACTCGGCATTTGTAGTTTCAATATATAGTTTCTTACTTAATCTCTGGGCTGCTAATCTTCCAATACCCTTTTCCCCTAAAGGAGCTCTATCATTACTTTTGATATTCTGTTTTTGTAGTTTTTTTATAGTTGTCCCTATTGTAAAAAAACCATCTTGTAATTCTCTTAGTCCCATTCCATGTCCGTTATCTTCAATTATTATACAAGTATCTTTTAAATTTTTCATAACTGTATATTTCAAATCTTGATCAACATCAACGAGCATGTTTTGAAAATAGAAAGATAATTTATTGTCGATTAAGTGTATGTTAGTTTCTCTAGCTCCTGCATCGTATGAATTTTTTATCAACTCAACAATTGCTATCTCATCGCTAGTAATTAACTCTTTTCCAAGTTGTTCAATGACCCTTGGGTTTATTTTCAACCTCATAATATCAGCTCCTTAACTTACTTTTCGACACGATCCAATTTTATCCTCTAAAGGTACAGACCCCCACATCATAATATTCTTCTGTATTCTTTAGTAAGCAATGTTAGGATTGTAATCCAATTGTTTTAATAAAGTCTGTGAATAAACTTTTGTGTAATGATCATGCTTGAATAATAAATCATTCTGAAACGAGGGATTAATTTTGGCAGACAAAATCAGCAAAGAAGCGCGAAGTAAGAACATGAGTGCAATTCGGTCAACTCATACAAAGCTAGAAGATACAGTAACCAATGCGTTGTGGAACATGGGATTTAGATTCCGAAAAAACGTCCGAAAATTGAAAGGGAAACCAGACATAGCGATTAAGAAATATAAGATCGTCATTTTTATTGATTCTTGTTTTTGGCATTTCTGCAAGCAACACGGGCATATCCCCAAATCGAACACCCCCTTTTGGATCGAGAAATTAGAGCGGAATAAACGTCGTGATGAGGATATACTTAAATACTATCAAGATTTGGGGTGGCAGGTTCTGCGCATCTGGGAACATGATCTGAATGACAATCTCGAAGACACAGTTTTACGAATTGCTAAATTTATTGAAGATGCACGTTTTCAAAATAAAAGAAAAGAGACGGATTAAAATGCCGTCTCAGTGACCATCAGATTAAATTCAGAAGCAAATTCATTCCGTTTTTATTAATTACGTAATATACTTGTCCATCAATTTTTATTTGCAATGCTCCTTGCGGTATTGCCTTACCATTAATAACTGCATAAGTTCCAGAGGTTAGCAGGGAGCCTACAATTCCTTGTTGAACTATTAATATTTTCAAACCACTATGTAAATGTTGATATATACCATTATCATTAGCCTCTAACCCTACACCCGTAGTATGTTCCAACTTCGATGATACAACTGAAATATCATCGGTAACTATTACAACCATCCCTGAATCAGGCGCAAGTTTGCCTTTCAATCGTTCTGATAATGATAGAGCTTCAATATCATCCATTTTTTTTAGTGTACCATAATGGTGTGTAGCCCCAGATTTCAACACTAAATGTTTTTTCTTTCCTGCAAGATAGCACCACTCGATATATGGCAAGTTGGCCATCAATGTTTCAGGCTGGTTCCTGCTTGAACCTGATCCTCCAAGTACCTTTTCCACATGAACTGCTGGCTCGGTACATAAAGCAAGCCATATCTTTTCTAATTCACTAAACGGTCGGCTTTTGCGGTCACCGTTACTCGCGATCAACCAAACTTTCAAATTTTTTCTATCAATTTCCTCTAAACTTACATCCGCCCCTGGTTTAATACTTTGTAACCTGAGTCCAACCAATTTCTCCAAGTCGGATAAAACGTTGTCAAACTTCATCTTTTTTTGCCCCCTGGTAATTCAGGCGGAAATTTCAGCACCGATGCATCTAGCCCTGCATTTTCAATCTCCGCCACGTCTTCTAGCCATCGCCTTATAAACGATTCTGTTCGAGGATCCTCACTTCCAGCTTTCCTAAAAGATACTTTATGCTGCAAGCTGATTCTGACAGGTGAACCAGGTGCAGGTCCTTCCTCGTCATATAAACTGTCTTTCAAATTAATGCCCGCGGCGAACCTTCGAATGTCGGAGACAAAATCTAATACGATGACTTTGTCTTTATCATCTGCAATACGAAGTCCTCTTCCCAACTGTTGAATAAAAATTCTTCGACTGTGGGTCACTCTCTGAAAAACGATTATATTTACATCAGGTACATCCACACCCTCATTTAAGATATCCACAGCACATAAGACATCTATTATTCCGTCTTGAAAATCACACAGGATTCGGTTACGCTCGGAAGGCTCCATTACCCTGCCAGCTACTGTCTGCGAATAAACTGCTGAGGCGTTACAAAATCCCAGAGCGTTTATTCGGTCTCGCATAGTAATAGCGTGATCTATCGTCCCGCAAAAGACAATTGCCCTCGGTTTTTTTTGTTCGTTCCATACAGACCGCAGCTCGTATACAACCGCGTCGTCCCATTCGGTAATGAATAGCGTACGATTTATTTGACGAGGGGAAAAGTTCTTGCCCTTGATTTTAGTCAAAGAAGCCCAGTTTATATTATCCGTATACATGCGGTAATCTACATTGGAGAGGAATCCTTGCTTTAATCCTTTTACTATATCAACACTAACAACGGGCTCACCAAAATATTGCTTGAGATCCACTTCGTCCGGTCGCCATGGGGTTGCCGTCAGGCCAAGTAAAAATGGACCATTCTCCTGCCCAGCCGTCAATTCTTGAATGATGCTGTTGTACATTTGCCCACCTACATGATGGCATTCGTCGATTATAACAAGATCAAAATGGTCAAGTTCTCTCCTATTTCGAATAAACGCTTCTACGGTATTAAGACAAGCAAAAACAAATGAGGCTTTTTCTATTTGCTCATGGGAAAGATGCTCATACCCATTCCATACTACAGTATTTTGATACTTATTCAAAAACGGCCAAAAAGCCTTTTCTAATTGATATACGAGTGGATTAGTATGTGCGATGACCAACACACGTAAAGGTTTTATTGCATTTAATCTTCGCACAGTTTCCCCTGCCACAAAAGTTTTCCCTAAGCCTGTGGCCATTACAACCAAAGCTTTATTTATCCCAGAGTTATATACTCTGATTAAGTCTTGTATCCCTTGCTCTTGATAACGCCTGGGGGGACGATTTAAGCCTGGCATTTCCGGCAATTTCATAGCCTTGGTAATTAACATTTTTGAATCCCATAATTGTAATGGGATATGACGACTCAACAATGCACGCTGGTGCTCCTGCATTTGTGTTTCAAATCCACTAAGTGATACTATTACGGGGACTTGGGCGCGGTAAACACGTAAAGCTTCGAGTGTTTCTCCTATTACTGAAACGCCAACCTTCTGTCGCCAATGTTTAACTTGGAACAACCACCGCTTGCCAGCAAATTGAGCTAACAGATCCGCACCGCGGTCCCTTGACTGCCCAACTAGTCTAACCCCTTCAAAACCACTGTGAATCAGGAGTCTTCCGACAGTCCTTTCAAAAGCCTGCCAAGTTCCTGACTTTAAACTTTCCTCATTAAAAAACATCTATTTTGCCACCTTCTGAAGCAAGTAATCCAAGGACATTCTGGCCCGTTGGGAGATGCCAGGCTCCGGCGAGCGGTCACGCGCAAAACCAGATATGTCTGATAAACAGTTACCAAATGTTTGTTTAATTCGAGATTGAATTGGAGCAAGAACGGTATCCGGCAGCCCACTAATTCCAGTGTATGGTGTCGTCCATAAATTCCCATCGAAAAACTTTTCAGGGTATTTATTAAATAAACCTGCGATTATTTCCTCATCTAAATATTTGAGGTATGTGCCATCCATTCTCATTTCCCCGATACGGCTGATGTCTTCTTTTCCGAGCATGTTTATAACAAGATTTTTTTTCTCTTCTTCGGTTAAATCATCAAATATATCAGAAATGAGGCTTCCGAAGAGCAAGGGAAGTCTTTCCTTAACGGAATCAAAAAAACTATTAATATCAGCTCTGATTTTTTCAGGGTTGTCCTCAAGAACTTCAGACCATTTACTCTTTAGAATCTGCCATTCGAGATTCGTTAACGTATGCTGTCCCTGATACTGCTTTACTGTCAATTGGCGGTTCATGTCATAAATATACAAAGCAACTTCAGCTGCAATCATTTGCTCCGGACGTAGACGGAATGCGCGAAAAGCCTTATGAGCCTTATCAATAAAAATGTCGATTTCTTCCCCTTTAAACACAACGAGCGGAATGCCTTCAGTCTGGTTGAAGGGGATAATCGGGTTGACAGTGATATACGTGTTAACAGCTATAGGAGAACTATAAGATCCATCTGCTAATAAAATACTGCATCCAGGCATGGATAATTCATCAGACTTATTCGCGTTTTTCAATAAATAGTCACGAGAAAGTACGTTTTCAGAATTCCGGTCGTTACCGCAATGCGAACATGTTGTATTACCGGCTATATTTTTCGTTGAACATACAAAGCATGTCCAAGGATCTTCAATCTTGGGAACTTGTGAAACACCACAAATAGGACAGGATAAAGCGGACTTAGGGATCTCACTGTTACAATCAGGGTTTATACAATTCTTCGGGATAAGTATGTCTCCACATACTTCGCAAGTATCCCGCTCCTTTAGATTTTGAGCACCGCATGAAGGGCACTCAGGCAGTTCCTGAATTGGCGGGGTCGTCGCCTGTTCGACCAGTTTCCACCATTCCGTATCATCAAAGTACCCCGGTATTTTTTTCAAGAATTTAGCATAAAATTCTCTCTCAATATCTCTTGAAATCCGTTTCGGTTCGTTTGTTTCGGCATCATAATAACCCATATACATATCTGCTTTGCCGAAATTTCTTACCCGCCTGTATCCCTGGTACAGCCGGAACATTGGACTTTCGTTTCTGTCTGCGTTGGGCTGTTTCGGCTGTAAGGAACTTTCCCCTCGTAAAAATACCATCGCCCTCAACCATTCCGGACTCGTTCGCATAAAGTCTTGCTTTAAAAAATCAACAGGCACATGGTTTAGATGCACCTCTCCGACTATTCGGCCGTAGTTCTGATCAGCCGGATAATCGTAAATCGTCTTTTTGAACTCATCAACGAATTCAAAAAACGCAGACTTTTCAGCAATCCGGATGGACCGTCCATTGCGGATTATATCAATTCCATAATTAGTACTATCATCAAATCTCTGTATACCGATCCAACCGCTTATCCGCTCTTCTACTGTACGGATAGAGGAAGACTCACAGGAAGGACACTCATCCATCTCGGATATTATTTCTGAGCCGCAATTGCTGCATTTTTTCTGGTTATAAATGACTTTATCGAACCTTATAACCGCAGGTATCTGCCCCCAGCCTCTTCTTTCCACAGTACGTGCCTCGTTCCATACACAGTGATGAAAGGCCTCGCACGGCTCATTGTTAACTACAATTCTGATCTTTTTGTCTCTTAACAAAGTGGCATATCGTCTTCCGATTTCAGTTCTTATTGTCGGCAATCCATACTGGACAAGTCGTTTTACGAATTGACTGTTACTATTTCCTTCAGGCCACCAGCCTGATACTTCAATTACTGTTCCCTGCTCAACACCATCTCTTTTCGAAGTACGGTAACCTTCTAGTTCATACTTACCAGTCCGTGTAATCTCCGCGAGATCTATGGTTACTTCAGTTGCCTGGGATTCCTCTTTCCTAGCGGTATATAACTTGGTTACCCTGCCTAATTTGCCGGTAGAAATATTAAACCCCATACCGAATAACCCTAAGCTGTCAAATTTATTTTTAGATGAATATCCGGCCCTGATAATTTTCTCAGCCATTTCGGGTGTTAAACCAGGTCCGTTATCCCGTATACGAATTAAACCTTCTCTCCGGGATAGCTCAGAGGGTTTGGGTAGGTCTATCAGTATAATAGGGTTCTCAATCTTTAGACCAGACAATGTAGCGTATTGAAACGAGTCAATACAGTTATCTATTAGCTCACATAACGCATCCAATGGCAGAATAGCGGTATGAGTCAATGCAATTAGTACATTAGGGTCTGGGGTAAAATCGAATATCAATTTATGTTCATTCATATTAATAGTCCCCCTACAATTACTTTTTTTATAGATTGCGCTATAACAAATCCCAGCTTAACCGGTACACCGTTACTAATCGTTTTAAACTTCATCGTCAATGGCATGGATCTTGGCAAAGCGTAGATGTCAGGAACAGTTTGAATCCGCAAGGCTTCTCTAACTGTTAATCTTCTCGGTTCAAAAGGATGTAAATGCACCTCATTATTACCGTAAGCAGCAGTTGGACTATACCTCCATCGGTGAAGCCTCTTAAAACTTTTACGAGATACATCCCCTTCAGCAATATCAAAAAGTTTAGAACTTTTAGGAATTAATACATCCCGACCATTAGGCAAGTTTTCTGTTACATGTGTATCATTAATATAAGATCCCACCATAAGTTCAGCAGGGATGCCATCAGGTCGGGGTGGTTCTGCTCTAAACGGTGATACACTTGGCCATGAGTACATTGATTTAGCATTAGGAAACGGTAAATTATCCTTCCAAGGAAACCAGTTGTCAATAATAGGTACATTTTTCTTTCTGGTCTTGCTTTTTATCCATTTTCGATGGAATCCTGCGACAAACAATCTTTCACGGTCTTGCGGAACCCCTGCCTCCAAAGCATTAATGATACTATAGTCAATTAGATAATCTTTACTTAGTTGTGAAATGAGTTCTAAGAAAAACTCTTTGTGTTTGGCTGTACGCATAAAACCCGGCACATTCTCCATTAAGAAAAAGGTGGGTTGTATCTCGATTATACGATTTATGAAGACCTGAGAAAGTTTCCCTTTTTCGCCTTCTCTCCCCTTATTTTTTCCGCCTACAGAAAAATCAGGGCATGGCGGACCTCCTATGATACCAAACAGTTCTGGTCTAACTCCTTTACCGAATGCTTCTAACATAATTTGATTTGGGCCAACGTGCTCAATCGGAGTAATATTTGAAATCCGTGTCTCTACACCTGTTAATAATGTCATACCATGGGCATAGCCGCGGACAAAGTACGGATTACATTCATTTGTCCATAAAGGGTTAAAGCCGGCTTGAATGAAAGCAATATCAAGAAAACCCGCTCCGGTAAAGAAGGACAAAACAGGTATTCCCTTTTGCTGACTTTCCAATTTGGAATAATTATGCAAGTATTGCATTCGCAGCTCCTCAACAGTCAATAAGTGTTATTTCGTCCAAGTGCGCTTAATTCCTGCTGTAATGAGGCCAAAAGTACCATAAATGGGCCTAAAAATCAAAAAAGTCCCTAAAGGGACTACGGCTGAGCGAACTACCCTTCTTGCTTTGATAAATGAGCCGGGAAATCTTCGACACAGATGTCAAACAAAGTACTTGCACAGCTTTTTCAAAAAAGCGTGAACTTCACTATATTTCATTTAATTGTATTACGACGACAGCTTACCACAGTCCATCCAGCATGGCGTCAAACTCTTGTTTGGATTTGATATGATAATGCCCGTCAACAGCACTCTCTGGTATAGAGTCAACATTCACGATTGTATGGGTTGCTGCTGTTTCAAGAGCTGCAATATCGGCTCGATTGAGTTTTTTATTTGATACTACAAGATATTTAAAAAAGTAGTCCCTCACCCAAAATCTCATCTTCAAATGGGTAAATAAAGATTTTAGTATATTGCCTTCATGAACTAATTGTAGACGTCTATCTGGGCGTAAAGAAGTTTTAACCCCTATACCAATCAATACCTCATTCCACTTTAATGAATGTTGCACTTCTTTATATAGACTAAATACCTTCTTCATGTTATCGATAGATAAGTTTTTGATTTCCTCATCGATAAGCAAATCTTTTTTAATAATAATAAAATCAGGATTGGATGTTATCATTTTCACGTTGTTTTTTTGCAATGAATTCAATAGTTCTTGCAGCTTACCGCGTGTATCTGATTCGAAAACGTCATGGAAATCTAATACTCTTACATTTGGTAACCTAATAACTGCGTAATTGTCAGATTTATGATAGCAATAATTCCAGGCCCAAACTGCTAATAGTACCTCGAACCAAGTCCCGCGGCTATTATTAAATGCAGTTTTGTCAGGTTCCTGATATCCTTTTTTTGCCGCTGACTCTTCGGCGTATTTTTGCATGTTCTTCATAATTTCTTCAACACTTCCTGTTGGCACTTCTTTATTATAAAGCTGCGAAGCAACGACAAATGGCTTTACCCTTGTCTTAAGTTCGCCCTTTTTGTTCGTGTATTGTTCAACGGGCTCCGCCTCTTCTTCCTCACCCAGTAACAGCAGAAAGTCCTCTTCCGACCCATCTAATAGTTCAACCGATTCTTCAATGAAATCAGCATTTTGCTCACTTTGCCTTTGCATTTAGTTCTCCCATTTCATTCTATCTAATGTTTTTGAAAACTCGCTCAAAGTACATAGTTTATTTTCGACAATTGTTACAGATATCCTCTTAAATAATGTAAAAGTGACATTTTCAAAAACGTCTGGCTTTAGGAGTTTGATTACTAAAATTGCATAAAAAAAAGCAGGCAAAATGCCTGCTAAACACCGACCCTTACATTGATGAATTCTAGTACGGTTTCTGCAATTCCCTTAGCCGCTAGATAAGGGACACCGTTACCTACAGTTTTAAAGGCATTGGAAAGAGTAATTTCCGGCGGCAATTCAAACTGTTTAGGGAGTGACTGTATTGCTAAGGCTTCAGCCACAGAGAGTCTTCTTGCCTTATAGGGATGTAAATGAACTTCATTATTACCATAAGCCGCAGTAGGAGAATATCTCCAGCGATGGAGGCGCTTATAAGATTTTTTTGAATCATCCCCTTCAGGTATCACCAAAAACTTCGCCAGCCCGGCCTTTGGGGTAAATGACATATGGGAGTTTGGATGATTATATACATCGTTAAGACGGAACCAATGTTCAGCTGTAAGTTCAGGCGGCACACCTTCAGGTATTTCCCTGGCTAAATCTTCACCGAACGGATCCTCTACAGGAAACGGAAATTCCATGATTTCTGCTAAAGGATATCTAACCTTTGCTTCCCAAGGAAAAATATCTCCCAAAGTTGCATTCTCACTCATTGTTATTCCCAGGTCGTTTAAATAAGACCCTTTTATACCAAACAAAATGATGCGCTCCCGTTGTTGCGGCACACCATATTCTATCGCATTAATCAGACGCTCAGTTGTCACATAACCCGCATCTTGTAACTTTTTCTTCATATGATCATAGAAAACACGATGTTTTTTAGTTCTCCATAACCCTTTAACATTCTCCAGCAGGAAGAAATCTGGACCTTGTTCACATATAATATCCACATAAGTTGCAGTTAACTTACCATTGTCACCTTCAAACCCACGGTTCTTGCCGCCTACTGAAAAATCTGGGCAAGGAGGTCCACCGATGAATCCAACTGGATTTCCTCTATCTCTGCAAATACTTATTAGTCTGCGTAACTCATCTGTTCCGTTTCTGGTTAGAAATTCTGTAACATCCTTATGCGGACAACCGAATTCCGGTAAATTCAACCCCATTTTTTTGCGTGAATACTCATATGTGGCGCGAAACGAATCATTAAACTCATTTATCATAACTACATTATATCCACTCATCTCAAACCCCAGGTCCAGAAAACCGGCACCCGAAAAAAAAGAAAAAATATCTGGACATTTCATGCTTGTTCTCACCTCTCCAGGGATTGCGTTCATGTATATCTGACTTTAAGAATCAAACAAAACAGGAACGCATGATCCTATGCCCTTATATAATACCATACAAGTTATGATAATGTACGACAATTTCCTGTAAATTTATTGTCGGGCGGATTCTTTATAATAATATATTCTATAGTCATTTTCAAAGATGGCAAGATGGAACATTTGGATAAGAGAGAATCAGGAATTGACATCCATGTTGAAAAATACAAGTTAGTTTTGATTGCGGTTTCGTTCAATCATTTTAATCACTCCTAGTTTAGGTTTTTCCATTCTCCTCATAAAATTAGAAAATGATATACCCATAGCGTCTTAAAACCATTCTTGTAGTAGCAGTCGTCTTTCCCCCTTCACTGGGTATAATTACTTATAAATTTTTGTTTGAAGAAACTTCCTCGACAATCCCGAGACTGCCGATTTATCTACCGGCAGTCCCTGAAATTTCACTACATCTAAAATCAAAGTACTATTTCAAGCAGAGAAGTCCATTTATAATCCTCACAGTAGAAAACTTCTGATTTTGCTTGATCAATGGTTTCTGCCATATGGTAAAATAACTTTTCATCTCTATAAATGCTATCCAAATGACGATATTTAAAACCCTTTTCGGTTTTCCATCTCATAATTAGACGAACAAAATCCCCCCCTTTCTCCCTAGTTCTATTTGTCCAAATATCAACAGAACTGAATACCAGGATGACTACACTAGGATTATCAGTACGCACTTCATATATAAGCTCCATTGTTAGGGTAGTCGGTATTTTTGATTCGACCGTAACATTTCTTGCACGCCTAGGCGGCTTAATAATGCAGTCTAACTCATATTCAAATACAGTACGCGAAAATGACATACACATAATTTTACTCCTCCTTAGATTCACTCATATTATTATTTCGCTTGATGTGCATTAAAAAGATTTCATTTGATTTATAACAAACCTGATGACGTTTGGTTCAACCGCATAGACCGTTGCTCCCCCCTTTCACCTTAGACTGAATAAATTAAACAAAAAAAAGCCGCTGTAGAAGTAAAAAACTCCCACACCGACTCAAGGCCCTGAGGCGCAAAAAAGTCTAAAAAGACTAATCAAGCTCCTCGATCATTATTTATTACCCTATGGTTTGTCCGAAGGCTTGTGCTCCAGACTACTATTTATTGACCAACTGGTCCCCACTCTCCATCTAATTTTATAAAGTTGGAGAAAATAATGTATTTCGTAATGTAGTGAATATAGCATATGTTTGTTCATTTGCCAACTTTTTTTCAAGCGATCAACAAATGATATTCTCCTCTATGGATCCTATTAAACTTGCTTAATGAAGTCCCATAACCTAGCACAATTATGGCCTTATTTTAAATTCTATATGTTCCGCTCCCTCAAATAGACCTAGCTTTTTATAAGCCTTTATTGTATACCCTCTGTCTTCTAATTCTATAGCCATATGTAGGAAGCTTAGAGCTTTTGAGATTAGCTCCTCTACGGTTTCAAGTCCCAACTTCTCCACCATCCAGTTCATTTGTTCAAAGAGCTTTGCATGTCCTTCTATTTCATCATCATGGTCGTGTTCTTGTCCACATCGACTACAGCTGCCCATGTATGTTCAACTCCCTAAAATCAATTTGATCGTACTTTGGTGCCTCTAGGACTCCCTCAGACAATTCTGTTTCCTTTATCGCATACAGGTTATATCCCCATTGCTCCAAATCAGCCACCTTAAACAATAAAGCCAATGCCTTAAGAAATAGCTCTTCGTTTGAGCTAATCCTAAGTTTCTCTTTTAACCAATTGATTTTCTTCGTAAGTTCATGCTGCTTCTTAATATAATCAGTCATATCGTCTTCTTTAAACTGTTTTAATAATAGATTTAACGAAATCGAGACATTTCCAATAATACCGAGTGTATTTAGCTTCTCTCTGTATAGCTTGACTATTGCGGCATCACCGAGACTTATTAATGCATCACAGTCACATTTGGATGTTGGAATATCAGTAACCGTAAGTTTCCCTCCGTTATGCGAAGCTCTTGTAGTCCAAGGAAGTCATTATAAGGCTGCTTACAAACTGAACAGATTTGCATCCAAGTCACGCCCTTTCAATTATTTCTAAGCAATCTTTACCGTAACGGTCGATATTACGGAATACTTCAAACTCTTTCATTTCATATGTAATTATCCACTCCTCATCATATATAAATCCGCCCTCCACTTCAGAAATGACATAGCCTAATAGGTCAGTAGCATCGGCTACGTTAGCATCAATGTAAACCTCTGGGTGTTGATATAACTTACGTAAACCCAAGCTTTGGTATTTTATTGGTTCATTTGTAATAGGATGATAAATTGTGAGGGTTTTAATATTTGTAATGTCTATCACTCTAATATGCGCTAGGTTATCTTCTTGAGTCTCTATACGAAAAAGTTTTCCATCTATAAACCACTCCTTACCATAATCAAATGATAAGCCTAACACCATATTAATCAGTGAACAAAAGATCATCTCATAATTTTCGAAGCCATCTTCTAAGATAAAATCATAAAAACCGTAATGGTGTAACCCATATGTCCGAACACATAATAGATTTCCCATTGTATCAGTTGTTACTATTGGATATATTGAGGGGTCATCGATTAGTATCATTGGAATCTCCCCTCACGCTACTAAAGGTTTGTTTAGCCCATTCCTCCAATGTTATGCCGTGCTTAAGTGAAAATGATTCATTCTCAGAAGAGTGCGAATAGATTCTGCATGCGAAATCATCGGATGCTTGTTTCGGATCGATATAATTATGTTCATTCGGTACAGCATGAATGAGTCTTACATACTCCCCTGACAGTAAACACCCTCGAGCATAAACTGGACTGTCTACATTTTCTGGAGCAACGGGTCCATAAATGGCACAATGTGTCATTATGTCGTTTAACTTCTCACATACACGGCAAGTTGGTACAAACATCTTCTTCAAAATAACCACCTCCCTTGGGAACACCAGTTCTAAATTAATGGTAGCACAGCTTTCGGAATTCACAAAATATTCTTGACCATTAATGTTTAACTGGATAAAATAAAAGCGTATCATTAAACAATTTCTTTCTCGTAGATCAAAAATCGTTTTCCATTACGATTCATGTTTTCATTTTCTTTGCCGCTACACATTCGGCAGAGTAGGGGTAATAAGAAGTCTCTTTTGTGATGTATTTTAAGACACAGGATAACTGTGTCTTTTTTACATTCAAAAGGGACTTTTTTTATTTCCAATTCTTTTACAAGGGGGTATTCACTCGGGATTCTTAGACTTTTAACAAAATAAGCATACACCGTAATATCTAGATATGGACGTATGAATATTGACCTCTGTCTATCAACTTAGAAAAAGCACAATACAAAACAACAGTTACCATTAGGAGGAGACTCTAATGAAAAAGAATACTCTTACTTTTAACGAAGCGTGGGAAGAAATATTTGAGAAGGCTATCTCCAAGGATAAGCTGTACGCAGAAGTCAGGGCTCTCCGCATTCCTCATACTCGAATAGGTACAAAAATCTTATTTCGAAGGGATACACTTGAGGCCTGGTTCAAAGAACAGGAATTCAAAATCTATTCAATACAGGCAACTTTATAATCCCCTATAAGAATATTTGGTCAGAAATTCAATTCAAATTTCTTTTCTTTTAATTTTGAAAACAGGAATGTATGTTCTATAATTATTTATAGTAATTGAATACCGTGATTATTATGCAGTAAAGGAGTGGCAGGATGGCAAGTATTGAAAAGCGGGGAGCAAACTCGTGGAGACTGGTTGTCGAAGCGGGATATGATGCAAAAGGTAAGAGACTTAAGAAATATAAAGCTATTAAAGTTGAAGATCCGGGTTTGTTAAAATCAGCAAAGCGTTTAAAGGAATACCTACAGGATGAATTAACCAGGTTTAAAATTGAAGTTGAGGCTGGAGAGTACATTGCACCTGAGAAAATGACATTCGAAGCCTTTGTAAGGGAATGGGAAAATAAATATGCAGTAAAACATTTGGCTGAAAAAACCTTCTACACTTACCAGTCAAATTTGAAAAATAGAATTTTGCCAACCTTCGGACACTTGAGGTTAGACCAAATAAAGCCTCTGCACATTGTGAGTTTCTTGGACGCTTTATCGAAGGAAGGAGCTCGTTTAGGATATAGAAAAGGTAATTTAGCCTCCGGTACTATTGAGATTAATCACAGAGTACTTAAAAATATATTTTCGAGGGCCGTTGAGTGGAAGCTAATAAAACAAAATCCTGTAGCGTCTATTAAAAAACCTGTCGTTCAACATAAAGAGAACGTTCCATACGATGAGAACGAAGTTGAGGAATTACTTATAGCATTAAGAAAGGAGCCAATTCATTGGCGGATTGTGGTAACGTTAGCTCTGACAACTGGATTAAGACGCGGCGAACTACTAGGGCTTGAATGGCATCATATTAACTGGGACACCGGTGTTATAAGTGTATTACAAAGTGTTTCGATGTCTCCGGCAGGCATACCCCATGTAAAGCAGCCTAAAACAAAGAACTCTATACGCAAAGTTGCGCTTCCCCGTTCAATGTTGGAAGAATTAAAAGAATACTACACACATAAAGTGGAAGAACGTAATAAGATCGGTGACAGATGGCAAGGAGGTGATTACTCATTTGTATTCTGTCATCCAGATGGTAAAGCATTTCATCAAGAACGGCCGTACCTTTGGTTTCGAGATTTCATTAAGAAAAATAACCTAAGATACATTCGATTCCATGATTTACGACATACCTCAGCTACACTGCTCATAAACCAAGGTGTCCATGCTAAGATAATTTCCGAAAGACTCGGGCATGGCAATATCGGTACCACGATGAACATATACGGACATGCACTCCGCACAGCCGACCAATCAGCCGCAGACAAGTTCGATAAATTTTTAATCAATAAGCAGCGCAATGAATTAGGCTCAAAGTGCTAATAAATATTATGAGACTTGGAAATCATCTCTCCTATAAGGAAGAACGAAAAACACTTAAAATTAAGTCTTATATGGGTGACGGGGATCTGAAGCGGGACTAATCTTATTTGATGTACATCTAGGATCTTAGAATCATCGACTAACTATAGCAATGAAAGCAGGTACTTGAAACAACCTGTTGCGAACATTTAGAGACCTCTAAGCAAAGGCTTAAGAGGTCTCCTTATTTGCGAGGGGCTGAAAAATACTTTTTAGCCGACTCTACATATTGGCAAGAATCCGTTTCGAACGTTGTTCACTATCCATGTTAGTATCTTCATTTATATTCTTTAAATCTAAGAGGAGTCCCATAAACAGTTTTTCCCGTTTCCTTTTACTGATGAAACCGAACAAACTATTCATTTTTATCACCACCTTTTAGGTGAGCTAGAATCGATAAATAACTTCAGTTGAAGATGTCAGCTTGCAATCTCGACGTTCATCATATTACATTTATTTACAAAAAACCACTTTGTCTCTTTTAATAAATCCTTCTAATTCCATTATATTTCCCCTTCATTGGTAATTCCAATATCTTATTGGTAGAAAAAACAACGGCTATTATCGAATCATTGAGGCAGTTCCAGTCGTCCCTTTCTCATAAAAGGAAATTGCCGTTGTGGAACATCCTGTGTTATCCTTCAGATAGACAGTAGTTCTTTCTTTAAAACATTTGTACTTTGGAGGGATTCCCAATGGAGAAACGCCCCAAAATTCATAAAACAAGTACACCCGGTTTTTACAAAGACAAAGGGCGAATAGGCCAATCAGGTACATCAGTTTCACCCAATGCCCAAAGCGACAAGTTACTTGAGGCGTTACCACAAGGTACCAAAGTTTTTGTCGGTCCATGCGTTGAAGGGGGAGACGCGGAATATATCCTTATTGCCAGCGGTAAGGTATCCCCCCATCAGAAGCCATCTTTCGCTCGATAAAACCTGGACGCGAGGCACATGCTGGCTGAGATTACCGTTGAGGATAAGGGAGTAAAAATTAGCAGCAAAATCTGCTGATGTAGCTAGCAAGCAAGCAGATTCTATCTATGAGGATACGTATGCTAATGATTTTTTTGCTCCAAATTAAGTAGAAACGAAATGCCCATTTTTATAACCCCCGTTCTCTTCTTCCGTACTGGACCACCTTCATCTAACTTATTTGCCTTGTTCCATTCGGTAAAAGCAAAAGACCCAAGGGACTTTGCTTTTACCGGCGATTCTAGATTCAAGAAGAGTATTGCCCATAATTTAATTTTTGGCTAAATAAATTGAGACGATAAGTTGAGTGGTATTTTCACCGACATCTGCAAAGTGTAAAGGAAATAATTAGTACGCCTTGTGGGAACACGTACATGGGTTAATACAACGGAGCTATTCGATATTTTCACCTGATTCCGTTAAAACGAGCTTAAGGCCCCTTTACACGAACTCATTTTTCGGACTATAGTGTACGAGCTTATCCTCCTTGATAAACCTTAATGACCTGTGTGCGGTTATGCCCAACTTCTTTTGTCACGTTTCTGGCAGCTACCTCTTCATCTAGTCCTCTGGACATTTCCTCCTCCATCCGAGCCTGGACATAATTGTAACGCATCCCGTGGAAAGTTAACGAACGGGATTCTCCGTCACGAAAATCAACCCTACCCTGGTTACCTTGCTCAGTAATGACCTTGTCCCGATGCCGGATAATGAACTGTTGCATCCGGTTGACAACGTGATGTACCTTCTCATCTGGCCCGACAAAGACCTTCCCTCCTCGTGGAGTATCTTTTAATCGCCGTTGTAGAATCGCTCTTGCTTTATCCGAGAGCGGAACATCCCGATGCTTACCGTTCTTGGCTTCACCCTTGATTGGATAGATACCTGTACGCAGCGCCTTTTCACATTGAGCCCTAGACATTGCTACCGCTTCTGTAACCCGAAACCCACATTCTTTTGTTAGGCTCATAGCATCTGTAATATCCGTTCTTCCTAAATTGGCGGCCAATTGCAGCATAGCGTCGAATTCTTCGTTGGTCCATGCCCGATCTCCATTAGCTGCCGGTGTTCTTTCAAGCACCATTCCATACACATTAGCCAACCCATTGTTATCGGAGATTTCGTATCGTGGATTCTGAACTAGCCCGTGCAAGTATCGAATCGCAGCGAGATCATTCTTGATTGTCTTTGCGGCAATTCCACATTCTTGTCTCATTTTTATATAAGCAACAACATGCTTGTCGTGGAGGTTACGAAGATTCTGCAGCTTAAAAACAGCATCGAGATAATCTATAAATTGATAGGAGCTTGCCTCGTATCGATTCCGCGTACTGTGACTATTTCTTCTTGTATGCCCAAAGCATACCTCCGCTTGTCTTCTAATTGATGATTTACGATCGAACCTCGAGTTTTTCTTCATTTTTTTCCCACCTTTAATCAATTTATTTTCAATGGCACGTGCACCGGACTTTAGGATCTGGAGGACCCACTGGATGCATTAACCGACTACGATTAACCAGAAGTAATAGCACCGACATTTGTTCTCAACCTCTGCAGTCCCTTCTCATCTGGGCCGGCTGAGCCTTCGGCCTCTTTATCATTTTGATTCAGCGAATCTGCCTATCCCCAACAGTGATCCTCACAATCATTTGAGAATCCTCCCTATTCGAGATTAACGGAGACTCATTCTCAAACCCCTCCTGCACTTTACTGGTTGAACAGATAGTCTGATACCACCAATCAAATTTATCTTCTCTTCTGAGATCATCTGTTGGAGCTCTTCCGTAAGATTGAGCAGTTGCATATATCGACGAGCGTTCGAATCGCTCATCCCTAGATTTTCGGAAACGTCGTATCGTGTCTTATCCTGTTCATCATGCACACTTTTCCGATCAGGCTCGAAATCCCAATAATCACATAGCAGCTTGAGATGTTTGGCCACCTTAATCGGATCACGCTCGGTACCACGTCGTGCCTTATTCTCGACCACTGAGAGGAAAACAGCTGCATTGTCCGTGTAGTTAACCCGCTGAATCGGAATCTAGCACAAGGAGCGGGTTTCGAATATCGTTTTGCTTGATATCTTGATGAAGGATTGCCCGTGCGGCCAGATTAATGCCGGAATGATATACGTCATTCAAAGGATGCTTTCGTAGATCCTGGAGCGGGACGAATAGGACAGTATCGCTGATTCAAATCATGATAACTCACCTCGTTATTGATTTTTGGCAAACTTTAAGCAAGGGTAACGATGCATCTTCATCATTTCCTCAAATGTAAGAACCTACGAGGGCTCGTCACTAATGGGTTCCTTCGGTTTAATCTGCCATTTCTCTCTGATGCTAATAACCTCAAAAAAGAGAGAACAGCTACCAATTTTGTTATCAAAGTACGGCTTTTTGAGTAATAAATGAGCGATCCATAAAGGTTGAGCTTATGCTCTGCTCGCAACGACCCACGAATATCTCGTTAGCAAGTGCTCGGCCCAAAGCCTGGTCGTCTTCTTGCCCAATAGATAGAAATATGAGCGGCGGGCGATCCCGTTCAAATGCACGCTTCTGCCCGTGCCTAGCTGTCTGGCGCCCATAATGAGCTGATAATGCAATTGGAATCCTTGTTGAAACATGATGTGATGGACGGCAACCGTATCAGTCACGCGATATGAATCTTTCTAGCCCCGATGTATACCGGTTAAATTCCGTTTCTCGATCAAGGCATCTATTTTCAAAGCCCTGCTCGCATGCGACTTTTTGTGAATCAGTTGCATGCATTATGTTTTCTTATTACTCCTTTAATGGACGCAAAAAAGGACGATCAGATATTAATCTGAGTCGTCCAAGTCCTTCTCTGTATGAGTTTCGGATTTTTATGGCTTTAAAAGCAGCATAAAATAAGCATTGTGCTTAGTTTGCTTGCTCACCATAGGTAACCTAAAACTTCGTTCGGCATCAAAAAAATATGCCACTCCTTGCAACCAATCAGAACAGTTGCATGCGTTGTTTATTACCAAAACCCACTTGGGAATGTATTACAGCCCTACTAGAGAATATCACCTTTGGCATTCGTTAGGCTAAATTTCACCCCGATAATACGAGAATTAACCTGCTTCTATTAGACGTCTAACGCCATCTCCACTCTTCGCTGAATCATTAACAGCAAAGAAAATTAATAATAATCATGTAATATACTTATCGTATCAGAAAATGCATGTATTTGGCAATATGTGGGCCAAAACCAAAACTCGCATTTAAATAGACTTTCAGATTCTTTTTCTTTTCGTAGTGTAAATGATTTTTTATCGGCTTCAGCGTCTTTTTGGAGACAAGCCAGCCTGTCACGATCGAAACGGCGGTGATGCCGATATTGGAGATGAGAATAATCGTTTTCAGCCGGTCGATGGCTAGATGCCTGATCCTGTCGTAGGTGGCAATCGTAATTGTGTAGGTTACTTTATTGGGCGATATTCGCGGAATTGTCATCGCACACAGCGGTATACCGTTCAACACCGGGTCCTATCGAAAGCAATTTCCCTCAAGTTGTTTGATCGATTCGGGCAAGGCGATGCGCTCACCTTGCTAGGCTCTGGCCCACTGAAATCGAACAGGGTTCCGCCATCGCAGCTTCGCAAATCTAGCCGCATAATAAAAAATCCGCCAAATAGGCGGTATTTTTTGATACTATTTACTCCATACGATCCCCATATAATGCCTTCAAAGGCTTCGCCGTTTAATTATCTGGCCGACAAGGCGGCTGGCTTCCAACACGAAATAGCCCGACAACAGAATCGTCAGCATGGCGTCAAGCGTCATGAATGTAGTACCGAGTGCGCCCGACAGATAGGACGTGTTGGCAACTAAAAAACCGACCCAACCGAACCCCACAACTAGGATCCATTTGTACGTGGTCAGACGGAACAGCCCCCAACTTCCTCCTGCTCCCGTCTTTCTGGACACAAACACCAACACCGCAAGCAGAATCGGGTTGATCAGGTTGAACAGAAAGCTGTAAGCTGCCGCGGCGGATTGCAGCCCCGATAACCGCCCGCACACTCCGATGCCCTCCGCTCCCCAGCCGCAGGAGACGATCCCCTGAACAACAAGTGCCCAGTACCCTATCCAGCATACGATTTGAATCGACCAATGCCATCGTTGTATCATACAAGCTCCTTTCGAAGTAAAAGAACCGGTTAGAGAGTGAGTTTCTAACCGGTCATCGGTGCTTTTGTGTGATTTCTTATTCTGTAATTATATCATAAACTAGGTCGAAAATTTCCGGCTGGTGCTCGATATGCGTATGCTCCGCCACATCCTTACCGTCCTTTTCAGCAACGAATACGAACGCTCTCTTCGGTTTAATGACTTTAAGCGTCACTTCATACTCATTATCGAAGATCGGATCAAGCTCGACATATCTGAATTTGTAGCCAGCCGCCTCTTTGCTCAATACCGCAACAGCATCACCTTCTACTACCTGGGTATATCCCGGGAGCCCCAATTGGCTGCTGAGCGATACAACAGAGTCACCATAACGGTAATAACCAAGGGCAACTTCTCCGATACCTGCACCGCCCCAGCTATCAAGCTCTTCACTGACATCATAGTCACCATCTCCAAGCGTATCGTTCGGGGAATTCCAGTCGTACTTGATATCATTCGCTTTGAGATCCGCTTTGACCTGCATTACCAGATCGGTCAGTGGCATCTTGACATGCTTTTCAGTATTGTAGATCTGATCCAGCTTCATTTCGACAATGTGCGGCTTTTCCGGACCGTGAATCCGGAAGCCAGCAATGTAATAATAATCGGTGGATTCAGGCTTTTCCAAATTGAAAGGCTGATGAACCTTCTCCTCTTTCTCGCTTGACGGGCAGTATTTGTTGTTACTGAATAGCAAATAGCTGTCGTCAGCATCCAAATCCGTCAATACATTGCACGGAACTATTGGGTTACCGCCATCTCCCGAGTTGGACATGTAATCTGATCCAAAGTGAGGGGTATCAATCGTCGTCAGTTTTCCGATCTGAAATAACTTGGAGGTTTCCGACGATTTGTTCAAGTTCTCAATAACATATCTCGAAATTAAACCGCCCGCACTGTGCCCTACCAGGTTAAAATGTACGATCTGCTCGCCGGATTCGTCACGTTTGGTCGTGTCCGCAAAGTCTTCCGCTTTCTTCAGCTCGGCAGCCAAATTCTTCAAGTAGCCGTACAGATCAAACGCAGCCCGGTCAACATGGCCATTGGCCTCCCAGTTGAAGACGAACAGGTTCGAGTTCGGAAGCATTCCCTTGTCGACAAGGTATTGACCCATCTCACCTTGCTTCACATTACGGATGAACTGCGTGTTCAGGTCGGAATATTTATAGGACTCGCCTTTAGTCAGACTACTGTATCCTTTCAGAATCCCTTCTTCCTTCGGATCGTATACTGAATAGTCATGCTTGCCAGTACCTGTATAATTGTAGATCTCCTTGAACACTTCCTCCGATGCTTTAGTTACCCCCGGATAATGATTATCGATAAGGGTATCCAGACCGAAGGCACTACCTGTGTCCGAGTTAATCCCGTGGATCAGAATGGTGGCCGGCTTGTACGCAATTTTCGGAAGATCATCCACATTGTCATTATCACCGTCACCATCCGTGTCTTTCTGGCCAGGGTCACTGCGGGTAGCCCACAGCTTCACCACATCAGGGAACACCTCACCTGGGAATCTCGAGGACAGCTTAGCTTTAACCTCTGGGTCGAGCACCAGCTCCTCTTCCTTCAACAGCTCACGGCTGTCCACTACGCCGTCTTGGTCCGAGTCGGTTTCCGTGTCAGTCAGATCCGGTGCCTTGAGCAGCTTCGTTACCTTACCGTTGTTCAAACGAATCCACACGCCGTCATTGGTCCTCGTCGTAATCTTCTCTTTCAACAGATTAAGGTTTTCCGAGAAACTGTCATAAATGTTTGCCCATAAGCCATTGGTTTCGGTAAACAGCTTTTCATAAGAAATTTTATAAGTTCGATTCCCAATTACCGAAACATTGATGCCGTCTTTCTTCAACAAAGCGATCTCCTCATCCATGTTTTGCACGGATTCGAATCTAGTATTCATGTGGTAATCGGCATCGGTCAGAAGAACGACGAATTTACTTACACTGTTGCGGTATCCCATGATCCTTGATTCTTCCAGCGCATCCACAGCAGATTCCGGGCCATCTCCCCCGCCAACAACACGAATCTCATTCACTTTGTTCTTGAATTCTTCCGGATTCGTAAACCAACCGATCTTCTTGGTCGATTCCGGTCCGTCAGCATCAATATCCTTGTAGTCGACAAGTCCAAGACGGGCATCGACTTTATCCTCTTCGAGCGTATTTACAAAATTCACGATGTTCGTTTTGACATTGTTAATCGACGATCCCATTGAGCCAGTCGAATCAAGAACAAATACGATGTCTGCCTGCCCTTTCTCTACGGTGCTGGATTCGGTCATCAACTCCCAGTTCATCGCAAGCGTCGCCAGATTGATGACGCCGTACATACTGAAGTGGCTGACCTCCGTCGTGAGCTTTTTCGTAACAGGATCAATCGTGGTCGGAAGAGGAACGACCGTTCCGTCTTCTTTAAACCAAGCGATGTTCAAATCCTCCAGAGCGTTATTCGTCAGCACTTCACCCTTAACTTCGAATGAAATCTGGGCGGACTCGAACGGCTGGTTCATATGTACGTCCATGACATTCCCGATCACCGCATTATTACCACTGAGAAGCGGATTGCTCGAAGCATCCGATATCGAGATCACCCGATTAATATCACCTGCACCCTTGATGACAAGGGAAGGCACGATGCCGCTATCAGAAGATACGACATTCGAGAACTTGCTTGCGTTGATGGTCTGGTCTATCGTTTCCTTAGAATCGATGAGGCCATCGCCGTCGGTATCCACCTTCAACGGATCAAACCCAAGCAACACTTCACTGCTATCCACCAGACCATCTTCATCCGTGTCGGCTTTGAGCGGGTTCGTATGATGTACCTTCACCTCATCGCCGTCCGAAACACCATCACCGTCGGTATCACTGTTTCGAAGGTCTGTCCCTTGGGTCTGCTCCTCGAGGTTCGTCAACTGATCAAGATCCGCATCCTCATGACCGTCGTCCGTGCCGTTCATATCAGTATCTTTCGCTAGCGGGTTCAAGAGGGCGTCTACCTCAACTGCATCCCTTAGCCCATCTCCGTCCGTATCCTGCAGCAGCGGGTTCGTGCGGTACAATAGAACTTCCGCACCATCGATTAAACCATCACCATCCGTGTCCGGATTAAGCGGGTCGGTTTCAATTGTCCTTTCTTCCACATCAGGGAGCCCGTCGGAATCTTTGTCCGACACAGTGCGTACAATCGTAATATTCGCTGTACCTTTAAGGCCATGTCCGTCCGAAGCAAACACAATGACTTTATTTTCTCCTGCCAGCATCGGAAGACCTGTAATATGCCAGTAGAAGCTTCCCGACTCTTCAAGTAGTTCCGTCGTTATTCCCTCCCAGGTGACTCCTCCCTGGTAGACGCTATACGTTACACTCGTTACAGAAGTTCTTACCGTACCCGAGAGGGTAACCGTCTTAGCTTCCGTCGTGTAATTCACTTCCGTTGTCGGCTGCTGAATGACAACAAACGGACGTTCTGGTTGGTATTGAATAATGATTTGATCGCTTGCCTTATTGCCTTCAGCATCCACTGCTGACACTGAAATTCGGTTCTCACCCTCGATCAATATCAAATTCGGAATTTCCCAATTTGGCGTCCCGTTGACCGCGGACGAAGGGCCGTCGTTCGTCGAATAGGTTACGCTGACCACCGATACGTTATCCGATGCCGTACCCGCAAGAGTGACCGTCTGCTCATTCGTGACATAGGTCGCTTCCTCCGAAGGAGAGGTAATACGAATCACGGGTGCAATCGTATCCTTCGTCTGGCTGCTCCCAGAGGAGCTGCCAGAGCTTTGGACCGGCGGCGTAATCGTCGAAAATGTCGTACGAATTCTGCCCAGCGAGCCGTCTTTGTCTCCTACCTTCTGACCGCTTGCGATTTCGGTAAGTCCGTTATTCTCTTTTCCCGGAACGAGCGAAGAGATGGAATACGTGCGGTTAGGCAGCAGCAGCAGGCTGAATCTCCCCGATTCATCCGTCTGCGTTTGGAAGGTCGGATTGGTCGTGAAATAAATCGGACGTCCGCCAAAAGCTTTATCCTGGCTGTCAACAATAGTGCCGTCCACTTTCACCCCTTTAACAAGGGAAATCGGTTGCTGAACGGACTGGTTCTTGAATTCCAATCCGCTGAAGAAACCGATGGATTGATCGTTCTGCGCTGTCAGATCATATGCGCCTTCCTCCGATAAAGGAAACCGATAAAAGCCCTGCGCGTCACTTAAAGTATCAGCTATTGCTTCCTTCCCCTTGTCCTTCATGAGCCGCACCATGGCATTCGGAACGGGCTGGCCGTCTAGAACCACCTGTCCGCTGATCCCGTTCACTTCTGCAGAAGCAATGCCGGACAAGCGGTCGATCGTGACTACCGCTTCCGCCCGCGTAATCGGATTTTCTGACCGGAAGGTTCCATCCGAGTACCCTTCCATGACCGCATGGCCGCTCACCTCTATGACTGCACCGCGGGACCAGCCTGCAATGTCGCCCTCATCGGTGAAGGCGTAAGTTTTGCTCTTAGTAGGGGCCGCCCCCCGCATCTCCAGCAGGTGATTTATGATCACCGCAACTTCCTGTCTCGTGACCAGGCGATTAGGTCCGAACGTTCCGTCAGGATACCCCAAGATGTAGCCTGCCCCCTTGGCCGCTGCTACTTCGCCATAAAACCATTGGTCCTGGTTGACATCTGCAAAGCCAGGGTTGCGCTCTAGCTCATCAATTTTCAGGCTGCGGTTCAAAAATGTAACGAACTCAGCTCTTGTTACCGGCTGGTCCGGCTTAAAGGAACCATCATCATAACCTTGAATGCTGCCATTTTTAGTCCATTGGCTAATTTTCTCCTCTGCCCAGTGCCCAATCACATCCTGCGGATTTTCCGCGAGGACGCTGACTGGCGATAGAAGCTGAAGGCTAACTACCATAGATAATGCGATTTTGAACCATCGTTTTCCCATCTTCGAGTTGCTCCTCCACCATAATCACATAAATTGATCCATTTCCATCGCTTTTTGTCAGTCATCTCCACAAGCCCTGCTTTCTCTTATAAGAGATGTACGGTTCTACCCCTCTTCCTTGTTAATCTCAGTACTAGCTCAACTCCCCCAAATGGATAATTTCCACAGAACAGGACTTAAGTAGCTACTAAATGGTAAAAATTACCCACAAATATTGTACGATATATACTACATAAAATCTATCTAAATATAGAGAAGAAGTCGTCGATAGAATTGTATTGAATTTATCTTAGAACATTCGCATAATCATTTGTATTTTCTAGTTCTTTGATCTGAAACCTTTTCTAATATACGATTTCTGTAGTACTCCCTGGGCTCTCTTCTCTATGACGCGCAGATAGAAAAATAGAAAACCTTCGCTGTTTGCGAAGGCTTCCTATCACATACGCCAGTGGACTGTGTCCAGGTACATAAAAATAAAGATGAATAATATAAGGTTGTTCAGAAACCAATTAGATTAAAATTTCCGTAAATTGTACTTTTTTATTTAGTTTCCGGGCCCTTCCATTATCCCATGCAACTTTTAAATTACTTTGAATCTTATTTAAATGCGTGTCTACCAATCTCTTGAAATAGCAATCGGGAGCTTTAATATCTCTGCCGCTTTATCATTAAAGTATAAAAAACCACTTCTAACTCCGTACTCTTTATCTCTTGGCGAACGATTGTGTACCGGTCGTTTCCATTAAAAATCCTCCTCCTTTATCTACAATAAAAATGTTAAATAAGGTCACCTCTATAACCCTATGAACGGAAAAACGGACTGCTTCCTTGCTTGAACGAATCGACATAGCCCGTACATATACGTGCATACCTGGTTGGCCGTGATGACCGAATAGATAATTGGTATACGTCCTATCTTTTACATCATCAAGCGATCTTGCCTTTTTCAGCGATACCATAATAAACAGCCTATAAATGTACGTATAATCTATCTATTTCATACTCGTCCACGATAATCGGTGATTAACAGGTTTGAAAATTGAGGCGTCTATCTCAAACATGCTCACAGTGCTATCGAATCGATAGATCAAATAGCTAACACAACTATATTGGAAAATTGGATCTAGATAATTTTATTTAATTACCTGATATGCTTGATTCTTTCTCCTATAACGTTCAAGTTCTTAGCCTCTTTTCAAGGATAATAAACATAGAAAGAAGCCCAAAAATATGGGACTTCTTTCTATGTTTTTGAGCAGTCAATTTGTTAAAGCATAAGTTTGCCGAGAGTCCTTCAAAGCAAAAGATTGCCGTGGCGGCAATCTTTTAGCTTTAACTCTCACAAACAGTAAACTTCTTGTGGATTTGTCTTATGGAGGTGAGGGGAGTAAACCCTGTCCACCATATCATAATAAAAAAAAGACCTACTCGGTATCTATCAAATATAAATTGGGGACGTAGCACTTAACGTCCCCAATTCGTCCCCAACCCTAATAATCTCTTACTTAATCCCTTTATAAATCAATAGACATACAGATTCAATATGTGTCGTATGCGGAAACATATCCACCGGCGTCACCTCCGCGACGCCGTACCCCCCATCCACCAGCACGCGCAAATCGCGCGCCAATGTCGATGCGCTGCACGACACATAGACGACGCGCCGCGGCTGCAGCTCCAGGATCGTCGCGAGCAGCGCGGCATCGCAGCCCTTGCGGGGCGGGTCCACCACGATCACGTCCGGGCGAATGCCCTGACGTGCCCACTCGGGGAGGACTACTTCCGCAGGGCCTGCTTCGAAATGCACGTTCGTCATGCCGTTTAACTCGGCATTCTTCCGTGCATCCGCGATCGCCTCCTCGACGATCTCCACACCATAGACCTGTCCCGCGCGCTGCGCCAGGAACAGGGAGATCGTCCCGATGCCGCAATAGGCATCGACAACCACTTCATCGCCGGTCAACCCGGCGTACTCCAACGCTTTCCCGTACAAGACTTCCGTCTGGACGGGATTCACTTGAAAGAAGGATCGCGCGGAAATTGCAAATTTCACATCGCCGATATAGTCATAGATGACTTCGCTGCCCCACAGGACGCGAGTCTCATCACCGAAGATAACATTGGTCTGTCTCACATTAATGTTATGGCAAATGCTTTTCACCGCAGGCAGCGCAGCCCTAATGCCATCAACCCATTCATCAACGCGCGGAATCACGCTGCCATTGGTCACCAAGACGACCATGATCTCACCCGTGCGGAAGCCGACTTTAACGACCACATGGCGCAGCAATCCCGAGTGCGACTCCTCCCTATACGCTGTGATACCCAGTCGCGAGCCAATCTCCTTCACCCGGGCAACGACCTCGTCGTTCGCCTCATGCTGAATCAGGCACTCCTCCATATCGATGATGCGATGGCTTCCCTGAGCATAAAATCCGCCAATGAGGCCTCCGCGCTCTTCCCCAAAAGGAACCTGTGCCTTGTTCCGGTACCGCCATGGCTCGGACATCCCAAGCGTAGGATGGACAATAATCCCTTGCCCTTCATCGCCCTCGCCCTCACTGGCGCGTGCACCCGCCACCTCCAGCTTCCCAATCCGCTGCAAATTATCGACAACCTGCTGCCGCTTCACACGAAGCTGCGCCTCATAGCTGAGATGCTGAAGCTGACAGCCGCCGCACTCCTCATAGATGCCGCAATCCGGCATCACACGCTCGGCACTCTCTTCGACCAGACGCAGCAGCCGCGCATACCCATATTGCTTCTTCAAGTGGTCCACCCGCACAAGCGCGCGCTCACCCGGCAGAGCACCAGCAACAAAAAGGGTAAAGCCGTTCACACGGCCTACCCCTTCCCCGTCGTGGCTGATTCCGATGATCTCAGCTTCGTATTCCCGTCCGATCTGTACCGGCAGATCCGCCATCCAGGCCGGCGCCGCCTTAGGCGCAGCATTCCTTCCGCCTTGGAACCTCCCTGCCTTGTTCCCCGCACCATTCCCCGCTCCTTGACCTTCCGCATTCCCTCTCCCTGAGGACTTCCCTGACCTTCTATCTTGACCTGGCGCAGAGCCAGCTTTACCTTTTGTTCTCATAGTACCCTCACTTGTTCAAATCACGCTTTTTATCAGTATTACCGCCTTAATCCTATTCCAAAAGGGGCGGCCCCCCCTATTCCCGTGGCACCTGCGGCTCCACCTCAGGCTCCTCATCCATCCGCTCCTTCAAATGAAACGGCGTCGTCAAAGTCTCAATCAGCTTCTTCTTATAAATCGATTGGCCCGACTCATCGACGATGATCTGCAGATGGCTCTTCAGGTTCGTCATCACGCATGGCAGCGTACCGCCGAACTCCCCATCCAGATTAAGCTGGACGTAGTCCGGAGAATTGATCTCAATATAATTCGTCTGAAAATAAATCAGATTCGGATCATTCAAATGCTCCCCGCGCAGCGCGAGGGTTACCACCCTAATAAACTCTGCAAGGTTACACTTGCGCAAGATCAAAACGTCAAACAACCCATCATTCATCCGCGCTTCCGGAACAAGCTTCTCGAAGCCGCCGACGGAGTTGGTGTTGCCGACCAGGAACATCATGACCTCGTCATGGAATTCCAGCTCGCCCGCTTTGACGTACAGCTCGATAGGCTTCAGCCTAGGCAGCTTCTCGAGTCCCTTCATATAATAGGCCAATTGGCCGATCATCGTTTTGAGCTTGCTCGGGACTTCGTACGTCAGCTCGGTAAGCGAGCCGCCGCCGGCGATGTTGATGAAGTAGCGGTTGTTGATTTTGCCGACGTCGATGTCGGTGGTGAACTGCTGGATGATCAGGTCGCACGCCTGCTCCAGGTTCTTCGGAATGCCGAGCGCGCGGGCGAAATCGTTGGTCGTCCCCAGCGGCAAAATGCCCAGCGGCGGCCGCCCCTCCCGCTCCGCCATGCCATTGACGACTTCGCACAGGGTGCCGTCTCCGCCTGCGGCGATAATGAGATCGAAGCCCCGGCTCACCGCCTCGGCTGCGGCCAGTGTCGCATCGCCTTCGCCGATGGTCGCATGCGCCGATGTTTCGAAGCCGCCGCGTTCCAAGCGCTGAAGCACCTCCGGCAGACGCTTCTTCATTTCTTCCCGCCCGGAGGTCGGATTATAGATCAGTCTTGCTCTTTTGATCATTATGTCTCATCACCTGTTTGGCCGTCTGGCATCGCGGAAGCGATCTGCTTCCCGATCCATTTGGAAATTAGCGGACTTGGCAGCAGCGCCCGTCCATGGTATCGGTACGAGAATCCCTCCAAACGGGAAGGGACCACGTGATTGGTAAAATAGCCTTCACTTAAAAACAGCGGCGCTACGATCACGGCATGCTCCGGCTTCTTCTCCGCCCACGCCGTCATCTTGCTGGACACCTGATCCGGCAAAAGCATCGCAACATCCGCCTCGGCATAACCGCCAAGCGCTTTCAACCGTCCGGTGAGCTGTTCCAGTCCGTGCAGCCATTTCTCATGGAACCCTGGCTCCACACTGCCGTGGCCGATCAGCATCACAATTTCGTCGCCGGGCGATACGGATAAATCCTTGATTTTACTATATATAATCTCCGCAATCACGGGATCGTCATCAATCGGCGATGTGAAATGAATACGCGCCTTAATATCGAAAGGCTCCATATCCGTTTCCAATTGCGGCTCGGGGATGACGCCCAGGGCATATGAGATTTCATCGATATGTGTACTCCCGGAGGACACGAAGAGCGGAACGACAATGATGTCGGTCACGTCTTGCGCTTCCAGATTGTATATGCCGTCTTGAATCAAACGGCCATCCACCAGCTCCAGGTAAGAGGCATAGATCGGCACGCCTTCCGGCATCGCCACGGCGCTCACGGCCTCGTCGACCAGCTGCACCCAGCCTGCATCCCGGGATCCGTGGCTGATGACCAGGACTCCGTATTTGTTCATGCCATTATTCCCCACCCGTTCTCACCATACTTACAACCCTATGCTAACGAATGTGTTCCCACATGTCAATTGAGCCATTGATAAACAGGAAAAATCCCGCATTACACTTGGTAACGCAGGATCTTGAACGACTATTTTATACGCTTAAAAATTAACGGCCTAAACGATCTAACGTCAGCACATACCCGTCATTGCCATAGTTCAAGCAGCGCTTAACGCGGGAGATGGTTGCGGTAGACGCACCGGTTTCCGCTTCGATCTGGTTGTAGGTGCACCCCTTGCGCAGCATGCGGGCAACCTCCAGGCGCTGGGACAGCGACTGAATTTCGTTCACGGTGCACAGGTCGTCGAAGAAGACGTAGCACTCCTCTATATCTTTAAGGGTCAGAATGGCTTCGAAAAGCTGGTCTATCGCTTTATCGTTTAATTTCTTTAATTGCATAGGGTATCAACTCCTGGTAGAAATGCATGTTAGCTCCTAATTTAGTAAGCTCAAGAGTATCATTCGACATGTCCGGAATAAATCCTGCCTTTAGGATTGCGAAACGTTAAAATTTCTATGCGTTAAAGAGCTGCATTGTGACAAATATCTAGGACCCGTGACATTCGTCCATACCAACGATAGGCAAGTGACATATCCTGTAGGAGACAAATCTGATAAAAAGGATCGTGAATTCCAGTGACTAACTCTAGAATCATCATTGGCAATGGCGGCAGTCATCCTGAGGCTCAAACCAGAAGTATCGCACTACCACCGCAAGTTGGTGACAATCGCGCATTTGGTTCCTATCCTGGCCTGGGCGGCGGCGCTCCGTTCTCGGATTTCGCGCAAGGCGGGGGTCTCCCTACGCCTTTCGAAGGAGGCGGCGGCGGTTTCTTCGGCGGCCCTCCGGCCGGCGGGGGTGGCGGTTTCTTCGGCGGTGGCGGTAACCCAGGCGGCGGACTCTTCGGCGGCGGCGGTGCCGGTGCTGGAGGCGGCGGCAATTTCCTCAGCAACCTCCTCGGAGGCGGCGGAGCGGCAGCCGGCGGCAGCTCGAACCCGCTCAGCGGTATTAACCTGAAGCAGATCTCCGGCTTCGTGGAGCGGATGGGCGGCATTGACGGCATCCTCGGCACGATGGGCAAGGTGCAGAAGTTCATGTCTACCTTCCAGCAAATGGCCCCCATGGTGAAAACGATATTCGGCTCCATCGGCAAAGGCAAGGTCGCTTCCGACGATTCCATTGAAGTGTTCCGGCCGAAGCGTAAACGCCGGAAGAAATCCGGTACGGCGCGCAGACGCAAAGGCGGTTATAAATCCGGAACTGCCAAGCGCAGACGCAGATAAAAGGAATGACGAAAGGGCTCCCCGTCTATTCAGACGCAGGAGCCCTTCATTATGTTACTTCAAAGCCCGCAAAATCATAGCGGACGCTTCCGCACGAGTCGTCAATCCTTGCGGTCTGAACGTGCCGTCCTCGTAACCGTTCAGGTAGCCTTTCGCCGTCAAAGCGGCAACCGCGCCTTGCGCCCACTCCGAAATCTGCGCCTGATCGGCAAACGAAGTGCCGGCTGTTCCTTTGGCCAGATGTGCGGCACGAACGATGATCTCCGCCATTTGCTCGCGGGTAATCTGGTCATCCGGTCCGAACGTCGTATCGGTATAGCCGGTCACGATGCCCTGCGCTGCAGCCGTAGCGATGACATCCTTCGCCCAGTGGCTGGACGTGTCGGAGAACGACTGGCCGCCCTGCACGCCGAGCCCGAGCACTTTCACGACGATCGAGACGAACTCCGCACGAGTGATGCGGTTGTCCGGCTTGAAGGTGCCGTCCTCATAGCCATTGATAGCGCCCTTACCGATCAATTCCCGAATGCTGCTTTCCGCCCAATGCCCTGTGATATCGGCAAGGTTCGCTGTAACAGGAGGCTTCACATCTTCTTTCGGATTCGCGATGACGGCGAATTTCGTGAAATGTGTAACCGAGCCTGTGACAGTGCCCTTCACTGGATCCACCTTGATGTCATCCAGCAGTACCCACGCTTTGGTTGTCTCATTGAACCAGTACAGGCCGAGCTGCAGCTTGTTCAAGTCCACTTTGTCTTTATCGAATGGCAAGGTGATTTGAATCGCTTTGGTGAATGCGCCGTCTCGATCCTTGGTAAACTCATATACATCGCCAAGGAGCTGTGCCGATGCGTCTACCGGAAGCGAAGCGCTACCCGATAATTTAACGACCTTAATTTTCACATCGCTTGGAAGAGCCCCGCTCGGAATGACGATGGTCGCTCCCTCCAGGGCAGCGGTACCGCCACCGGCAGGAATCGTTGTCTCCGACGGACTTGCCGGTACGCCTCCGCCTACAGAGCCTCCTGCGCCTGAATCCTCCGAATCATCGGAATCATCAGAACCGCCTGCTATCCCCGTCGTAAACTTCCAAATATCCGACTGTCTCGTACCGCCATACGCATCCTCCGCAACAGCGTACCATTGGTAAGTCGCATTCGCAGCAAGGTTTGGCCACGTTACCGCAGCATTCTCCCCGCTCTTCACGCTTGCCACGCTGCCAATCGTTTTGTTCGTGTACACGTTCACCCCGATATAATCGGTAGCTACACGTTTCATCACGGCATCCAGGTTCAGGTCCAAAGTGAACTCATCTTTGATAGGCTCATCATCATAGAAGGTGTAATCGTCCAAATGCGGCGAATAAGTCTTCATGTTGATTTTGCCATTCTTCATATCGAACTGCATCAAACGGATATACCCAAGTCCGCCTTCCGGCGCGCCCTGGTAGTCCGCCAGCATTTGATACACATTGCGGTCCGCCACGCCGTCACCGTTGTCGTCGATCGGATCGACTTTCAGCTCCGCATCGTGATAGTGGCCGGATAGTGCGGCAATGACGTTCTTATTCGGCTTAATGACGCGCTCGAACACTTTCTCCGCCATCGGAGCGCGGTTGTTGGAGACGAGCATGAACTCGTGGAAGTTCAGAATCGCTTTGCGGTTCGGATACTTTTTCAGCACACTGTCGATCCAGTCGATCTCTTTATCCCCGTAACCCCAACCCATGTAAATGACGATGAAGTCATTACCGTTCGAGGAAACCAAATCATAGTGACCGCGGTTGTTATCGTAGGATTCGCCGTATGTCGGCTGATTTTTGAAGCGATCCTCGCCAAACCATTTGTTGTAGTAGCTGTAATCATTGTTTTGATGGCCAACGTCATGGTTACCTGCGAGCACCCCGTAAGGGATTCCAGCCGCTTCCAGCACTTTCATATCCTTGTCGGCTTCGATCCACTGATACTCTTGGTCAGCATTATCGACAATGTCGCCGGTATGAATGACATATTTAATTTTGTTATCTTCTTTGTGATCGGCGACCCATTTCACTATTTTCTGATAGATGTAAGGATAGCTCTTGGCGTAGTACTGGGTATCAGACATCCACACGAAGGAGAAGTCATAGTCGCTGCTAGGAGCTTGCTCCTGCGTGACCGCAATTTCGTCCTGCACCATCACTTGAATCTTGCCGTTGTTGGCATAATCGCCTGCCGGTACGCTCGCTTTCAGTTCGAAATCTTCGATGCCTGCGATAACGGTCTTGAGAACGCTCCACTCCAGCTTGCTCGGGCTCCAAGCGTACAAGGACACTTTGCGTCCTTCGAGGGACTTCCCTTTCCAGTCAATTTCCACTTGGTCCGTGCTTTGAACCGCAGGGTCTAACGCAATCTCGAAGCGCTGGTAAGGGAACTGCTCGACTGCATCATCAACGAGGTAGCTGCCGTCGACGCTGCTGATTTGGCCATAATCTTCTGGCGTCAGAGCGGTTTCACCCGCAGGCTTTTCCTGCTTCGGAGGTTCCGTGTCCGCCGCGCCGCGATAGCCGCTGAACGTCCCTTGTGTGCTTGCATCGTATTTGAAGCCTTGATTGAATGTCACTTTCATATCGTCGTTCATCGGATCGCTTACTTTCACGCTTAGAGCAGCGTTCGTATCCACACCGTTCGCGCCTTGACCCGGAGCGACCAGCACCGGCAGATCCGGCGTCTCGTTCGGTACTTCGAAATGAACGGTGACTTCCTCCACATTGCCTACTTTGTCCGTTGCTTTCACGTTGAAAACGTGCGCTCCAGCCGGCAGTTGTGCGGAAGAAGTCGCCATCGGCAGCGTAATCGGCTGCTCATCCAGCTTGGCTTCCACGATGTCTACGCCCGCCAATGCATCGGATACGTTCGCATCGAGCGTGAAGCTGCCGCGGTACATGGTGCCTTCTTCGATGGATGGCTGCACAACCGGAGCTGTGTTATCCACCTGTACGTTGGAAGTAACTGCGCCGCCTACGGTATCGCTGATCGTAATTTGATGGTTACCGTCACTTACCGACGTTGTGTTCCAATCGTAAGCCTTGGATGCCAGCTGAGCGGACGGAACGACGAAGTTGAAATCGATCACCGGCGACAGACCGGAGGAATCCCCGATTTTGATCACTTTGTTCGGATCGCTATATTTGGCGTCGTATACGACTGTACCGTCGGCGAACACGAGGCGCACGTTCTTCACTTCGAAATTATCTTTATTCTCTTCGGTCCGGTCGTCGAACGGCGAAGATTTGGAACCCGCCCGAATCTGGAATTCGTTGCCGCCTTCCTTCAGACGGTCCGCTTTGATCGGTACGGACAGCGTTTTGTAGCTGTTAATCGGGTCTTGGAAAATCGAGAGAATCTCCTGCCCCTGCGTAATGCCGTTTTTGAAATAGTAGTTCACGCCCATCACTTCAAAAGCGAAGAACGCGTCATGCTCCACCGCATGATAAGTCGACTGCGTCAGCTCGCTGCCGTCGATGGACAGCTTCAGGCTATCCGGACTGACGCCCTCGCCTGTGCCTTTCAACACCTTCGTTTGGGCGACAACGTCACCGTCTTTCACATTCAGGCGCAGGCTGGAGTGATCCGAACCGCCCTGGATTTGAACCCGCTTCGTCTGGGAGGTCGTCTCATTCGTGCCGTCGGAAGCTGTGAAATAATAGTCCAGATAAGCGCTCCCGATAAGTTCAGGGGAATAAACCGTATAATGGTACAGCGTATCTGCGAAGCTCTCTTTCAGGTATCTCTTGTTATATTGGGATTGCTTCTCCGTTTTATAGTAGAGCGCTACGGTTTTGAGCGATGTTTCGTCGTGAGCTTCCCCGATGATTTCGAGATCGCTCGCTTGATCGATTACGCTCTCTTTGGTCAAGTCCGTCAGCGTAGGCTTCACGGTATCCGGAGTCACCTTGACGGTCTGAGGCGGAACTTGATCCTGCGTCACGGAGCCCGGTGTTGCTGCTGCGGTACCTGAGCTGGCTTTGATCATCGTGGTGCCGGTCGCCGGGAATTTGTACACAATCCCTTTGTTGGCTTTGGAATCGCCGTTCACATAGTAAGAGGCGGACAACTCAATGCCTGTATTCGTAGCGATAAGGAGACCGCGGTTGGAGCCGTTCGCCATCCCGTCGCTGTGAATGCGCACGATGTCGGTGCCTTCTACGAGATTCGTTCCGTAGTTGGCGTTGAAATCGGCTACCGTCGAGTTCCCGTTCTGATTGTTGATGATCCAAAAGACGAGCGTCCCCTTCGATGGAATGAGCATGTCCTCTTTGTCCGCAGGCCATGGAACGTCTGCATCCGGCCCGGAGTCCGTATAGCGGTAGACGACTTTGTAGTCTTTGAAATTAATCGTTTGATCCGTGTTGTTGTACACTTCAACGAACTCGTAGCCGTCCGCCGAGCCCACGTTCGTGGAATCCGGCACAATCTCCGTCACCATAAGCGGCGGAACTTTGGAATAGTCGGACTGGTCCATCGCGACCGCAACGCCGTATACGCTCGATCTGACCGTGCTGAAGCCGTCATCCGCTTGAATGTAATATTTCATCTGGCTTTCCGTCAGTTTCGCTCTCGGAATGACCGCTTGGTACTGGTTGCTTCCTGTAACGGTCATTGGAACGGAGTCATAGCCGGTCTGCGAAGCCATTTGATAATAAACTGCAGCTGCTACGGTTTCGCCCTGCTCGGCATTGGCCACCTGCGCTTGAAGCACCAGATCGTTCTTCTGATCCGCTTGCGTAACCGGTGTATGCGCGATGGCCGGAGCTTGCGAGAACACCCGTGGAACGGACGGAACCTGCGTAGGATCAATAACCCCCGGGGTCGCCTTCGCCGGGTTGGTATCTTCTCCGGAGCCGTACATCACCATATTTTTCGAACCGTTGGTCGGATAGCGGTAGAATATCCCTTTGTCCGGCAGCGTTTGATTATCGTTCTGGTAGCTGGCAATGGAAATGTCGCTGCCCGTCTTTTCCTGAATAACCAAGTCCCTTGGAGAGCTGTTGTGCATCCCGCCGCCGCCTTCCACGCGGTACAGGTTGACGTTCATCTGCAGGTTCGTTTGGAAATTGGTATTAAAATCGGCAGCCGTCAAGCCTTTGTTCTTCGCATTCATGACCCACAGCACGATGGATGATTGCGCGGGAATCGGCATACTGCCGCCTGGATTCGTGTTTTGATACGGCGCCCAGACGGTATCCGCACCGGAGAACCGATAGACTAGATTGTACTGGTTAAAATCCAGCGTTTGATTCGAATTATTATAAACTTCAATAAATTCGTAGGCATCGGCACTGTCGAAATTCGCCGTATCCGGCACGAGCTCCGTAATGAGCAGCTTAGGCACTTGGGCATTATCTACGGCTTGTACGACGACCCCATCAGCGGAAGCCATCGGCGCTAACATGCTGAACATCATCCCGGCCACCGTCACGCCGGATACCCATCGTTTGAAACTCTTCATAACCAACTTGATAACGTCCCCTCATCATAAAAGTTTGTATTAACTAATCATGCGTTCAATCAACCAATAAAGTCCGAATACACCGATTAGACCGGAAGCATATTGGTTCCATTTGATCTGCCATGGCAGGCGCCGAATCCACAGAAGGACTGGAATCACAATCGCCACGACGACCAGCTGACCGATCTCTACGCCTAGGTTGAAGGAGAATAATGGCAATGCCATCTCACCTGAGAGCGTTCCCCGCAGCACTTCGGCGAAGCCGAAGCCATGCACGAGGCCGAACAGCAGGGTTACAACTTCCCGTGCGCTCTCCCGCTTCTTCCAGATGTTCTCTACAGCAATGTAGACAATGCTCAGCGCAATTAACGGCTCGACGATTCGCGGCGACAAATAAGCAATCTCCAGCGATGATAGAACGAGCGTGATGCAGTGGCCGATGGTGAAGGCTGTGATCAGCCGGACGATTTTCCATGGCCGCTGTTCAGCGGCTAGCAGCAGTCCGAACAGGAACAGCAGGTGATCGAGTCCCGACCAGATGTGCTCCATCCCCATGACGACGTAGGTCTTAAGTGTGGCCAGCCATGAAGCGCCGGCGGTCCCTTGCGCCGTTGACACAGCTGCGATTCCTGCCGTCTTGAAGCCGGAAGGCTCGGCTGGTTTCCCGGCCGGCTTCGAGGCTGCCCCCGGTCCCGGGCCCTGCACCTGTACGATGTAATTCTGGCTGCCAAGCACCTGCTGGATCGTCTGGCCGCCGACCTGAATCGTCGCATAATTGCTGTGATTCGGGTCAATGCCGCTGTACCAGAAGAAGTTGTACTGCATCAGGTACTGTTTCACAGGAGCTGCGAACTTGTAGCGAATATCGATGCCGACCATCTCCATCGTGGCGCGTTTCTCGTGCTTTACGCCGATAATCTCGCCGTTGCCGATTTTGCCGTCCCCCGTCACAACCAAACCGTCGCTGACCAGAGCGGCGATGGCTTTCATAGAGGAAGCCAATTGTTTATCGCTGAGCTTGTCGCCCCCGTCCGGCTTGTCCGGGAATATATGAACGAAGTCGCTCTCCAAGATCGACAAGTGGTACTCAATCGTATCCGAGCCTACCTGAATATCGGAATACCCGGTCGAGGAGAAATGCGCCGATGCCGCACCCGCTAGACTGATGCATGCGATCACGGCCATCACCAACGCAGCGAAGCTTCTTCTCACGATTAACAACGTACTCTTCTGCATGTGTTTCACTTCGTCCTAATCCCCTCTTGATTCAGCTGCGTGCTGCCCATTGGCCATCCTGTTACTTCTCTCCTTCCCATGAGCTGCGTTCGACACATGCCCATCATATGCGGTGCCGGCCGCCTTGCCTATACACACGATTTTGGATCCTTCTCGATTGTTTCGATTGGTTTTTAAAGCTTTTATGAACCCCTCAATCGGGAAAATAGCAAAGCTTCCAAAAAAAAGCCCATACCTTTAACATAGAGAATGGACTACAATAAAACGTATATAGATCGCCGGAAACACAAAGCGGAACTATCAGAGGGAGCCTGCGACTAATGAACTTTTTTGCCATGAAAGGGCCGTTATTTCGAAGAAATGTACTGGCCAGCTTCATCCTGTTGATTCTTATCTTCGCTTCCTTCAGCCTGTTGATCTTCTGGATGCTGAAGAGCCACCTCCGCAGCGAGATGATCGAACAGAATCGTCTCACTCTGCAGAAGGTGGCTGAACGTTATCAATTTCAACTGGATAAAGTCAGAGAAGCGCTCTTCAAACAATTTACCGACAAAGATGTCATCACGCTGAACAATCAAGTCAACGTGCAGAAGGATCCGAATTCCCTGCCCACCCGTCCTGTCGTACTGGACATCCAGAGCCTTGTCGGGGATTCGGACCTGTATGTGGATAATATGATCCTGCTGTTTCGTTCCACGAATCTGGCCGTCAATAAGTTCGGGCTTGGCACGAATGAAGAGCTGCTCGCCGGCCAATATGCGAGTTCAACATACCCGCTCTCCTACTGGCAGCAGCAATTTCAACGTGCGGACAATTACGTGCTTCACCCGGCGGCAGCCTTCGGGACGCCATCCCAAAACTCCCCTGCAGCCCGAACGTTGATTCCCTACTCGATCAAACCGCCGCTGGCAGACGATTGGCTGATCGCGATGATCGACGCCGACCGTCTGCGGGACGCGATTCTCAAGGATACGCCGAATCTGGACTTATCGATCCTTGGGCCGGGACAAGCGCTCATTTATCAGAGCAATCCCCGCGCATCAGCGATTCCCGCCCCTTTCTTGGCTCCGCCGGCGGATAGGGATGAAGAACGCGAATACGTCATGGAGAATGGCGTGTATTATGTCGATTATCGCAATGAGGGCGGCATGCATTACATCATGCGGGTAACGAGCCCTGATTTCGCCGCCAAGGTCCTTCGCTTGGACAATCTCATGATCATCCTGCTCGGCATCTCGATCGTCATCGCTTTGGCGGTTTCGATTGTTCTCAGCAAGCGAATCCACAGACCCGTGCGCCGGCTGCTTGAAGAACAGGTGGAGATCCAGCAGGAGCTGAAGGAGCAGCAGTCCGAGCTGACGACGTACCATTTCATGAATAAGCTCAAAAATATTAACCATGAGGCGAGCGAATGGCCGCATATCGAAGGCACGGAGGAAGCTTACACCATCGTTCTCTACGAGCTTCGCTTCCGCCCGGCCGCTTTCGTCGACGTGCCTATGAGCAAGGAACTCATCTCGCAGTCGATCGGGACGCAGATCAAGCAGCTAACGGACGAGCGCTTCCCTGACTCCCATTCGTTCCAGATGGAGCATCATCAATTCCTGTCCGTCTTCCCCGGCCATAATCGCGACCGCATTCTCGCCCTGCTGGACGAACTGAAGCCGCTGCTGGACCGCGACCGGCGCTACGCGTTGGTCACGGCCGCCGTCAGCTCGAACTTCGAGCATTCCATCCAGTTCGGCTACGCATACCGGCAGGTCCGGGAGATGGCGATGCAGGCCAGGCTGTTGGATGAAACGCAAACGATCGCCGAGATTCGCTCCGATCGCGCGTCGTACATCCTGACGCTAACCCAGGAGCAGGAGCTGACCGCAGCGCTGAAAGCCGGGAAAGAGCAAGAAACGCTGCTCTTAGTGGATTCTTGGCTGCGCGAGCTGTATGACGAGGAGGCTTCTGTCGATACGTTCAAGCATTTGGCGCTAGCCGTCACCGACAAGGCCAGAATGGTGCTCGAACATTACCAAGTTCACAGCGACTCCGCCTGGCAGCTGAAGCCCCTCCAGCTTCAACTTGAGGCATGCTGTACCTTGGAGGAGTACCGCCTGACGTTCCATGCCTACTTCCATGCCGTCTCGCAGATTATCCGGGAGAAGAAAGAGGCCAGTGACCCGATCATCGACCGTGTGCTCAGCATCATCCAGGAGCAATATGCCGAGGACCTGTCCCTCGATGTACTGGCGGACCGGTTGAATTTGAGCGCCTCCTACCTCTCTACGTACATTAAGGAGAAAACAGGCGCCAATTTCATGGAACATCTGCACGACCGGCGCGTGAGCAATGCCCAAGAGCTGCTGCGCGCCACCGACCTCAACATACAAGAGATCGGCCTGCAGGTCGGCTACCGCAACATCTCCTCCTTCAACCGGATGTTCAAGAACCGGACCGGCACGTCGCCGGGGGAATATCGGAGAGCCAGGTTAACGAACAAGTCGTCTTGATGGCCCTATGGCCCTCACTATCAGCTGAGTCATTTTAACGGACACAGCGAGGCTGTCAACGTGAACGGACACATGCAGAGTATGCATGTGATTTTTCGAATACATGTACACCATTAGGGCTCAAATTAAGGACTCACGGGACCTTATTCGGATACCCGACAAGCCAATAACACCTCGGAGATCGTCTGGCATCAGCAAGCCACATACAAGAAAGCTCGGCTCCTCCTAGAGAGCCAAGCCTCTACCGAGAGTCTCGCCCATTGCGGGAATTTCTCCTGTTACATGCAGCCTGGCTGATCCTCGAATGCTGAATAACAGGAATTCCTCCCGTTATTCAGCCCGTATTTGCAGCCTTTACGCGAAATGGGGATGAATTAACGGGAGAAATTCCCTTTATTCGTACAACTGGGCTAATTTTCTCGCGAATAACGGGAGAAATTCCAGTTACGCCCTGCGGGCAGAATAAGCAAGCTCGGCTCCTTCAACGAAAGAGCCCGCCCCGCCGCAGTTTAAGAAAAAACGTCAGGGAATTTTTCTATGCAGCAAAAAAACATTCCACAGCCCTTCGTCGATCGTAAATACCACATGTCGATGATTCACCTGGAATACATCCTCTGTAAGTAATCGGCTCCATTCTTCCGTTTCGGGGATCTCCGCAGCCACGAAATGTCTGTACTTCTTTCACTATATGCTTTTCTACAAAGGCATCCCAGTATCGATGCTCATCGAAAAATATTGGCTTCAGTAAGTTCGAGTCGGGGTAAGTTTCGCTCCCCCCAAACCCAAAACCAACCATATAAATTCTTATATCTCAAAAAAACGAAAGCCGGCACACTGCCGGCTTTCGTCTCTTAATGAAGCGTCTTATTGTACTCCGCTATTTTGGCGTTGACGGCAGCCGCCGCTCCGTCAAGAGCCGCCTGCGGCGATTGCAAGCCGCTGAGCGCCTGATCGATGGCATGCTCCGTGAGCTTGCGCGCATCCGGATAGACGCCAAGCACGCCGCCCTGTGCGGCCTGGTTGGACTTGGCGGCGTTATGCTGCTCTATGGCCGTCTTGAACTGAGGATACTTGGCCATGTTCTCCTTCACGGACGGCAGCTCATAGGCCGCTTCCGCAATAGGGAAATAGCCCGTATTGATATGGAAAACCGCCTGCTGCTCCGGCTCAGTCAAATATTTCATGAACGTCCAGGCCGCCTGCTGTTGGGCTTCGGGCTTGTTGTTCATGATCCAGTTGCTCGCCCCGCCGACACCGACGCCTACGCCGTCTTTGACTTCCGCTTGCGGGAAGAAGCCGGTCCCGACCTCGAATTTACCGTCCACCGTCTCCAGAATATCGCGCAGCGCTGCCGTCGTATCGAAGATCATAGCGACTCTGCCCTCAGCAAAAGCTTTCTTCGAATCATCGCTCTTCCCTGCAGCATAGAAGGCGACCTTCTTATCTACGAGCCCCTTCCACCAAGCAAGCGCCTTAACACCTGCTTCTCCGTTCATCTGCCACTGCGTGGCCAGCCCGTCCCGGCCATTGCCTTGATTCACCAGCTCGGCACCTTGATTGGCGAGGAACTGCTCCATATACCAGCTGTGATTGCCAAAATAGGCGCCCCATACGCCGTTCTTCGTCAGCTTCTGGGCAGCCTGCGCAACATCCTCATACAGCACGGGCGGCTTCTCGGGATTGAGCCCTGCTGCAGCGAACATCTCTTTGTTATAGTATAGAAGCGGATTGGACGCATTGAACGGCATGGAATACAGCGTATCGCCGACCGTGTAATAGTCCAGGATCGCATCATCCAGCTGCCCAATCGCATACTTCTCCAGATCCATGAAATGCTGAATCGGCGTTATCGCCTGCGAGTCGATCATGAATCTTGTGCCGATATCGTAGACTTGAACCATCGTAGGTCCGATGGTCGAACCGATGGAGGCCTTCAGCTTCGTCAAGGTATCATAATAGGAGCCCTGATAGACAGCCTCCACCTGAATATCCTTATGAGTGGCATTAAAGCCGTTCACCAGCTTGTCCACCACTTTGCCGTTATCGCCGCTCATCGAGTGCCACCACAGAACCTTCTGAACCTCCTGCACGGGCGGTTCCTGTCCATCTCCGGGCTCCGAGCCCCGAACGACGGATTGTTTGCCCCATATCGAATAGGAGATGCCTACCAGACTGAAGAGCACAATAATAAATAAAAGATACACCGGTATCGAAATTGTACGTTGGAACGGTTTCATGATATCCCTCCTATGCCTAATCATCATAGGAGTCATATGTTATTGCACTATTAATGCCGTGTAAATGGATTGTAAATTATCAACTAAAACCTCAGGAGGAAGAGCGGTCTAGCCTCCTCGTGACACTCCTGCGGAACTCGCCGGGTGAAACCCCGTACAATTTGTGGAACAATCGGTAAAAGGATCTTGACTCCATACCAACGTTCTCAGCAACCTGTTCAACCGTCATTTCTCCAGCTTCAAGTAAATAAGCCGCCTGTTCCAATTGTACTTTTAAAATATATTGATAAATGGAAAACCCTAATTCATTCTTGAATAATCGATTCAAATGCTGCGATGTGTAGCCGAATATGCGTGACAACTCTTTCAAAGTAGGCTTGCTGGCGTAATGAATAAAAATATAATTTACAAGCTTCTCAATGGTTATTTGGGGATTGCTTACGCTTCTGTGTATACCTGCCGTTTGAAATTTAGCCTCCGCCAATACCGAATAGATGATTTCCGATGTTTGTAATGTCCTGCTTCTGGGGTCGCCTTCAGATCTGCATAGCACATCAATCAACGTTAATAGTCGATTAGGCGAGTTAATCATCGTCAGTTTGTTCAATTTTAAGCGAAATTGCATAAGGAGCGTCAGGTTGCATCCGAATCGTACCGCAGCAATTTCCCACATTTCATCCAGAGGTCGATACTCATAATTGGTTTGAGGCGTGACAATAAGCATCTGATTAGCCTGAATCATACATTCCGGTTCATTGTTAATGCGAATCTTTCCTCTCCCTCGTATACAAACAATGATTTCGCAATGATCCCCTCCCACGTGATATCGCCATGTCGGGTTGAGAACATAGCCTGCCGAGCTCAGGCGGAATGGAAGAGACAGATGCGGATAGCCTAACTCTGAATAAAAATCTTGTGAGAAGAATGGAATGACCCCCCTTATGTAAATACCGCTTTGAAGCTTGCACCCAATCGAAGATGTGTCTACCTTTCGTTTAACGAAAGCATAGCATTTTAAACGAACTGATATGGATTCATTTTTATGCAATTATTTCAATTTTTTTCGATTTTCTGAACTTTTTGACCAAATAGATACAGCATGTCTTCTCCGAGACATGCTGTACGCTATTTCTAATTCAATACCATAACATTAATTACTTACGACTACCCTGGTGCTTGTTGTTTTGCCGTTAGGCGCAACTGCCGTCAGCGTAAAGCTTCCGCCAGTGATGCCCGAATTGTACGCAACATTGACCAGATTGTCTACACCTTCCGAGCTCGCTGAGAGACTCACTGTCAATCCTTGTGAAACATCGTTAATTGTATAGATCACAGGAACTATTTCCTTATATATCGCGATATTCTCGTTTTTGAATTCATCGCCGTACTGATCTTTCACAGCCACATCGCCCATAAGTTTCCAAGCGAGTGCGCCGTCGGCACCTTGCGTTTTAACTGTAATACCGTCGGTGTCGATGACCGTTGATCTTGGGAACGTCTTGCTCGCACTGCTTGTAATCGATTGAATGGCGATAGGATCGTTCTTCACCGTTACGGAGGTTGCCAAGATCTTCGACTCTCCTAAGGCATTCGTATATACCACTGTAATATTCGCTTTGCCGGCTTTATTGCCCAGCACATAGGCTTTGCCTGCCGCCACACTCGTGCGAGCTACGCTGTTGCTGTCGGACACCGCGGAAGTAATCGTATTGAGAACCTTCACCTCGGCCGCCGATTCATCCTTAGCTGAAAGCGCCAGCTCCGCGGCGAATTTATTCGATGAGCCGATCACTTGAGCTGCAGCAATATTTTTGACGGTGCTATCGTCCAACGCGCCGAACAACTCCCTCGGGCTGTTTAAGCTATAGGTTAATTGGACTTGAGCAGGATCGATGACAGTGAATTTCTTCGTCACCGAAACGACAGCGTCATTGATCACATTTCCGGCAGCGCCTCCCGTGAACTCTCTTTTGCGGAGGTTGAACTTCACGGATAAGGAAGAATTCCTCGCTGAAGCCGTCGGCGTAAATTTAAACTCCTTGTCGCTGAATTGCCCGATCGTCAGCACCTGAGATCCGGAAGCAAGCGTCAAATCGCCCGAGTAGGTACCGGCATAATCCGATGAAGGCGTAACCGTCGCATACACATCGTAGGTAACCGTTCGGCCATTGTCCACGAGCTCGATCATACTTCCCGATTGATTCGTAGCAAGCCCGGTGATTGTATCTCCGTATTGGTCGATCAATTGAAATTTCCCGTTAACGGTGGCTGTGTCTACCACTTTCTCAGCAACATTGGTTGCAGATTTGAAGCTAACGGGATAGCGGGCCGCAACGAGCGGGATATTGATTTGCGATTGGCTGTTGACACCGACTCCGAACATCGCAATAAACACATTAGCGTTGCCTTTCCCTTCCACTTTCTTCACATACAATTTCCCTTTATTCGGTCCTTCCGTTACAATGAGCCCTTTGGTATCCAGCATTGTTGCCGGCACGTCCGTAGAAGGGCCGGTTATCAAGTTATTGGAGAGCGAGATGGTGAACCTGCCGTCCTTCGCATTCTGTGCAATATCATCCGCCGTTAGAACGGCGCCCTCTGCATCATACGCCGTAATTTGGATGTATTTATTGCTGTCTCCATAAGCCCATGTATCGCTCGGTGAAGCTAATTCCACCTTATGTGCTACTGCCGTTGATTTGAGAGCTATTTTGGCCGTAGCTGTCGACCCTCCACCATATACGGATAGGGTATATTCCCCGTTTGTTTCAATTTTTGAAGTTACTTTAACAACTACATCATCCATACCGTCGCCATTCTCGTCCGTGATTTGCGCATTCAACTTCTGTTCATAAGGCGTGAGCGAAACCGTTGGGGGAATTAGCGCATCGGAGTCTTTGGTAATGACAGTGCCGTACTGATCGTATTGCGTTAGGGAAGCAACCGCCGTTTCGCCGCTCGCGGATAATGCTGTTTTCCCGCTCTTGTATGTGAAAGCGCCTAGCTCAACCTTGGTCAGGATCGGACGGTCGCCTATCTTAAAGCTCTTGTTCACCGTCATGTGCTGTTCATTATCATAGATGCTTACAGTCACCTGACTGTTATTCGAGATTAATGCCGAATCACTCGTATTTAATTGAACGAATAATTTCCCATCCTCTGTTTTCAACAGCGTCGGTGCTTGGGTTGTAGATGCGATAACCGTATAGTTCCCTGCTTGGAAAGTGGCTGTCTCGCCAAATTGATTCGTTGGTTTCACTTCGACGCGAACTTTCGGAGACTTCGCAATCGTGTCGCTCGCGCTCACGAACTCAATCTTGGTTAATTTCTCAACTTGTCCTTTAAAAGATCCTTTGGCTTGATCTACGGCTTCGGCGTCCAATCCGCCTAAGGTAACGGAATAGTCGCCATCGATAATCTTCACATCCGTGAGCGTCAAAGTTGCAGAGCGCTTATCCTCCGACCATTTTACCGTTGTGGCAATGCTCGTGGTCCCTCTCATTAAAGCTAAAGTTGCTTTCGCGGTATCTATGTCACGGTCGAAAACGACGGATACCGTTTTGGCACCGGCTTGTTTAACTTCTTTCACAGAAGCTTTGGCAGGTTTATTCGCATTGGCGAATACCTGATCTGCGAGATAGGAGCCGTTAACAAGATCGGTTCGAGTCGCGTTCCTAGCACCGTCCGTGCCAAGATCCACCCCGTTTGCCTTCGCAACGTCCAGATAGCCGTTATACCAAGGACTTGTCGACTTTACCTCGGAAGCTTTGCCCAGACCTTTCACGAACAAAGCGGCCAATTGGCCTATTGTCACTTCATCCTTCGGGCTATAGGTCGTATCGTCTATACCGTCGATAATCCCTTTGGATTTAGCCGCTTCGATGAAAGGAATCGCCCAGCTAATCGACTCATCGCTCTTATCGACATCGGCGAAGCTCGAGAAAGCCTTTTCATCAATCGGTAAACCAAAAATCTTGGCTACGAGTTTGGCGGCTTCCGCCCGAGTCATACTTCCCGTAATGTCAAAGTTTTCGCCTTTCCCCTCCATGTAGCCCTGCTTGAGCAAGACGTCGATTCTCACTCTCAGATCGGCATCTATATTCGCCAGATCTTTGTAATCGGCAGTCGTTTTCACCACCGCTGTCGGTGTAGCATTCTGTGGATCTGCGGCTATCGCGGCAGTTGAAAACAGGGACCATGCTAGCACGACTGAAGTAATAGCTGTTAATCTCCTCTTCATAAACGTGTTCGTTCCTCCCCCATAATGGTTACAACGTCGATATCAAATAAGCGATATTTCGACTGAATACAACAAGTTTATCGAAATATGGGGGTTTATGTTATGTATAGAGTGAGCATAAAAGTGGTGATTATGAAGATGAAATCTTCATTTTATTCATAGAATACCTCTCTTTCTGACATGTTATTTAACTGAAAAGATATCTATAATATGGACATACCTATCGGTATTACAGCGCCTTCTCCTCCTTTGAATGCGCTTTCCCAAACTCCCCTTACAGGGGGTTTTTTTATTATGCTGTCGGACCGAGCCCCCAAAAAAACCTCCTACGAAGTAGGAGGTTTGGTAGAAAACTATTCCATTTTGAGCTTCGTTCCTTCCGGCACGATCTGCACCCAGGTGTTGCCCGGCAGCAGAGGCACTTCCTTGCCGCTATCATCGAAGGCGCGCAGGAGTCCGTTCTTGCGTTCCCATGTGATCTGCTGGGACTTGCCCTCTTGCAGGATGACGCCTTTGTTCGGGCCGAAAACGTCGACTTCACGGCGCCCCTCTTTGTCCACGATCTTATGCTTGCTCTCCAGAACGAGCAGGTTCTTGGCCTGCAGCTGCTTGCCGCTTTCTTTATCCAGATGAGGCTTGCCTTCCATGGAACGCATATACACTTTCTCTTGCGCATTGTACTCATACGAAGCGAAGTATCCTTGGATATACGGGATAAAAATATAATGAACGGCCGGCCCGGTCAGCTTGCTTTGGCCGTCCTTGGCGAACGTCAACAGCGGCCCGTTCCACTCCGAGCGGAACTTGCGGGCTTCGGCGCCCTGTTTCATTTTGGCCACGGAGGTGTAGAGATTGTGCGGTGCTTTACGTTCGGTCGAGCGCCAGTAGAAGGCGCCGTCGCCGTACACCTCGTCGAGGTGAGCCAGCTTGCGGCCGGCCATTATGTCCATTGCTTCCTGGCTCCAGCCGGCGTGGACGATGACCGCATCGAGCGCGTCGCCGATCTCCACGAAATACGGCCGGATGCTGCGTACGGGACCGATCACTTCCGCCTCATGGCTCTGGAACACGGACACGAATCTAGTAATCTCGCCCTCGGCGAGAATTTCGTAGACGATGTCCGCTTGATCCAGACCGGTTTGCGGGCGGGCTTGCGGCGCATTCTCGACCATGACCATGAAGGGCCTGCTCTTCACCTCTTGGGCGGACGGAAGTCCGGTCAGCGGGAATTTGTACGGCAGCTCCGGATCCGCCGCCGAAGCGGCGGGCTTGGAGGCGGGCGCTGAAGCTGTCGGAGTCGCTGCAGCCGTATCCGGGCTGACGGAAGGCATCGACGCAGGCGTGTCGCTGCAGCCGATGAGCGTAATCACCGAACAGCCGAGAACGAGCCAGGCGCTGAGGAATTTGGTACGGCGGGATAGGGACAATGATTTCATCGATAGGCACCTCTTCTCTTCTTCTATTGTTCTACGAGATATATATGCTAGGCAATAGATATGTAGAAGTATTTTCGGATAAGTGCTCGAGCTGGGGATGCGGTGGATAACATGTTGATGAGCCTCGTTATGAAACTGGCGTGAGTGATGAACCTGTGGATGGACGCGTACGGCTGCCGGTAGAATCCACTAAAGACCTGCTAACTCATTATATAGACGCTGCTCCGCTGTGTACGGTTGGGATAAGTGTGTGGACGACTTGAGGCGGATGAAGCAGGTAGTCTGGATAACTCGAAGGTCTATCGGGGTCTTGTGATTATGTGGACGATTGGAACTGACGGCGGATGGAGTTATGAACATGTGGATGAGTGCGCCAGCCTCGATAATTAGGTATAGTAAGAAATGTGGATATGTGCAGATGCGGCTAACAGCTCGCCGCCGCGACCGCAACAATCCGGCATAGCGAAATGAAGGAGGCGATGCTCCATGACTGAGCCTGACAACAAAGCCGAAGCCGTCATTCTCTTCGACGGCGTCTGCAATCTATGCAGCGGAGCCGTGCAATTCATTCTGCGGAACGACCCGAAGGGCTACTTCCGCTTCGCGTCGCTGCAGTCCGCTGCCGGGCAGAGGCTGCTGGAGCGGCACGGGCTGCCCGTGTCCACGATCAGCACCATCGTGCTGATCGAGAACGGGCGCGCCTACACGCGCTCCACGGCCGTGCTGCGCATCGCCCGTCGGCTCCGCGGCGCTTACCCGCTGGCGTACGCAGCCATCGTCATTCCGGCGCCGCTGCGGAATCTCGGCTACGACTTCGTCTCGCGGAGCCGCTACCGCTGGTTCGGCCGGGCCGAACAGTGCATGCTGCCCAATCCGGCCTACAGGCAGCGCTTCCTGGAGTAACGGCCGCTGCTGCAACAGCTGCCTCCCGCGGACGCGGCGGTCGTTCGCGGCTAGCTGGAGCTTAACGCCTGCCGCCCGCCGAACATCCAGCAGCTGAGGCTGAGCGTACTCATCTGGAAGCTGTGATGCAGCAGCTTCGCCCGGCGCGCCTCGTCGGCCGCCCCAAGCGCCAGCAGCAAGGGCGCGAAATGCCCCGGCGACGGCACCGCCTCCGCGGCATGCGGCGCTCGTTCGTCGTATCTCAGCAGCGCCTCGAGATTCCACGTGTCGAGCTGCTCCGCCAGCCACTCATCGAACGCCACCGCCCACAGCTGCGGCACCGGATCGTTCCGGTCCAGCCTCCGCAGATTGTGCACCGTGCCCCCGCTGCCCAGAACGAGCACGTCCGCCTCCCGCAAAGAACCGAGCGCCGCACCGATGCGGTAATGCTCTTCCGCCGTCAGCCGCGGATTCACCGAAAGAGCCACGACCGGAATCTGCGCAGCCGGGTACATGTGCGACAAGGGTCCCCATACGCCATGATCCAATCCCCGGTCATCATCGAGCTCACAGCCGATGCCTTCCGCTTCGAATAACTGCCGAATCTGCAAACTGAGCGTCAAATCGCCCCGTGACGGGTATTTCATGTCATGAAGCTTCGGCGGATACCCAGCGAAAGCGTGGAGAGTCCGCGGATGAACCGCCGAGCTTATTCGCTGTACAGGGCTCTCCCAATGTGCGCTGAAGACAGCGATAGCTCTCGGCAGAGGAAGGCTCTTCCCCAGCTTCTGCAGAAACTCGGTGTAAGCATGCTGCTCAATCGCCAATCCCGGCGTTCCATGCGCTATATAAAAAGCCGGCAGCATCACCGCACCTCCTCCCGTCTGGAAATTCATTGCCAGTATTCTACATTATACGCCATCCGCCAGAAATAAAACCTCTTCCCGCGCATAGGCGGCGACAGAGGTTGCCCTGCACCAAGACGGGAACCGAAAGTCGCGCGGAACGGCTCGGCAGGTGAGTGCCGTCTGCCCATGCATGAAACGCGCGGCTCCTGCCAAAACTATCCTTAAGATTAACCCTGGGAGGCAATCGCATGAGTAACCTCTGGACGTTCATTCAGCATCACTGGATTTCCCTTGCGCTCATCCTCGGCGCCATTCTCGCCGTCTGGTATGTGTACAAGAACAAAGACAAATACATCCGCGGCTCAAGCGGCAAGTAACAATTCAGCACGCCGAAGCCCGCATCAAGCAAAAACACAGCCCCTTTCCCGCAAAGCAAGCCGGCAAGAAAGGCACTGTGTTTTTTCATTCCTATTTCAAAGCTTTCATCGCAATATCCGTCCGGTAATGCTTCCCTTCGAAATGAATCCGGTCCGCATCCGCATAAGCTTTCTGGCGGGCTTCGATAATATCTTTGCCGATTCCGGTGATACCCAGAACGCGTCCGCCATTCGTCACGATCTGCCCGTTCTCCAGCGCCGTTCCGGCATGGAACACCAAGGCATCCTGCACGTTCTCCAAGCCTGTAATCGGCAAGCCTTTCGGATAAGGGCCCGGGTAGCCGCCGGAAGCGACGATCACGCAGACCGCTGCATCTTCGCTCCACTCGATCGGCTGCTCAGCCAGCGTTCCGTTGTTGATCGCCAGGAAGATATCCAGCAGATCCGTCCTCAACCGAGGCAAAATCACCTGCGTCTCCGGATCCCCGAAGCGCGCGTTGAACTCGATCGTCTTGACGCCGTCCGGCGTCAGAATCAGGCCCGCGTACAGCACGCCCTTGAACGGACGGCCTTCCTTCACCATCGCATCCGCCGTCGGCTGCACGATGTTCACAAGGGCTTCCTGCACAATGGACTCAGGAACGTGCGGCAGCGGCGAGTAAGTGCCCATTCCGCCCGTGTTCGGCCCTTTGTCGTTATCGAAAACAGGCTTATGATCCTGCGAAGGAACCATTAAGCGAACCGTCGATCCGTCAACGAAAGCAAGTAGCGACATCTCTTGGCCAGTCAAAAACTCTTCAATCACGACGCTCGCGCCGGACTTGCCGAACACTTGATCCACCATGATGTCGCGCAGCGCCGCTTCCGCTTCTTCCATCGTTTGCGCGACCGTCACGCCTTTGCCGGCAGCAAGGCCGTCGGCTTTGATGACGATCGGAGCCTTTTGTGAACGCAGGTAAGCCAGCGCAGGCTCATACGCGTCGAAAGTTTCATAAGCGGCCGTAGGGATGTTGTATTTCTTCAGGAGCTCCTTCATAAATACTTTGCTGCCCTCGATAATCGCGGCATTCGCGCGCGGTCCGAACGCTTCGATCCCTTTGGACTCCAGGTGGTCCACCAGACCCGCCGCTAATGGATCGTCAGGAGCGACCATAACCAGATCAATCGCCTGCTCCTTCGCGAACGTGCTGATCTCCTCAAATTGCAGTTCCGTAATCGGCACGCATTCCGCCAACCCGGCGATGCCGCCGTTCCCCGGCGCGCAGTAAAGCTTGCTGATCTTCGGGCTCTTGCTCAACGCCCATATAATCGCATGCTCGCGCCCGCCTCGTCCAATTACTAGTACACGCATCTATGCCACCCGTCCCTTTCATAGGGAATGCCCACGGTCCCTATTGAATCGTGAGCATTCGCTGTTGTTTTAGTGTTTGAAATGACGTACGCCCGTCATAACCATCGCAATTCCGTTCTCGTTCGCCACGCGGATAGACTCTTCGTCTTTGATCGATCCGCCCGGTTGAATGACCGCCGTGATGCCTGCTTTTGCCGCCATTTCCAGCGTGTCCCCCATCGGGAAGAACGCGTCGGAGGAGAGCACCGCGCCTTTGGACTTCTCGCCGGCTTGCTCAATCGCGATTTTGGCCGCGCCGACACGGTTCATTTGCCCTGCGCCTACGCCAACCGTCATATCGTCAGCGACAAGTACGATCGCATTGGATTTCACATGCTTAACGACTTTCCATGCAAAAAGCAGCTGCTTCATCTCTTCTTCCGTCGGCTGACGCTCGGAAACGACCTTCAGATCGGCTTCCGTCAGTTGGTAAGCATCGCTATCTTGCACGAGCATGCCGCCCTCAACCGTTGTCACGACTGGCTCTGCCTTGCGGCCAGCCACTGTATCTAAGCCGACTACTTTCAGCAGGCGGATATTTTTCTTTTTGGACAGGATCTCAAGCGCTTCCGGTGTAAAATCAGGCGCAATGACGATTTCCAGGAAAATCTCATGCAGCAATTGCGCGGTCGCTTCATCGATCGCACGGTTCGCAGCAACGATGCCGCCGAAGATGGACGTAGGATCCGCTGCGTATGCTTTCTTATAAGCTTCCAGTACGTTCGTCCCGATGCCTACGCCGCAAGGATTCATATGCTTAACCGCAACGACAGCAGGCTCGCTGAACTCTTTGACGATTTGGAGCGCTGTGTTCGCATCGTTGATGTTGTTGTAGGAAAGCTCTTTGCCGTGAAGCTGCTCCGCCGTTGTGATGTTGCCGGCAGCCGCGTTCGGCTTGCGGTAGAAGGCCGCGCTTTGGTGCGGATTCTCTCCGTAGCGAAGCTCCTGCATTTTCTCATACGTAACCGTATAACGCTCTGGGTAAGGCTCGCCCACTTGCTTGGACAAGTAGTCGGCAATCAAAGCATCGTAAGAACCGGTGTGGCGGAACACTTTGGCCGCAAGGCGTTTGCGTGTTTCGAGCGTCGTATCGCCTGTTTCCTGCACTTCTTCCAACACCTTCGCATAGTCAGCCGCATCCACGACGACGGATACGAATGCGTGGTTCTTCGCTGCGGAACGAAGCATGGTCGGACCGCCGATATCGATATTCTCGATCGCGTCCTCGTAAGATACGTTCGGCTTCGCAATAGTCTCAGCGAAAGGATACAAGTTCACGACAACCAGATCGATGTAGTCCAGGCCGAGCTCTTTCATGCTCGCTTGGTGCTCTTCGTTGTCACGAACGGCCAGCAGACCGCTGTGAACAGCCGGGTGCAGCGTTTTGACGCGGCCATCCATGATTTCGGGGAAGCCTGTCACTTCGGAGATCCCGATAACCGGCACTCCTTTGTCCTTCAACAAACTTTGCGTACCGCCTGTAGAAATAATCTCAACGCCCAGCTTTGCCAACTCGCTCGCAAACTCAACGATCCCCGTTTTGTCGGATACGCTGATCAGTGCTCTTTTGATTGCCACGATTCTTCCTCCCAGAAAATGAATTTATAGTAGTTAACGATGTGAAATAAATGCTCTTCTCCGCTACAGCCGCACGCTCACCCTGCGGCCATCCAGGCTGACGCGATTCTCGCGCAGCCAGCGGATGACCTGCGGCAGCAGCACGTGCTCGGCCGCATGAATCCGCTCCGCGAGCGATTCCGCCGTCTCGTGCTCGTGAATCTCCACGGCCCGCTGCGCAATGATCGGCCCGGAGTCCAGCCCGCCGTCGACGAAATGCACGGTGACGCCGGTCTGCTTCACGCCGTACTCGACGGCTTGCTCGATCGCCCGCACGCCGGGGAACGACGGCAGAAGCGACGGATGCACGTTGATCATCCGGCCGTAGAACGGCTCCACCAGCACATTCGTAATAATGCGCATATAGCCCGCCATCACGACCAGATCCACCTTCCGGTCCTGCAATTCCTTGAGAATAACCGCTTCATAAGCCTCACGGTTCTCATACTCCTTCGGGCGGAACGCGAATACCGGCACCTTCGCTTCCTTCGCACGCTCCACCACGTAAGCCTGCGGACGGTCACAGACAAGAAGCTCGATGCTGACATCAAGCTTCCCCTTCTGTACCTGATCTACGATGGCTTGGAAATTCGAACCGCTGCCCGAAGCGAAGATCGCTATCCGGTACGGCTGCATTACACAACAGCTCCTTGGAACGTCACCACACGCTCGCCTTCTGTAACGACGCCCAAGCGGTAAACTTTCTCGCCTTGCGCTTCCGCAGCGGCAATCGCCTTCGCCGCATCGTCAGCCCCAACGATGATGACCATCCCGATCCCCATGTTGAAGGTACGGAACATATCGTTATTGGAAATGGCGCCCTCACGCTGCATCAGCGAGAAAATCGGCAGTATCGGCCATGAGCCGTATTGGATCTCTACGTTCACGCCATCCGGCAGAACGCGCGGAATATTTTCGATGAAACCGCCGCCTGTAATATGCGCCATTCCTTTGATCGCTACATCTTCGAGCATCGCCAGAATCGGCTTCACATACAGCTTCGTCGGCTCCAGCAGCACGTTGCCCAGCTTATCACCCAGCTCTTCTACATGCCCCTGAAGCGTGTACCCTTTCTCTTCCAGCAGCAGCCTGCGCACAAGTGAGAACCCGTTGCTGTGCACACCGCTCGATGCCAGTCCTAACACCACGTCTCCGGGACGGATCGTTGTACCGTCGATGATCTTTTTCTTGTCGACGATTCCAACCGTAAAGCCGGCAATGTCATACTCCCCTTCTGCATACATGCCCGGCATTTCCGCCGTTTCCCCGCCGATGAGCGAGCAGCCCGACTGCGAACAGCCGTCAGCGATCCCTTTGATGATCGATTCGATTTTCTCCGGCACGACTTTGTCGCAAGCCAGATAATCCAGGAAGAACAGCGGCTCCGCGCCCTGAACGATAATATCGTTCACGCACATGGCGACCGCGTCGATGCCGATCGTATCGTGCTTATCCATTGCAAAAGCAATCTTCAGCTTCGTGCCCACTCCGTCCGTACCTGATACGAGCACAGGCTCCTCATACTTGTCTTTGTTCAAGCTGAACAGCCCGCCGAAGCCGCCGAGGTCAGTCAACACTTCAGGACGGAAGGTCCGTTTGACGTGTTTTTTCATCCGTTCTACTGCTTCGTTTCCCGCCGCGATATCGACTCCAGCCTTTTTGTAAGCATCCGACACTTCGCAACCACTCCTTATTTTTGTCTATGTAGAGGGAGGCCCGCAGGCCATCCCGCTCTATTTAATCGCAAGCACAGCCAACCTTCGTGACATCCACGATTTCCGTCGGATAGCTGTTATCGAAGCAAGCCGTACAGTAGCCGCTTTCCGACCCTGCCGAACCTTGACCGATAGAATCTAACAAGCCTTCTTTGGTTAAAAAATGCAACGAATCCGCATTAATCGCTTTGCGAATCTCCTCGATGGAGTTCATCGCGGCGATCAGCTCTTTGCGGTCCGGCGTATCGATACCGTAGTAGCACGGATTCATGAACGGCGGCGAAGAAATCCGCACATGCACTTCCGTCGCGCCGGCTTCGCGCAGCAGGTTGACGATCCGCAAGGACGTTGTGCCGCGAACGATGGAATCATCGATCATGACGACGCGCTTGCCCTCAACCACTTTGCGAACGGCGCTCAGCTTCATTTTGACACCTTGCTCGCGAAGCTCTTGACTTGGAATAATGAACGTCCGGCCCGTGTAACGGTTCTTGATCAAGCCCAGCTCATACGGGATACCCGTCTGCTCGGCGAAACCGATCGCCGCCGAAATACTGGAATCCGGCACACCTGTTACAACATCGGCGTCGACGAACGCTTCCATCGCCAGTCTCTTGCCCATCCGCTTGCGCGCGGAGTGAATGTTGACCGTATCGATGTCGCTGTCCGGACGAGCGAAGTAGATGTACTCCATCGCGCAGATCGCACGACGGCCGCTGTCCGTGAACCGCTCCGAACGGAAGCCGTCGCGGTCAATCACGATGATTTCCCCCGGCTGCACATCACGGAAATACGTGGCTCCCACCGCATCGAAAGCGCAGGACTCGGAAGCGAACAAGTACGCTTCTCCCAGACGGCCGATCATGAAGGGACGAAGTCCGTTCGGATCGAGCGCCGCAATCAGCTTGTCCTTCGTAACAATCAGGAACGCAAAGCCGCCGATGACTTGATTCATCGCATCTTTGACCGCGTCCACGATATCATCGTGCTCCGAACGGGCGATAAGATGCGCCATTACCTCTGTGTCGCTCGTCGTTTGGAAGATCGAACCCTTGCGCTCAAGCTCACGCTTGATGATGTTGGCATTATCTAGGTTACCGTTCGTCGCAATCGCAAGATCGCCTTCCCGGTATTTGAAAACGAGCGGCTGCGCGTTCGCCAGCTTGCTCTCGCCTGCTGTGGAGTAACGCACATGCGCAATGGCCGTGGAGCCGCAAAGAGGCGACAAATTGTCATTGCTAAATACCTCTTTGGCCAGTCCCATGCCGCGGTAATAATTAAACTTCCCTTCATCTACCGTACAAATGCCTGCGCTTTCCTGCCCGCGGTGCTGCAGGGCGTGAAGCCCGTAGTAGCACAGAGAGGAAGCTTCGGGATGTCCGTACACCCCGAAAACGCCGCACTCTTCATTCAGCTTGTCAAACAATCCGCCATGGCCGCCTACACCTTCGTTGAAATACTCGCCTGTCCAAAGCTCATGCTGTTTGTCCCCAAGTTGTACCTTGGGAGCAGCCGGAAGCTTCATGGCCTCGGATTGTTTTACGCCATTAGACATGGGATCGCATCCTTCCAGACTTTCGCCAGCTCGCTTACAGGAGACTGGAGACGCTGTTCGTTGTTGATTTTAACGGTCAATTCAGAACCGGTGACTGTTCCAATTTCTTGGTACGGCACGCCTTGGGAAGCCACCCAATGCTTCAGGGCATCGGCTTTATCCGGCGATGCGCTTAGCAGAATACGGGATTGCGTCTCGCTGAACAGCGCGAAATCAGGACGAAGCTCGGAAGCGACGTTGATCTCAGCACCTACGTTGCCGCTGATGCAGCTCTCGGCCAGAGCAACCGCCAAGCCGCCTTCGGACAAGTCGTGCGCAGAAGCGACAAGGCCTTCTTGAATCGCTTTGAGTACCGTATTTTGCAGACGTTTCTCCACTTCCAGATCAAGCACCGGAGGACGTCCTTCGGTTACACCGTGAATCACATATTGGAATTCGCTGCCGCCGAGCTCCGCTTTCGTCTCGCCAAGCAGGATGATGATGTCGCCTTCTTGTTTGAAGCTTTGAGTTGTGATGTGGTCGATGTCATGCACCAGACCGACCATCCCTATAACCGGAGTCGGGTAAATGGCACCCTTCGCGTTCTCGTTGTAGAGAGACACGTTACCGCCGATAACCGGCGTATCCAGGAAGCGGCAAGCTTCCGCCATCCCGTCTGTGGACTTCTCCAGCTGCCAGAAGATTTCCGGCTTATCCGGGCTGCCGAAGTTCAGGTTGTCCGTAACCGCAAGCGGCTCGGCACCGGAACAAACGATGTTGCGCGCTGCTTCGGAAACGGCGATCCGACCGCCGACTTCCGGATCGAGATACACATAGCGTCCGTTGCAGTCGGTTGTCATCGCGAGCCCTTTGCGCGTGCCGCGAATCGTCACAACCGCTGCATCCGAACCCGGACGCACCGCCGTATCCGTACGAACCATATAATCATACTGGTTGTAAACCCACTCTTTGCTTGCTACCGTCGGGGACGCAAGCACCGATTTCAGCGCATCCGTCAGCTTCGTTACCTCCGGGTAACGAGTCGTGTCGATCGCTGCGCCTGCTTCATAATAAGCCGGAATCTTGCTCGGCTTATTGTAGACCGGGCACTCGTCCACGAGCGCGCCGACCGGCATGTTCCCCACGACTTCCCCGTGGTGGATCAATTTCAGGTAACCGTCGTCGGTGACCTTGCCGACTTTCGCGCAGTGCAGACCCCAACGCTCGAAAATACCCTTCGCTTGCGCCTCATGCTTAGGCTCAACTACGAAAAGCATACGCTCTTGCGACTCGGACAACATCATTTCGTAAGCTGTCATGCCTTCTTCACGCTGTGGAACTTCATCCAGGTAAAGCTCCATGCCGTTGCCGGCTTTACTTGCCATCTCGGCGCTGGAGCAGGTTAGACCTGCAGCGCCCATATCTTGAATACCGAGCACGATGCCGGAATTGATGAGCTCCAAGCAAGCTTCAAGCACCAGCTTCTCCATGAACGGATCGCCGACTTGCACCGCCGGACGCTTCGCTTCGGATTCAGCCGTCAACTCCTCGGATGCGAATGTCGCCCCGTGGATCCCGTCGCGGCCTGTTGCCGGGCCGACGTAGAAGACCGGGTTGCCTACACCTTTGGCCACACCGCGTTGGATTTTGTCGTGGTCGATCAGACCTACGCACATTGCGTTAACGAGCGGATTGCCTTCATAGCTCTCGTCGAACATCACTTCGCCGCCCACTGTCGGAATCCCGATACAGTTACCGTAACCGGCGATACCGGATACAACGTGCTCGAACAAGTATTTCACGCGGTCATTCTGCAATTTACCGAAACGGAGTGAGTTAAGTAGTGCTACAGGGCGCGCGCCCATGGAGAAAATATCACGAATAATTCCGCCCACACCTGTCGCTGCACCTTGGTAAGGCTCGATTGCCGAAGGGTGGTTATGACTTTCAATTTTGAAAACAACCGCTTGGTTGTCCCCGATATCTACAATCCCTGCGCCTTCACCGGGTCCCATCAGAACGCGAGGTCCTGTGACCGGGAATTTGCGAAGCACGGGTTTGGAATTTTTGTAAGAGCAATGCTCGGACCACATAACGCTGAATACGCCGATCTCCACATAGTTCGGGTTGCGTCCAAGGAAGCCGCAAATTTTGGCATACTCTTCGTCCGTTACGCCCATTTGCTTGTAAATTTTCTGTTCCGCGATTTGTTCGGCTGTCGGTTCCTTAGCGGATAGCTGCTGCGTCATGTTTTTCCCTCCAAGCGCTTAGAATTGATGTGAACATTTTCTTGCCGTCGGCGGAGCCCAGAATTTCGTGAATGGCACGCTCAGGATGGGGCATCATACCAACTACATTACCAGCTTTATTGGAGATTCCCGCGATATCGTCAACGGATCCGTTCGGGTTAGCCCCCGCTTCATAACGGAACACGATTTGATTGTTTTCTTGCAGTTCTTTCAGCGTCGCGTCGTCGCAGTAGTAGTTGCCTTCACCGTGGGCGATCGGAATGTTGATCAGTTCGCCTTCTGCGTAATCGCGCGTGAAGGCTGTGTTGTTATTCTCCACTTTCAGCAGCGCCTGGTGGCAGCGGAACTTCATGCCTTTGTTGCGCAGCAAAGCGCCCGGCAGCAATTTGGCTTCCGTCAACACTTGGAATCCGTTGCAAATGCCTAGAATGTATTTGCCTTCTTCAGCAGCCTTCGCTACGGCCTTCATCACGTTCGTGAATTGCGCGATCGCTCCGCAGCGCAGGTAATCCCCATAAGAGAATCCGCCCGGCACAAGGATGCAGTCGTATTTGGACAAATCGTCCGCCGTATGCCACACATAATCAACCGGTTGACCGATCGTATCTTCTACCGCCTTATAACAGTCAATATCACAGTTTGAACCCGGAAAAACAAGAACCGCAAAATTCATGACGTTTCCTCCCTCTAAGAGTTTTGCCTTTGGCAAAACTTGCTTCGTATGCCTATCCTCTGGTTTCTGTTACGCCAACTCGTAGCGGTAGTCCTCGATCACCGTGTTCGCGAGCAGCTTCTCGCACATTGCTTTTACACGCGCTTCCGCTTCCGCTTTATCCGTCGTTCCCAGCTCAAGCTCCAAATATTTGCCGATACGCACTTTGCCGACTTCCTCGAACCCCATCGAATGAAGCGCGCCTTGTACCGCTGTTCCTTGCACATCCAATACGTTCTGCTTGATTGTTACGTAGACCGTTGCTTTCATTTCCCAATCTCCTCCTCGTATGTGCTTGCTTTGCTTAATATTTTTAATCGACCAAACGCCGCAAAATCTCTTTGTACCGGTTCGCCGTCTCTTCAACAACCGAAGCCGGAAGCTCATCCGGTTCGCTGTTCTTGTCCCAGCCGGAATTCGCCAGGTAGGTACGGACAGGCTCTTTGTCCATGGAATCGATCTCGATATCCAAGGCGTACTTGTCTTCCGCCCAGTAACGCGAGGAATCCGGTGTGAAAATCTCATCAATAATAATAAGTTCACCGGCATAGAAGCCGAATTCGAACTTCGTATCCGCTAAAATGATGCCCTTCTGCTCACAAATGGAATGAGCCAGCGTGTACAGCATAATACTGCGCTCTTGCAGCTCGTAGGTCAGCTGTTCGCCGACCAAGCCGATCATCTGCTCGATGGAGATGTCTTCGTCGTGGCCTACATCATTCTTGGCTGCCGGCGTGAAGATCGGATCGTTCAGACGCTGATTCTTCCGCAACCCTTCCGGCAGCTTGCGCCCGTTGATTTCGCCCGTTTTCTCATACTGTCTCCAGCCGTTGCCTGTGATGTATCCGCGAACGACGCACTCGATGGAGATGCGCTCCGCTTTCTTCGCAACAATAATGCGCTCTCTGAGAAGCTCTCTCGCTGCCGCATCCGGAATCACATCTTGGAGCTGTTCCACGTCTGTATGAACGATATGATTTTTCATATAACCGCTCGTCACGCCGAACCAATACTTGCTCAGCGCGTTGAGCACGTAGCCTTTGTCAGGAACGCCCGGCTTCAGAATATAGTCGAACGCCGAGATCCGATCCGTGACGACGATCAGATAATTTTCGCCCAAATCGTACAGCTCGCGCACTTTCCCTTTGTGAACCAGAGGCGCCTTAACGAAATCAACCGCTGAATCAAGAATGTTACTTGCCACGGACAACCCTTCCCTTCTCTCCCAGAATACTTCTATTTCAAACCTAAGCGGTCGAAGATCGTGTCAACATGTTTCAAATGCCAGCTCGGATCGAAGCAATCCGCGATTTCGGCCGGGCTTAGCGCTTCTGTAATCGTACGCTCATTCTCTACGATTTCGCGGAAGGAACGCTGTTCTTCCCACGCTTGCATCGCTCTCGGCTGCACCGTATCGTAAGCTTGCTCACGGGAGAAGCCTTTGTCGATCAGCTTCGTCATCACGCGGCCGGAGAACGGCACATCGTACGTGCTGCGCATGTTGCGCTTCATGTTCTCAGGGAATACCGTCAAGTTCTTAATGATGTTGCCTAGACGGTTCAGCATGTAGTTCAAGAGCTGCGTCGCATCCGGCAGGATCACACGCTCAACGGAGGAGTGCGAAATATCGCGCTCATGCCACAGCGTCACGTTCTCGTAAGCGGAAATCATATGACCGCGAATGACACGGGACAGGCCGGAGATGCTTTCGCAGCCGATCGGATTGCGTTTGTGCGGCATCGCGGAGGAACCTTTTTGACCTTTGGCGAACGGCTCTTCCACCTCGCGGAACTCACTCTTCTGCAGGGCGCGGATTTCCGTCGCGAATTTGTCTAACGATGTAGCGACTAGCGCCAATGTCGCCATGTACTCGGCATGACGGTCGCGCTGCAGCGTCTGTGTGGAGATCGGAGCCGGTTTCGTGCCCAGCTTCTCGCACACATATTGCTCAACGAACGGATCGATGTTCGCGTAGGTGCCGACCGCACCGGAGATTTTGCCGAATTGCACGCCGTCAGCGGCAAAGCGGAAGCGCTCCAGGTTGCGTTTCATTTCTTCGTACCACAGCGCCATCTTCAGTCCGAATGTCGTCGGCTCGGCATGAACGCCGTGCGTTCTGCCCATCATGGCTGTGTTTTTATGCTCAATCGCTTTATTGCGAAGAATCTCGATGAAGTTCTGAATGTCCTTGTCCAAGATCTCATTGGCTTGTCTCAGCAAGTAGCCCAGCGCCGTGTCAACCACGTCTGTGGATGTCAAACCGTAGTGCACCCATTTGCGCTCAGGTCCCAGCGTCTCGGATACCGCTCTTGTGAAAGCTATGACGTCATGACGCGTTTCTTGCTCGATTTCGTAGATGCGGTCAATGTTGAAGCTGGCGTTCTCACGCAGCACTTTCACATCTTCCTTCGGAATGACGCCCAGCTCGGCCCAAGCCTCGCAGGAAAGAATTTCAACCTCCAGCCATGCTTGAAACTTGTTCTGCTCCGTCCAAATGCTCGCCATCTCCGGGCGTGTGTAACGTTCGATCATTGTACCGTTCCTCCAATAATGTTCATTTACTTACTTTCCCAAATCCGGGTGCGTTCTATCCAATTCAGTGCATGCTGGACATCGTCAGCCAACAGATTGATATGTCCCATTTTGCGTTTCTCTTTCGCTTCTTTCTTGCCGTAGAGATGAACCTTGGCGCTTACACCCAGCTCGGTGTCCTCCAGGAAGCCTGGTTGATCGATGAGACCGCTGAGCGGCTCGATATGTTCACCCAGTAAATTCACCATCACAACCGGCGTCAGCAGCTCGGTAGAGCCTAGAGGCAGGTTGCATATGGCGCGAACATGCTGCTCGAACTGCGAGGTGCGGCACGCTTCCATCGTGTAATGACCGGAATTGTGCGGGCGCGGCGCAAGCTCGTTGACGTAGAGCCGGCCGTCCTTCGTCAGGAACAGCTCTACGGCGATCAATCCGATCACGCCGAGTCCTTCGGCGATGCGAATCGCCAGTTCCTCGGCTTCCTGCTGTACGTCCGCCGGAATGCGGGCAGGCACGATGGATTGATGCAGGATGTTATGTACATGTATGTTCTCCGCTGCCGGGAAGGCTTTCACTTCGCCGCGCGGGCTTCTTGCTGCAATGACGGATAATTCCTTGTCGAAATGAATGAATTGTTCGAGAACGAGCTCGGTCTTGGCCTTACTCAGCGTCTCATAAGCTTCTTCCACTTCATCTAGAGAGCGGATGACCCACTGACCTTTGCCGTCGTAGCCGCCGGTGGCCGTCTTGAGCACACACGGTGTGCCGAACTTGACGACAGCGTCCTTCAGCTCAGCCGCGCTCTTCACTTCCGCATAAGGAGCGACCGGTACGCCCGCCGCTTCAATGGCTCTCTTCTCCCGAAGACGATGCTGGGTCGTATATAAAAGCTCGCTTCCTTGGGGAACATAGGATTCATTCATCAGAATGCTCGTCACGTGGGCGTCCACGTTCTCGAATTCATACGTGATCACGTCGGACCGTGCCGCGAGCTTCCGCGCCGCTTCGACGTCGTCGAAGCTCGCCTGAATCTGTTCGTCGGCGACTTGTCCGCATGGCGCATCTTCCGTCGGGTCAAGCGTCACGAACCGGTACCCCATGTTGCGTCCCGCCAGGGCCAGCATGCGGCCTAACTGCCCGCCGCCCAAGATGCCGATCGTGCCGCCCGGCTTGATGACTTTACCGCTTGGTGCCTCCGTCATAACAAGTCACTGCTTTCAATGACCGTCTGCGCGATGCGCTCGCGGCGCGCTCTGACCTTCGCTTGCAGCTCCGGATCGAAAGCGCCGAGAATTTGCGCCGCCAGCAGGCCGGCGTTCGTCGCTCCTGCGTGACCGATGGCCACGGTCGCAACCGGAATGCCGCCAGGCATCTGCACGATGGACAGCAGGGAATCGAGTCCGTTCAGCGTGGAGGTCTTGACCGGAACGCCAATAACCGGCAGCTCGGTCTTAGCTGCTACCATCCCTGGCAGATGCGCCGCTCCGCCCGCTCCGGCGATAATCACTTGGATGCCGCGGCCTGCTGCTGCGGCTGCATATTCAAACATCAAATCCGGCGTTCTGTGTGCGGAGACAACCTTCTTCTCATAAGGCACTCCCAGCTCTTCCAGCATGTCGCATGCGTGCTTCATCGTTTCCCAATCCGACTGGCTTCCCATTATGACACCAACACGTACCGTCATCATTAACCCACTCTCTTCAAATAATGGTTACTATGATTAAACCCTTTAAACCAAAAAATGCCCAGAGCTAGAATACGCGATTCTATCCGCTGGACAGCAAAAGAACCGAATGCAAAAAGACCATCATCTTCCTATGGTTCCCCTCATTCGCTTCCTCGTAGTCCAAAAATTTATGGTTTTTGGGTAGAAACTTTCAGGCCCTATTCCTGATTTTATACGAGTTGTTTCGACATTTTCAATTAGTGCGGCTCTCTAACCCGCTTCCCTAGTTTACTACCAACTAACGTGTCGTGTCAATTTCAAAAAACGAACGATTTGCAACTTTATCTTTTGTATAGTTCGTTTTTTGAAGGTTTTTTCCCAACAAACGACAGTTGTGGACTTTCATCCGCTTTCACTCCTTCCCGCACCGTTATATTCGTTCGGTATTCGGGTAATTCATAGAGAAAAACCGATTATTTTTTTCGACAAAAACGAAAGATGCTGCAAACTTTTCTTGTTGCTTATCGTCTAAGATACTAGATGAAAAACACGAAGGAGCGAGTTCCATGAATAAGAAGATGTTCACAATCAAAGTTGCCTTAGCTGCTGCGCTGCTGGCCGGATTCTCCGGTTCCGCCCTCCTGCCGCAAACGAGCGTTCGCGCTGAAACGTATAGTGCCGATCAAGAGGTCCAATTGGCTCCTCTGCGCATTCAGATCGGCGATCAACTGCTGGATGTGCCCGGCGGCAAAACCAAAGAAGGCGACACCTATGTCGGCCTCGCTTTTCTAAGCAAACAGCTCGGTCTAACCACTTCCTGGGACAGTGCGACCAAGACGGTTACCGTCAGCAGTCCCCATAAAACGATGAGCATGCATAACCAAAGCACCGAATATGCCTTGAATGACCACAAATTTTACGCTCCGCTGCCACCTGTGATTATTGAAGGCACGACGTATTTGCCGCTGCGTTTGCTTCTGGAGCAGATGGGCTACAAGATCGGCTATATCGATCAAAGCCACATCGTCACGATCGCGCCTATTCAGGAGAACGAGCTGAAATTGACGAACAAATCCGATTCCCTTACGAAAAGCGATAACCGCCGCATTACTTTGCAGTATCCGCAAATCGAGGGTTGGGCCAATACCGCGGCCAGCGACAAGATCAATGCCTTCCTCCAGGCGGAAGCGGATAAATATAAAGCGGCGGCGATCCAGCAGCTGAATGATCTTAGCGAGGTCATCGGCAGTACGGAGCCTGATTTCCCCAATACGTTCGATGTGAATTACAAAATCACTTACAATCAGGATCATAAGCTAAGTCTATACTTCATTGTTTATACGTTTTCCGGCGGCGCTCACGGGTTCTATGCATGGGATTCCCACACCTTCGATCTGGATACGGGGAATGAGCTGACGCTGCAGCAGGTTGCTTCCAATAATCCGCAATACAAGTCTATTATCAATGAGGAGATTAAAAAGCAGCTGAAAGAGCATGATTATGAGCTCATCGAGCCGTTCGAGTCCATTCGGAACGATCAGGGCTTTTATTTGAAAGATGACACGGTTGTCGTCTACTTCGGGCTGTATGAATACGCGCCTTATGCGCTGGGTATTCTGGAGTTTCCGGTTCCGCTATCGGCATTTAAATAAGCGAAAGCGCCCCAACGACTACGCGAGGCTGTGAGAGAGCCTTCAGGTAGCGTTGGGGCGCTTTGGCGTTTCATTATGAGCTTAAAGCCGCTTCATACTGCATGGAGCTTCCGCTCATGGCCAGTTCCTTCACCAAGCCCAGCTGCTTAAACACATGCAGCGAGCTGTTGATCGTCATCGCATTAATCGTCGGATACTTAGCGACTAACGCTTCGCAGATTTCCTTAACCGTCGTATAGCCGTTCTGGTCATACAAATAAGTTAATAACGCTTGGCGCTGCGGTGTTAAAGGAATATTTTTGGCGCGCATGCGCTGCAGCGCTTGATTCAAATCGTGCCTTGCCATGGTGGAACCCTCCTCTACGGTGTTATATGAAAAGGCATCTCTGCTCTTAGTGTTTCAAATGCTGCAAGTAGCCCGAAATATCGACGTTCAGCCCTGCTGCGAGCGCTTCTCCCAGCTTGGCGTCGGCTCGATAAAAGTTGCAGATCGCGAGCAGCTTCGACTTCTCGTGAACGGAAGCCAGATCACCGACCAGATTGGCGATGAAGTTCGCCTGTTCCTGCTCGCTGAAGCTGCGGAAGGTGTCTCCGGCTTGGGCGAAATCGTTCGTTTTCGCGATCTTCTGCCGGCCAGCCGTACCGGTCAGCGGCATAGAGCTGTCGCGATACGCCGGCGCCTCTTTCGGTTCGGCATGGCGAGTCGGCTCGTAGTTGACGCTGCCGGCTTGCGACTTCATTTGCATGGCGCCGTCACGCTGATTGTTCTGTACGGTGGCGTATGGGCAGTTCACCGGAATCTGCAGGTAGTTAGCGCCCAGCCGGTATCTCTGCGTATCCGGGTAGGAGAACAGCCTGCCTTGCAGCAGTTTATCTTCGGACGGCTCGATGCCCGCCACCAGCACGCTTGGCGAGAACGCCGCCTGCTCGACCTCCGCGAAGAAATTTTGCGGATTGCGGTCCAGCGTCATGGTACCTACTTTGTGCAGGGGGATGAGATCCTCCGGCCATACTTTCGTCGGGTCCAGCGGGTCGAAATCGTACGCATCCAAATCTTCCGGTTGCAGCAGCTGCACGTGCAGATCCCATCTCGGGAAATCGCCGCGCGCGATGGCGTCGTACAAATCTCTCGTGGCATGGCTGAAATCTTCCGCCTGCACAGCCGCGGCTTCTGCTTTGCTCAAGTTGCGTACGCCTTGATGCGGCTTCCAGTGATATTTGACATAAACGTAGTTGCCTACGGAGTTAATCCATTTGAAGGCATGGACGCCGAAGCCGTTCATCTCGCGGTAGTTGGCTGGTGTTCCATAATCGGAAAAGACCCAAGTCAACATATGCGTGGATTCCGGCGTAAGCGACATGAAATCCCAGTAGCGATCCGGTGTCTGCACATTCGTATCCGGCGCCGGCTTCAAGGAGTGCACCATGTCCGGGAACTTCATAGCATCACGGATGAAAAATACCGGAAGATGGTTGCCGACCAGATCATAATTGCCTTCTTCCGTATAAAACTTAACCGCGAAGCCGCGAGGGTCGCGCGCCGTCTCCGGCGAGCCCTGACCGTGGATGACGGTCGAGAAGCGGACGAACACCGGCGTTTCTTTACCTTCTTCGCCGAGGAAGGCGGCTTTCGTGTAGCGGTTCATCGCTTTCTCTACTTTAAATGTGCCGAAAGCTCCAGCACCGCGCGCATGGACGACGCGTTCCGGAATTCGCTCCCGGTCGAAATGAGCCATCTTCTCTAGCAGATGGTAGTCTTCTAATAATGTAGGACCGTGCTGACCTGCCGTCCGTGAGTTCTGGTTGTCGCCGACGGGGGCGCCTTGGTTGGTTGTGATGTAGTTGTGTGTACGATGGTTATCTGATGCCATTTACATTCTCCTCCGCTATGAGAAATAATAATTCCTTATTTATAATTATTATAATATAGGTTTTATTTTAATCATATCGAGAATGATTGTCAATAGCTCGTTAACGTCTAAGCACTGCTTGCCAGACCTATGCCTTTACCCCAAATCTACTCAAAGCAAATCAAATCTAATCAAATCTAATCTACTCCAACTACCTCGCCGCACGTCACTCTGCCCCTATCACATTTCCACTCGCATCGCCACCTGAATCCATTGCACCGTCCCGTATCTATACTCGCATCACCCAGTATCTGATCGGTATCCACTGTACCGTCGTGCATCTACATCGCCTCAATATCCACTGCACCTACGTATCTACACTTGCATCCCCCAATACCCACTGCACACACGCATCTATACTCGCATTCCCCAATATCCACTGCACCCACGCATCTACACTCGCATTCTCCCAATATCCACTGCACCCACGCATCTTTACTCGCATTCTCCCAATATCCATGCACCTACGCCTAGTACTCGTCCCCTATAACAGGAATTCTTCCCGTTATTTCGACTCGCCCCCCGGCTTCCTGCATATTTACATGGAATTTCTCCCGTTAAATTTTGAATTTCCTTGGGAGAAGAGCAAATCAAACGCAAAATAACTGGAGCTTTTCCAGTTATACACCCATTTGTGCCTCATTCCCCCCGGAATAACGGGAGGAATTCCTGTTGTCCCCCTGCCACCGGCGGCGGCTTTCAGACTACGCCATCGCTAATTGCTTCCGGGTTCCTCTGCCGACGCTCGCTTCTGGGCTCCTCTATCCACGCTTGCTTCCGCGCCCCACCATTGACGCCCACCCGTCAATGCATCCCAACTCATGCAGCTTCTCCCCGCTGCACCACCCCAAAAAGCCGATCAACCCCACCGCTCACGCGATGAAATCAATCGGCTTCCTTTTACTCCCGGAGCAGCCTCGCCAGCGGCAGGCCCAGCTCCTTGATCCCTTCAACCACCAAGCGGGCGATCTCTGTCGCGCCTGCTTCCGAGAAGTGCGTATCATCCGTCACACCGTCCGGATAATTCGGGTGCTCCCCGGGCTGCAGCCAGAGGAGTAGTGCTTTGGTCCGCTCTGCGCCCAGCGACTCGAAGAGCCTTTTGCTCTTCTCAGCGAGGTCGATGAGCGGAACTTCCAGCTCCGCGGCTAACCGCCTGACTGCAGAGGGATACTCCCCGTGCGTATCGGCGAGACTGCCCTGCTCATCGAAGCTGCGCCGCTGCACGGGAGTGATGAGTACCGGTAAGGCGCCTCTTGACCGTGCACCTTCCACATACCGACGCAGGTGATCCAAATAGGTCGTATACGGTTCCGTATATCTTTTTTCATCCTCTTTCTGATCGTTATGTCCAAACTGGATGAAGAGATAGTCACCTGGACGAATCTTGCTCCAAATGACGTTTAAGCGCCCTTCTGTGATATAGCTTTTGGAACTTCGGCCGGAAGCAGCCGCATTGCAAACCACAGCCCCGCTTCCAAACCATCGATCCAACACCTGCCCCCACCCCATACGTGGATAAAAGGATGACTTGTAGTTAGACATTGTAGAGTCTCCCGCCAGGTATAGCTTGACCGGCTGGTCCTCCGGTCCCTTCTCCTTCGTATCTATTCTCTCACCTACTCCTATATTCCCAATTCCAGCTTCAATCGGACTCCATCCATCCTGCCCCGCCAGAATGCGATTAACGTCATATGCGGCAGCTTCCTCTTCCGAGAGCTGCTTCGACCACTCCACCCGGCAGTCGGTATCCGCTCCGGGCCCGCTATTTCCGTACTCGGCGTATACGATAGTCGCTACGCACTCCCGCTCGTTCCACGGGTCCCAGCCTTCCCTCTTAATATGCGGTCCAAGCCAGCAGCGCAAGAAAGCGGTCTTCGCATAATTCCGCCACGGCCGCCCAAGCCCGACGGATTCCGCCGGAGCTTCCCCTGTCAGCTTGCAGCGGACGAACACATAACCGTACGCCACCTCCTCCGGCGTGGATGCGGCCGTCACCCAGCCTTTGCCGGCAGATTCGATCTCGCAATCTTGAAACACGGCCGTCGCGGAGCCGAAAATAAAATCTACATCGCCCCGAATATAGCATCGCTCATAGTATTGCCGAACAGGGCGCGGCGGTACGCCTTCCCGCGGCCCCCCGAAAGTAGAGCGGTCTCTCGGCTTCGGCGGCAAAGGACCGGTAAACAGCGTATCCTGATGCCCAAGGAACCGGCAATCCCGGAAGACGACGCGATCCCCGTCCGCATAAGCGGCCAGCGCTTGTCCGACATCTTCCCCTCGGCCTGCTGTATTCTCGATAGTCAAATGCTCAATGGTCACATCATCCGCACCGACGAAGGCCGTGTAAGAATTGAAGGTATGATACGGCTCTCCATTGGGGAAAAGCTTCTTGGCATAGTCGTCATACGTGACGATCGTTGTCTCCGCTGACTCCCCGATTACCGAAATGCCCGGCTTCGTAATCCGCAGCTTCTCTTTATATACGCCGCTCCGGACATAGATAACGGTATGCCCCTTCCTTGCCCCTTCCTTCGCCTCCATCTCCATTCTCACATCAGTGTTTCCAATTGTCCCCATCTCGGTTTTTTCATCCGTCCCTGCCATCACCTCTTGCGCAACCCTTGCATCTATCCTTCCAACGGTTCCCATCCCGGTCGTCACATTCGCCCCTACCCTCGCACCTATCTCCCCGCTCGCGCTCCCAACCGCCTCAGCACGATCGATCGCATCCTGAATACGGGTATAATCCCCGCTCCCGTCCGCAGCTACTATAATGATCATGATCTAACATCCTTTCTCGCGGCTCTAAAACTATCGAATTGTTTCTGAATCTCCGCTATCACATGATTAATGCCTGCATCCTTCAGCTTCACCCTGAAACTCCCCATCGTAGCCGCCCAATCTCCCTTCGCGTCATAGAGCAGCGGCAAATACTCGGTAATAATCACATTGAGCTGGGCAATTTCCGATTTGATCGGAGACAGATCCGGCACGAAGCCCAAGGTCGGCGAAGCCGTCGCCTCCTTATCCCAATTGCGCAGCTCTCCCCTGTAAGCAGGAGAAATATATTTGCTGAAGCGGACATAGCGAATATCGTTCCAGGTCCAGCTGATCGGCATGTACTGCTTCTCAGGCGGGATACCGTCATAATCGATCGCGCCGTCCGGCGTCAATGTATAGTTCACATCCTTGATCCCATATGTAAAAAGATCGTAATTCTCCTGACTGCTCCTCAGCCAATTGAGGAATGCGACGGATTCGTTCACATGCTGGCTCGTTGAAAACACGGACAAAATATTATCCGCCCCCGTGAACAAATATTTCGGTTTCTCCGGGTGCAGATACACGTTCTCCAGCTCCCCGTCGGGGTTCATCGCCTTGAAAGCATCGATCCGTTCCGTCTGCTTCAGCACCACGCTCCAAGTGGCGGCGACCTTCCCCGAGTTGAAGGCAAGCTCCGGATCCGGGTACCGCGAGGTGTCGGAGGGGCCGTACGGCACGTACCCTTTGTCCTGCCACTCGTGCATCTTCTGCATGATACTGCGGAAAAAGTCCGATTCGTACGTGTTCCTCACCCTCAACTGGGGATCGGCCGGATCGATGTATACCGGTGCGTTCAGATAGCCGCCGGCCAAGAACGCCACATCGCCATACTCCCGGAGCAGGAACCGTCCTGTATCATAGAAATAAGGCGTTATCGCCGGCTCGTACTTATGCATCGTCTCCAAATATAAGTCCATATCCGCGACGGTTTTAATTTCGGGCAGACCGTATTTCTTCCGCAAATCCCCCCGGATTTGCACGAAGCTCTGAAACTCCGATATCGGCATGACGCGGGGAATCCCGTAGATCTGGCCGCCAATCGTGACCCCTTGGAAAGCATAGTCCGGCGTACTCTCAACAATGGCCTGGCCATGGTCGCGGAGTGCCGTATCCAACGGGGCAAGCACCTTTTTGGACACATAGTCCGCTATATTCGAATAAGCCGATAAAGCGATGTCATACGATTCGCCGCTGGCGGCAATTAACCAGACTTTATTCCAATACTGGTCATAAGGGATGTAGGTAATATCCAGCTTAATCGGCAGTCCGTCCTTAGCCAGCTTAGCCTCCACAGCTTGAAGAACTTCCTTCTGAGCGGCGGGCTCTTCCAAGGGGAATAACAGCTTGAGCGTCGCCGGCTGCAGGGCCGTTGTCACCGGCTGCTGACTTGCGCCGCCTGTCCCCTCATCCTCTTGCATGCCGTAGCGGACAGCGAATGCGAGCCCGACGGCAAACAGTACGACCAACCCTACATACAAACTCCTTCTCATCCGCTGCCGCTCCCCTGTGTCTGAAATCGCTTTCCCCTTATTTTACGATAAAAAGCGCTCCGCCGCCGCTCCATTTTTCCCCGCACCTTCATATACGGATAAACACAGCAGGCGCATAATGGCCGCTGTGTTTATTCTTTCTTTATTTCTTGCCGGCGGCCAGATAACGGTCGTACTGCGCCTGTCTGCCTTTGACCACATCTTCGACACCCATGCTTTTCAATGTCTTGATGTAGCTGTCGAACTTATCCAGACTCTCCTTGCCCGTGATGAACTTGATATTCATCTCATTGACATACGTTGTGATATCAGGCATGACGGTGTTCTCGGTGCTGGCTTCCGCCGGCAGGGCATAGACGAATGGGAACGGAGCCTTGATATATTTCTCCATCTCCTTATCGATCTTGGCATGCCACGGAGCTACCAGCACATCGGTTGCTTCGACCGACTGCTCGATCGGCAGGTTGACCGGATTGATGCCGAACTTCTGAATGAAGTCGTTGTCCTTGCCTTTCTCGGTGAACTGCTTCTTACCGTCAACGACCTCATACGTCTGCCCCTGAAGTCCCCATACGTAGACTTCCTTCGCTTCCTCACTGCTCGCGTAATCCAAGAATTTGAACGCCAGCTCCGGATCCTTGGCATTCTTGGAGACGCCAAAAATACCGGTAATCGGGTTACGGCCTACATAATAGGGATCCCCATGCGGCCCTTTGAAAGGCGCAATGCCTTTAATCAGCGGTTTGGCCGGATCGTAATCCTTGAACAGCTTGCTGTACACCATCGATGTGTACCAGCTGAAGTTGAAGGTTGCTCCCGTTATATTCTGGGAGAACTTCGACGTAATTTGATCGGCGGTCACACTCGCGAAATCCGACTCCAGAAGCCCCTCCTTGTACAGTCCGTTCAAATAAGTGAGATACTCCTTATAATTCGGTTCGTAATAGGAATAATGAACTTTCCCGTCTTTATCCGCATAGAAATTGTTGGCCAGATCCAGCCCGAAGACCGGGCCGAACGCATTCGCCAGCTGGCCTCCCGCCACGGAGAAAGGTATCTCGTCCGCCTTGCCATTGCCGTTCGGGTCGCCGGACTTAAATTTGCGCAGCATGTCGGTAAACTCATCGAGTGTAGCCGGCTCCTGCAAGCCCAGCTTCTCCAGCCATCTCACATTCACCATGAAGGTGGGCATATAGTTTTTGGTGACGGCCAGCTGCGGCAGATAATAGATCTTCCCGTCCGGCGTCGTCAAACTCGCCTTCAGGGCAGGGTACTTCTCGAACAATTTTTTAATATTGACGCCGTACTTCTCGATGTAATCGTTCAGCGGTTTGAACAGGCCGCCTTGAATGTTTTTCATCGTTTGATCCTGATCCAGCTGGTAGATGATATCCGGCAGATCGGCTCCCGCTGCCAAACGCGGAGAGATCGCGTCCTGATATGTGGACGGTGGCAGCAGCTCCCAGTTGACGGTTATTCCGGCACGCTTACTGATCTCTTGCACGATAGGCGCCTGGTTCAAGTCCACATTGTTCGTCCAGGCATTGGTGGCCAGTATGCTGAGTGCAGCCGTTTTATCGGTGATCGGCCCCTTCCCCGTATAATTGAAGCCTGATGGCGCAGCGGGTGCAGCCGTACTCGAACCTCCCGTTCCGGTAGAGACGGCCCCTTGAGTGCCCGTACCTCCTCCACTCGTGCAGGCCGCCGCCACCAGCGTGAACAGTGCCGCAATCAGTGATACGCTTGCCGTTGTTTTTAGCGTTTTTTTCATATTCATACCCTCCCCCTGATGGTGAACGAATCTTCTCAACCTTTGACGGCCCCCAATGTAATGCCGCGTACGAAATATTTCTGAATGAACGGATAAATCGTAATAATCGGTAAAATACTGACGACAATCGAGACATACCGGACCTGCAGCGTTGACACGGCCAGCGCCTTAGCGGCTGTCTCTCCGCCCATTTTCTGCATAATTTCCGGCGATGCCATAATGAGCACCCTGCGCAGGAAAATTTGCAGCGGCTGCAGCTCCGCTTTTCCCAAATACAGCAGGGCATTAAAGAAGTCATTCCAATGAGCGACCGCATAATACAAGGTCAGAACGGCCAACGTCGGTTTGGTGAGCGGCACGGCGATCCGGAACAGGAGCGTAAAATCTCTGGCCCCGTCCATCGTAGCGCTTTCAAAAATCTCATTCGGGATATTCTCGAACGCCGATCGCAGGATCATCACGTTGAACGTGCTCACCAGCACCGGCAGAATCATCGCCCATCTCGTGTTGTATAAACCCAGCTCCGTGATGATCATGTAGAGGGGAATCAGCCCCCCGGAGAAATACATCGTAAAGGCAATGTAGAAATTAAGCTTTCTGCGCAAGAAGAAATGCTTTCTTGACAGCGGATACGCCGCCAAGCAAGTAGCCACCAGATTGAACACGGTACCTACCACCGTATACCAGACCGTATTATAGTAGGAACGCCAGAGCTCCGAATACCCCATCACCATTTTGTAACCGTCGAAATTCAAATCAACCGGAAACAGCGTGACCAGCTTGTTGTCGATCGCCTCCACCGAGCTCATAGAGATGCTGACCACGTACACGAAAGGATACAGCGTCACCACAACCGCGATGATGACCACGCTGTACACAAGCACGTAGAAGCTTCGATCCGTCCACGGTTTCACCATAAGGCCCCCCTCCTCTCTCTTCTCTCGATCCCGCTACCACAGCGACATATCGTTTACCCGGCGGCTCGCCCGATTAGCGGCATACACTAAGATGAAACTGATAACCGAATTGAACAGCCCCACCGCCGTGGCGAATCCGAAGTTCTGCGACTCGATCCCTTGCCGGTACACGTAAGTAGAGATGACGTCGGCGGTTTCGTACGTGGCTCCGTTGTACAGCAGATACACCTTCTCGAAATTTACGCTCATGATACCGCCAATGGAGAGCAGCAGCAGGATGACGATCGTCGGCTTCAAGCTCGGCAGCGTCAGATGCCACACTTCTTGGAACTTGTTGACCCCGTCGATTTTGCCGGAATCGTACATCTCCTGATCGATCCCCATAATCGCTGCGATATAAATGATCGAGGAGAAGCCGAAGCTTTGCCAAATTCCCGACGCCGTGAAAATCGTGCGAAACCATTCGGGCGCCATCATGAAGTTGATTTTCTCCATCCCCATCGAACTCAGCAGCGTGTTCACGATGCCGTCCGTCGGAGACAAGAAATTAATGATCATCCCGGCGATGACGACAGTGGATATGAAGTGCGGCAAGTAGGTGACCGTCTGGGCGAAGCTTTTGAACACACGGTTCCTGAGTTCTACGACGCATATCGCGAACACAATCGGGATCGAGAAGCCGATCACCAGCGGGTAGAAGGCCAGCAGGAATGTGTTACGCAGCAGCCGCCAGAAATATCGGGAATGCACGAACTGGTTCAGCCACTTCAGGCCTACCCATTCCCCTCCGAATATGCCATGTCCGGGCGTAAAGTTTTTGAAAGCAATCAGAATGCCCGGCATGGGCAGGTAGCAGAATATCAAATAGTACAGAAACACCGGCAGAAACATGAGCAGCAGCCATCTGTCCCTGCGAATCAGCTTGATCAGCGGCGTTTTGGAATCTCCCACATCGTTCCCCTCCTTTCGTTGGACATCTCCTTCTGCTTCTAAATCCAATTCTAGCAAACGCCGTTCGCCCCCTAAATCCAACATTTTTTCGATATGTGACACTTTCTTATGGATGTTGATGCCAACACGGGGACAACAAAAAAACCGGCGCCCAAGCGCCGGCAACAATCATTTTATTGCGGTGTCTCCGCTCTATAGATAGGAAACGTCAAGCTAACCTTCGTCCCTCGGCCCGGTTCGCTATGAATGCGCACCCCGTACCCCTGGCCGAAACGGATCTGGATGCGGTCATGCACATTCCGCAGCCCATAGCCGGCGGTCTCCATGCGCAGCACCTCTTCGGCCAGCTCCGGACTCATTCCGGGACCGTTGTCCTCAATGGTGAAGGTAAGGTCCTCGCCGTCCCGGTACCCCCGCAGCACGATGCGGCCTCTGCCCTCGCCTTTGCGCAGCTTATCGATGCCGTGCTCCAGCGCATTCTCGAGAATGGGCTGGAAGACCAGATTAATCATATCGTAGCGCAGCAGCTCCTCATCGACCTCGTAGTGAAAGTCGAAATTGAAGTTATGCATAATGCTTTGGATGTGCATGTAATCCTTGGCGTTATCCAGCTCGTTCTTAACGGGAATGAAATTTCTGCCTTTATTCAACACCGTCCGGTAAAACCGGGATACCGTATTCGTGATCTGGCTGATCTCCATGGCATCGATTTCGAGCGCCTTCCAGTTAATGATGGATAGCGTGTTGTACAGAAAATGCGGGTTAATCTGCGTCTGCAGCGCCTTCAACTCCGCTTCCTTCTGTGTGATTTTGCTTTGGTACACTTCTTCGATCAGCGTGTTGATATTCGTCAGCATCTGACCGAAGCGGTTCGTCAGCTGCCCGATCTCATCCTTGGAGCCGCTCGACACATCGATCTTCAAATTCCCGTTCTCGACAATCATCATCTTCTTATTCAGCCTGATAATCCGTTTCACGAACGTATTGGAGAACATCCAAATAATGAGCAGCAGCACGGCCAGACAGACCGCCATGATCAGCAGCGTAGCGCTGACGATGCTCTTGGCATTGACCGCAATCCCGTTCTTCGGCGTCACGTAGACGAGCTTCCAGCCGGTCTCCGGCATTGCCTCTGCAATATACATATACTCAGTCCGATTGCTGGTTAGCGTGCCGATCTTCTCCCCGCCCTCCAGCGAGCGCAGCGCTGTCTGCGGAATATTTGCCGCCATACCGATATGTCTGGATAGGATCGGTGTTCCTTCCCGGTCCAAAATGAATATGCCGTAAGCTCCCGCATGAATATCATCCAAATCCTGAAAGATGCTGTCCCCATCGATGCTCAGAAACAACACGGAAGACGGCCTCACGTCGCCCGCTTCATCATCGCCGACGAAGGGCCGGATGGCGAATACCTTGCCGTTTTTGATATGCCACTGCGTCCCCTTCGTCTTCGCGTCCCGGCCCGCCCACTCCAAATCGGCCGTCAAGCCAATCGGCAGTATATACTCGCCGCGCAGAAGCGACTGGTTGTCCGTGAACACGGAAATTTGCAAAATATCCGAATTGAAATCCAAAATATTGCTGAAGAACGGATCCACGTAATCCCGGTACAAGTCCGGGAAATTGCCCTCGCCCGCGATGAAGATCCGTTTGAACACCACGTTTTGCGTGATCGAATTGATGATGGCCTCATGCTGTTTCGCCCGGTAGTTGATCGTCTCGGCAATCTGGCTGATCGCGCCGTCGAGGTTTTGCCTGGCCTGCTGCTGCAGCAAGCTGCTCGCTTGATGATAAGAGAACAGCCCCAAGACAAGCACGGGAATAATGGAAACGATCATATAGGAGATGAACAGCTTCTGCTTGAACCTCAGGTTCTGGAAGTAGGCTAGGAATCGTTTCATATCAGCCGGTCATCTCTCGGAATTTAGCGGGGCTGCAGCCGCGATAATGCTTGAACGTTTTGCAGAAGTAGGAAGTGTTCATGAAGCCCACCTGCTGGCTGATATCGGCAACGGTCAGATTCGTGCTCCGCAGCAGCTCCTCCGCCTTTTGCATGCGAACCAGCGTAATGTATTTCACAATCGTCTGGCCCACTTCCTTATGGAACAAATAGCTCAAGTAGGTCTGGGTGAGGAATACCCGGTCTGCGATCCATTTCAAGCTGATATCCGACATATAGTTGTCCTCAATGAGCTTCACAATATCCTTGATCACCTTCTTGCCGTGTTCCGGACCGTGCCCCTCCTGATCGCTGCCGAGCAATGCCATGACGGCGTGGACCTGCTCCTTTAATGCCGTTAACGATTTACTGCCGAAAATAGTTTCTACAACCGATTTGAACGCCGGATGATCATGCTTCTCAGCCTTTTCCCATATTTTCTTGGCTAGCTCGATGCACATATATTTAATATAGATGGCGGAGTGCTGCCCGCTCCCGTCAATCGTCTTAAAGAACAGCTCCACGCCCTTCCGGAAGCCGAAGAGATCCTTCATCTCCAGATGCCAATACACGGTCTCCATCAGCTTCGGAATCACGTCCGTCAAATCTTCTTTCCCTTGACTCTCGTCGGTATACAGCACCGTGCTTTCTTGGTAGAAGAACTTGTATTCGAGCACGTTCTCCATCACCTTGAACTCCTGTGCAAGATCACCCTCCGCCTCTGTCAGGCGTCCCGCGACCAAGGTGAACATCCCTCCGCGATGAGTATGAAGGCACTCCTTAAGCTTGAGCCCGACAGGCTCCAACTGCTCCTTGCAAAGTCCACGGTCATGCAGGAAAAAGAACAAGCTTTGATGCTCATTCAAATTCACATAGTGAAAAGGCGTCGCTATCGCCGCTTTCACCTGTGCCGGCAGTTCATCATGCTCGGCATCGAAGACGGGCTGCGTGAAATCCACCAGCAGCATCTGCACGGCTGTATGACGCATATCGATCCCGGACAGCGCGAGCTTCTCGGTCAGCCAGCTCTCCTGGCGATATGAGCTCTGAATCAGCTCCAACAAGAGCTGCTCCTTCTCCTGCTCCTGGTCTTTCTCGCAAAGCTCGATAACCCGGTTGAATTCGCGGATGAAATCACTCACATCGACCGGCTTGAGCAGATACGAGAAGATATGGTAATGAATCGCCTTCTGGGCGTACTCGAACTCGCCGTATGCGCTGAAAATCATCATGTGCAGATCAGGATACAGCTCCCGTGCCCTTCTGCACAGCTCCAGCCCGTCCATGAAAGGCATTTTAATATCCGTGAACAAAATATCAATAGGCCGGGATGCTAGAATATCCAGCGCTTCCTCGCCGTTCTCCGCTTCCAGCACGTTCAAGGGCAGCTTGTATTTGTGAATGAGCCGCTTGATCCCTTCCCGCTCGATGTGCTCGTCATCTACGATGAGAATTCGAAACAAGGGCATCAGGCCTCCTGCGTGTTTTCCCTTCATCTTATCAAACAACCGCCGCCCTGAACATTCAACATTTTTTCGTTCCATGTGACTATTTTATGGAGTTGCTTCTTCGAGATAAGCGCCAAACGTCACTTCCCTGAACCTTTCCTTCCAGGGAGAGACCGCTGCGAGCCCCTCATATAGTTCCTGGGCCTTCTGCACGCAGACCGACTGCACCACTTGTCCGTACTCCAGACAGCCGGAGTTTTGGATCAGCCGGACGAACGCCTCTTCATCGTGCAGCAGCTCATGGACCGTGATGCGGCCGTCGTAGTAATCCTGGAAGGAGCGGAACGTCTCGTCCTCCACCTGCAGCAGATACAGGATGGGGAGCGTGCGCTTCTTCGCATATAGATCGTTCTTCTTATCGTAGCGCAGGAGATCGCGCATATCGTTCTGAATCTGATGGATCAGTCCGATGCAATCCGCCAAATCGTTCAGCTGGCTAACCGTATCCTGCGGGCATTCGAGCGTCATGTGCCCCATGAGGCACGCCAAGCGGAACAGCGAGCCGGACTTCTCCTGCGTCATCTTCATATAGTCGTCAGCCGAATCAGCGGCATTGACGACATCCTTGTGCTGCCCGTTGATCGATCGGCCTATCGCCCTCGTCACCTCAACAAGCCGTTCCGGCTTGACCTGCAGATGTCCCATTTCGCCGAAAAAGCCCATCAGCAGCGCCAGCACGGCATTCAGCGCCTCGGCTTGCGAGACTCGCATCCATGGCTTGTCCTCTTGATCCTGATCCTGCAGGTCGTCGACGATGTCCAGTATCAAATTGGCCAGCTCCGCCAAAGCCGCGTACCGGTCAATCTGCGGCGAATTCCCGCCCAGCATGTAATGGGTGCAGAGCGTAACCTTGGCCCATGCGCCGTTCTCTTCCGCCTTGTCGGCAATGAAAGATTTCAATAGCTCATTCAAAGACATGACATCTATGTACTCATCAACCAAGCGAATCATATGTTCATTTATACTCTGCTTCAAGGTGGTTCGCTCCGCTTCTGTCTGAGTTCTCACTCATCTCTTGTAGTATTGAATCCGGGCTGATGACGTTGGACGACATTGCTCATGCAGTGATAACCTCCTCGATCGGAATCCACATCTTGATGCGCGTCCCTTGCCCTATCGTTGATTGAATATCGATGTGCCCGCCGATATGGATAATTCTGCTCCTCATTTGTTCAATCCCCATTCCTGATGCGCCGATCTCCTTCTGGGAACCTTCCTTGTAGGTAAAACCGACACCGTCATCCTCATAGTTCAGGAAGAAATGTTGACCGGCTTCGTCGATTGAAAACTGAACTTTCTCCGATTGCGAATGCTTCTTGGCATTATTCAAAAGCTCCTGTACGATTCGGAAAATATGCCGCTTCGTCGGTAAATCTACATGTTCAATCCTAGCTGCATCCTGCGTTTCAAACACAAGATCGAACGGTGCCGTATACGCTTCCTTCTCTATATACATTCGCAGCGTCTGTATGAGCCCAAGCTCCTTCAGCAAATGCGGATTAAGCTCAAAACAGCTTTGGCGCAGACTGGCATTGATCATATCTACGAAATTGTTCATATTATGGAGCTGATCGAGGTCTGATTTGTCCAAGGTGCCCTTCTCAGAAATCGAAGAAATTCTTCTTTTCAGGAAAAAGAGGTCCTGCATCGTCGTATCGTGCAAATCATTGGCAATTCGAACCCGCTCCTCTTCCTGCAGCTCGAACATCACCTTCCGAAACCACTGAATGTCCTGCGCGGTCGATTCGTTAGGGAGCTGCGCGGCAACATGCTGCAAATTGGAGGTTAGTTTGCGAATCAAATGCACATTTTCCAGGCTGATTTCCAAATAAGAAGTGATGAGCTGGAGCCACTGTTTCTCCTCCTTGGAAATTCGCATATTCGTTTTTTTCCTCGACATGATGAGATAGCCGGTATATGCCTCATGCCCCGTCATCTCTATACTTGTATAGTCGGGATGATGAAGCAGCGCGGACTCCCGGACTAGCCGCTCGATTTCAAGCGTATCCACTTCACCATGCGCGATAATTTCGATTTCATCCTTATGTTGGAAAACGATGACGCCTCCTAAGACTTGCAGCGTATTCACAATGTCCACAAGAATAATATCCTTCAACTCTCTCAGCGTGGAGATAGCGCCCAGATTCTTCGAAATCTTCTTCAAAGCGGATTGCAGGACGTGCTTCCTCGGGAACAGGAACGGCTCGAGCCGTGTGGTCCAGTATTCGGCTGCGTAGAGCAATAGAGACACAAGAATAATAGATCCAACGAAAACAAATAGGATTTGCTTCTGATTAACTTCATGGCTAAACAAAAAAGCATACATCCCTGTAAAAAGACTGACCGGAATAAACGACACCAACCCGGCGAAAATAAATCGCCGTATAACCAATCCGATGTCATATAGCTGATTCGAAGCAATTAAGTAGATAAACGAGATAGGAAACAAAATGATCGTCCAACTTGTATAGATTGCATCGATGACCCAGATATCAAGCAGCAATTTCGGTAGAAAAGAAAGACAGATAATCGGAAATATCGATATAAATAATGAAAAACAAACGCTTTTCACTATGCTGGACAAATAAGTTTGTTGATTGCGAACCTTCAAATACATAAAGGCAATCACACATAGACTTATCAAGAAGCCGATGATAAAAGCGCTTAACGTAACAATCCCGTCAAGATGATATAGATTGATCATGGAGGGCAATAAGTATAGCCCCCTGCACAACGCTACAGCAAGTAAGCCGGCATAAATATATTTGAAATACGTTGTACCGATTTGTATTTCTCCTTTTTCTTGAAAAAAGGTGATGATGAAATGCAAGAACACAAAAGGCAATATCATCATAAAAGTGGATATGACAATCTTACCTAGAACATCGCCCCTTATGGATGCCCCCAGGCTCATATAAATAGCGGCCATCGTAAAAAAAACGACAGAAAGTAATTTGGCCGACGGGGAGTGCCTGAGCCTCAACAGAAGCAAACAAGCCAATAAGAGACAAACGAATTCCTCTGCTAACGGAATCATGTCATACAGCGTTGTGCTATTTTTGAAAATGGCATATTCCAGATCTACGCCGTCCCGGGAGATCAGGATCTGATTTGCCTGTTCGACAGCACCCCATTTGATCACATACTCGGACTCCTCCGGAGGCTTGCCATCAACCAGCTTGACAATGTCACCTACAGCCAAACCCAATTTCTCGCTTACACTCTGCGAATGAGCGCCTATGATTTCCCATTGCCCGTCTTTATTTAAATTTACGTTGATTCCAATATACGGCGTATGAAAGGTCAGGTAAGAACACCAAATTTGCACAATTAAAAAAATAACGACAAAAAAACCAAATAAAAATATTTTTCTAGCATACATGCATTCTGTCCTCCAAACATTTGGTATAATAGTCTAGTAGTAAAAATTTGTTGAAGGGAGTCTTATCATGCTGACAATCCAACTAGGTTCCAAGCTGCAAAATGTTGTTCACACGCTCAAAAATTTGGAATTGGTTCAAGCCGGGAATTCTCTGGCAACTGCGGCTGGCGCACTTTCCAAAGAAGAATCCAACGCGGTCTTGAAAACCTTTACAAACAGAGAGAAGAAACAAACAGAGCCCATTTGCAACTGGTTTTAATGTCTTTGTCTTATTTTACCAAATGGAAAGAAGATTGTATAACCAGCTTTTGGCTGTTATGCAATCTTTTTTTCGTTTCAGCGTACTTTCTTTTGCACGTTTATGCAAATCCCTTGCATCTCCATGCAAAAAGTTTGCGTTCAATCGCTTTATTTTTACGGTGTGATCAAGCTGCTCAAATAATATGATAATTCGTATATATATGGTAATTCATTTCGTATCTACTCCCCAGGAATCGGAGGCGTTCGGGGTATGAAAGACAAAACAATGAACCGATGGAATACCTACGATCCCTACTATATTCAACTTGCCGATAAGAAGATCGTCGACATCGTTATCACTCGCCATGCGCACGCCCGGTACTGCGCCCGTATAGGCAGCGAGACCTCCACGCTGGAGGAGATCTGCGCCCTTCTGTGGGAGAAGCTTAAGAACGGCCAAATCGCTTCTTACTATAGAAACGAAGAGGATGTCTATGTGGTCGATGACGATATGCTGTTTGTCGCCCAGTTCCCGCTCGACGAGTCGGAGACGGACCTGCTAGGCAACCCCTTACATAAAATGATCGTCGTCACCTTCCTCGGCCTCATGTCGCAAACGATGGAGCTGCGCGATCTTAGAACGTACTACTCCTGGCTGCGCCATTCACGCCGAATGACCTTGGTCAAAAATAGCCGCAAACGAAAATAACGCGAAAGAGGTAGGAGGAAGTTGCTACAAACATTGAGCCGTCAGGGTCTTATCGATGCTTACTTATCGGCTATGGATCTACAGCTGGAACAAGCCTTCGTGGACCTGCTCCGGCAAGAGCTTCATAGGCGGAATATTGCCCTCGAGGGACTAACGGCCTCCGGCTCTGCGTAGCTTGCAGCAGCGGTGCCTTGCGAAATAAAGCACGGCGAATGGAAAAGCACCCGCCTTAGCGGGTGCTTTTCTTCTTCCTCATCAAACAACCTATTGTGCTCGTACGTCCACTCGGTTACCAAGTAATTCTAACGGACACAACGGCCGTTATCCTCCTGATGACCGCATTGTTTCAAACCTAACGGACACCAGAGACCTTATTTGGCGATTTCAGAGTGAAATTGGATCTGAAATAGGCAAATAGCGTTACTGGTGTCCGTTAGAATCTTCAAACAGCGATTATTCCGCGAATAAGCGCTCCTGTGTCCGTTAGCATTTAACCAAACGAGTCTTGGACGTGCCTTCGCTCGCATCAATAGAGCTTGGAGCAAGTCTCAAGATGACCCTGGCATGCCCGAACCAAGCAGAGGCAGCCTTACCGTGGTCCGGGATCCCCCCCGCAGATCCCGCTGCTGCCAAGCAACGCTCCGGTCGCCAGCACAGAAGACGCAGCTTCATCAGTCTCATCAGCCTCATCTATAGCTCTCTTTTCATCGATAACCCGCATCTTTCCACCGCCCGGAAAATCCCCTCATACCCTGTGCACCTGCACAAATTGCCGCACAGTGCCTGTTCAGCCTCCGCCCTCGTCGGGGCGGGATTGCTCTCCCATAAGGCCGTTAACGTAACGACCATACCGGCAGTGCAATATCCGCACTGCAGCCCGCCCTCCTCCAGCATCGCTCGTTGAACGGGATGCAGCTCATCTCCGCCTGATATCCCCTCAATAGTCGTCACCTGCTTGCCGGCCGCCTGATAGGCCATCAGCAAGCAAGCGTTAACGGGCTTGCCGTCTAGCAGCACCATGCAGGAGCCGCATCGTCCGATTTCGCAGGATACTTTGGTGCCGGTCAGCCGCAGGTCGTCCCGCAAAATATCCGACATCCGCTTGGAGGCAGGAACCGGAATGGCGATCTCCTGTCCGTTAATGGAACATGCCAGCACATACGTTGTATTAGTCAATGGCCTCCACCCCTTCCAGCCAATCGATGGATTGCACGATCTGTTCCGGTGAGATCGGGAGCCGGTTCACCCAGATGCCGGCCGCCTGCCGGACCGCTGCCGTAATGGCCGGCGCCAGCCCGACGCTGCCGATCTCGCCGACTCCACGCGGACCGAAGGTATCCCCTTCGGGCAGCTCTTCGATGGCATCCACCCGAATCGTATGCGGGCTGTCCCGAAACGTAGGGATCAAATACGTATCCAGATTGTGCCGCACATAAGCACTCTCCTGCATCACGGCATCCTCGGTCAGCGTGAATCCGAGCGCCATCACGCTGCCTCCCTCGATCTGGCCGAGGAAGCCCATCGGATTAATGACAGGCCCGGCGGCAATCACGTGATCGGTGGCGATCACCTTCACCCGCCCTGTCAGCATATTGACTTCCACCTCCACGACCGCTGCGGCGTAGGTGTACAAATAATGTGCCCCGACCTGCCCCTCCGGCGTCGTCGGGTAATCGAACGCCGTCTGCACGGCGATCGGCGTGGCTGCCGCTTCGGCTGCCGCCGCCACCTGCGCGTACGTCACAACCGGTCCGCCCGCTTCATCGCCCTTGCGATGAATGCCGCCTGCGCCGGTTGTCAGCTCGTCGGCGGCGACGCCCGCAAGCGCAGCCGCCTGCGTCAGCAGCGCCTGCATAAGCGGCGGCTTCAGCCGCTGCAGCGCGCGCCACATCATGGTGGTGGCGCGCGACGCCGTGCTCGAACCGCTGCTCGGCACGCGGTCGGTATCGCCGATGACGATGGAGATATCGTCCTTGGCGCAGCCAAAGCAATCCTGCAGCATAAGCGTCAGCGCTGCATATAGCCCTTGCCCGAACTCCTCGAAGCCGAAGGAGGCCTGCAGCTTGCCCTCCGGCGTCAGCTCGAGACGCCCGCCCGAATGATCCGGGATGCCGAGCCCGAGCCCGGCGCCGTGCATCACCATCGAAGCGCCGACGCCCCGCCGAATCCATGGGCCCGCTGCTGCATCCGCTGCATCCGCTGCCGCCCCTGCTCCTGCTCTTGCTCCCGCTCCCGCTGCGCCACGCTTCGCCCATAACGGCGACTCCTGCACCTTGCTCCAGACTTGGGCGGCGCCTTCGGTCTGGACGATCTGCTGGCCCATCGGTCCCGGATCGTCAGGAGCCCTTAAGTTCAGCCTGCGCAGCTCCCAAGCGTCCATGCCGAGCTTCTCGGCCAGCCGTTCGATTTGGCTCTCCACAGCGAATATCACCTGATTGCCGCCAAAGCCCCGGAACTCCCCGGATACGCCGTTATTCGTATAAACACTGGTCCCCTGCACATCCACATGGGGAATTCGGTAAGGACCGATGGCATGTTCCGTAGCAAAATTCAACACCTCGCAGCCCAATGTCGCATAAGCGCCCGTATCCGCCAGGATGCTGACCTGGTGAGCGACAAGCCGGCCATCCGCATCCGTCCCTGTCTTCATGCGTATCCGCATCGGATGCCGTTTGATGCCGGCGATGACGGATTCGGCGCGGGAATTGTGCATGTGGACCGGAAGTCCGGTCCGAAGCGCCAGGATAGCCCCGAAGGGCTGCAGATTCAGCTCATCCTTCCCGCCGAAAGATCCTCCGATCGGACTGGACACCACCCGAATCCGCTCCTCCTCCATAGCGAGAATGCGAGCAAGCTGCATCCGGTCCTTATAGCCGTGCTGTGTCGGCGAATAGACCGTCAGTCTGCCGTCCTTCTCCGGAATGAATAAGCCGCCTTCCGTTTCCATGTACGTGTGCATTTGTCTAGGCGTATAGTACGTCTCCTCCACGATGTGCGCACATGCAGCGAAGGCGAGCTCAGCCTCGCCATGCTGCAGCGAAGTTCGATGCAGCAGATTGCCCTCCGGGTGAAGAAGCACCGTCCCTTCGTCCAATGCCGTCTCCGGATTATCGACGACGGGAAGCGGCTCATAGACGACCTCGATCAGGCTCAGCGCATATTCCGCAATGTCTTTCGTATCGGCGGCGACAGCCGCCACGGCATCCCCGACATACCGCACCCGGTCTTGACACAACACGGGCTGATGCGGGAAGGCAATCCCGAACAGATTCAGGCCGGGCACATCCTCCGCCGTGATGACAGCACGTACGCCGGGAGTCTGTCTCGCCTTGCTCGCATCGATGGATAGAATCCAAGCATGGGCGTGCCGGCTTCGCAGCACTTTGCCGTACAGCATGCCCGGCGCCGTCATATCCGTCAAATATTGCAGCTTGCCGGTTACCTTATCTTCACCGTCAGGCCGGATGATCCACTTGCCGGCATGCGTCTCACGATTGAGGAGCATCGGCTCCGCCCCCTTTTCGCCAAGCTTTATAGCATTCGGATACGATGAGATTCGCCGCCGTCAACTTGCGGTAGGCTGCGCCGGCATAGTCGTCGGCAACCGCCTGGAAGCTCTCCGACACGCCTTTGTGCAGCGTCTTCAGAACCGCTTTGCTTAGCCTCTTCCCGACGATATCCTCCTCCAGCTCGAAGAATCTCGCCGGCACCGCATTGCCTCCGCCTGCGCTTAGAGCTATAGCGGTAACCGTACCGTCCCCCTCCAGCTGCAGCTTCCCGGCAACCGTGACAACAGAAGGAGTGAACGCCTCCCGACGCCCCACTTTGGAATAAAACGCATAGCTCCCCGAGTCAAGAACATCATCCGCCTCCTCTGACGGCACAACAATCTTCGTTAGCACCTCGTTGTTCGCAGCTTGCTGAACTTCGAGCCACTCCCTCAGCGGCAGCATGCGTTCATTGTACCCATCCGACCAGACCAGCCCTGCATTCATAATGAGCAGAACAGGAATCAGATCTCCTGTCCGGGTCATCACATTGCCCCCAATGGTGGCTAAATTGCGAACCGAAGGAGCTGCGATCTCGGCACAAGCTTGCACAAGCACTCCGCATCGCTGACTTATCAGCGGATGTTCCATCAAGTCCGCCAAGCAAAGGGCCGGCCCTATATGAAGTTGACCTGAAGCGTCAATCGTTAATCCGGATAGCGCAGGAATACGGCTCAAGCTGATCAAGTGCTTCGGCAGCATGGCAAGACCGCTCTCCCATCGCGTGCGGAGCCAGGTTCCGCCTGAGATCAGAACGGAGGCATCCCCCCATTGGCGCTTCAACTGCATGGCCTCCTCTACGCTTACCGGCTGCCACACGGCTGGCTGCTGCTCCGGCAGCTGGTGCAAAGGAATTGACATGAACCGAACCCCCTTAGCTTTAGACAATATGTTCACGCGCGCTGCTATTATGATCCGCCATTAAATTAGATCAACTATAAACAATCTCCAAATTTTAAGTCAACTAAGTTGACACTACTTTGTGTTTTTGTATAAAAAAATAGCGCACCATTAGTAATAATGCACTTTTCGTTTCCTTTATGTTATTGAAATTTACATGGAAAGGTGCGTATATATGCGCTTCGCCTCTTCATACCGTTCTACGGTGTCTACGTCCATGAATTTCAGTTGCTGTTTCTCCTCAATGATCTGCCCGCAGTACTCCGAGGAACGCAAGAGCGCTCGCGCTCCGACATCACCCTCCAAGGCTGCGGCAGCAGGCCACATCCGGGGTCCCATAATGAGCGGTGGCTTCGGCAAACCCCGGTCCCCGCTGGCTACATAGTCAAGCTCCGCGTATCGGCTGAAGGCTTGCGTAAGCCCAAGCAGCATGGGACCGTCGATGAACGGCTGATCGGCCAGCAGCACCATGATGCCCTCAGCGCCCATCGCGGCAGCCTCCCTAATCCCTGTGCGCAGCGAATGGGCCATCCCCTGCTCCGCATCCGGGCAAACGACGAGCCGGCAGCGCCCCAGCATCCCGTGCGTCTCGGCAGCCCCGGGCAGCCAATCTAGCGGGTCGTCCCCGCGCACGACCACAATCACGGCGTACAGCTCGGAATGGAGCGCCTGCAGGAGGGCGGCGCCGCCAAGCCGCACGCCCGGGGCCAGCTCCAGCGACTGCTTCGCCGTCCCCATCCGGCGGGAGCAGCCGGCCGCCAAGTAGACGCCGACGATCTTCCTCTTCGTGAGCGTTACTACCATGGCCGGCAGCTGGGACCGTCACGCATAGGGTCGACCGGCGAGTTCCAAGCTCCGTCCGTGCGTATGCCGCGCTTCGTGCGGATCAATTCCGCCACGATGCTGACAGCATTCTCCTCCGGTCCCTCGGAGCCAATGTTCAGTCCGACCGGATAATGGAGCCAAGGGGGGCGCTCCGCTCCATCCAGCAGCTTCTCGGTACGTACTCTCGAGCCCATAATGCCGAGATACTGCAACTGCCCATTCAGAACTCCACGGACGAAATCCGCATCCTTATCGAACTGATGACTCATGACAACGACATAATCGTCGGGACGCAGCGCCAGCTGCTGCACCAATGCCTGCGGGAAAGCCGCGATCGTCTCGGCCCCGGGGAATCGTTCGGGCGTACAGTAGGCATCCCGCCAATCCGTCACGACCACGCGAAATCCGCTGCCGGCAGCCAACTCCGCAAGCGGCACGGCGTCCGGGTTCGCACCGAAGATGATCAGTCTCGGCTTCGGCAAGAAGAGATGGCTGTACGCCGGAATCGGCATTTTCCGTCCGCTCTCCTCTTCCGCTGCTTCATAGGCGCCGGACAGCTTATAAACAATATCGGAGTACCCCTTCCGGAATACCCGCTTCAAGCGCACAGCCTCCCCGCGCTCCAAACCGGCTCTGATCGCAAGCAGCTGCACCAGGAGCTCACCGGTCACAGGCTCCAGCAGAATGCGAATGAGCCCGCCGCAACCGATCGTCTCTCCCCAGCCGAAATCGTCCGCAGGCCGCATATCGTACTCCACCATTTGCGGCTTGCTCGACTCCCACACGAGAGGCGCGTACCCGGATAGATCGGCTTCCAAGCAGCCGGGCGATATGCTGCCGAACATGCTTCCATCCGTCATCAGCAGCATCATGGCTCCTTGTTTGCGGTAAGCGTGGCCTTCTACATGAATGACGGTCGCCAGCACGACCGCCTGCTTGTGACGCTCCATTTCTCGTAAAATGTCATAGGCTTCCATCCTGCACCGCACCTCACTTCTCGTCTCGCGTTCCGCCTTCCCGTTACCAGCCTATCGCCGACCCGTCGCCCCGAGGATCAGCAGCGCCGCTCATCAAACCGCTCTCATCGATGACAATGCCCTGCGCCTGCCCCATCATGCCATCCCAAGGGCTCACGAGCTCCACCCGGTGCCCCCACTGCTTAAGGCGGGCATAGACTTCGCCGTCCAAGCGCTGCTCCACCTTCAACGCATCTCCGTCTTCGCCCCACGTCCGTCCGTATACCCACCGGGGGAGCGATATCGCCTCCTGAATCGATAAGCCGTAATCGAGCACCCCTGTCAGAATGGACAGCTGCGTCTGCGGCTGGCCTTCCCCGCCCTGCGTGCCGAACAGCATATGCGGCTTACCCGCTCTGCTCACGATCGCCGGCATCAGCGTATGAAACGACCTTTTTATCGGCTCCAGCACGTTGGCGCAGGACGGGTCGAGCGAGAAGAAAGTGCCACGGTTCTGCAGGATAATCCCCGTGCAGCCGGGCACGTAGGCAGCGCCGAAGTCGAAATACAAGCTTTGAATGAAAGAGACCGCGTTCCCCTCTCCATCGACCACGGCCGCATATGCCGTATCCTGCCCCATCGCCGGCGACGAATGTGCGCTAGCCACGGGCGGCTCCGCCTGTATCGCCTCCCACAGCTCTCTGGCGTACTCCTTGGACAGCAGCCTATCCAGAGGTATTTCTCGGAACCGGGGGTCTGTCAGAAACTGATCGCGATCTTTGAACGCCTTCTTAATCACTTCCGTCATGATATGATAAAAATTCGCCGAAGCTCTGGGAATCGCACTGACCTCTATGTTTTCCAGCATATTCATCATCATTAGCGCAGTGAACCCTTGCGAGTTCGGAGGCATCTGATAAATTTCGTACCCCCGGTATATCGCAGTGAGCGGTTCCACCCATTCTCCGGCATATTGCAGGAAGTCTTCCTCACGCAGCAGCCCGCCGTCCCGTTGAACAGCCTCCGTAACGGAGCGCATGATCTCCCCTTCGTAGAAAGCGCGCCGGCCATCCTGCTGAATAAGGCGAAGCGTCTCTGCAAGCTCTCTCTGAACGAGGCGGTCCCCTTCCTTCAGCAGCTGGCCATCGGCGATATACAGCGCGCTAAGCTGCTCCGACGCCCGAATGAGGGCTTCGTCCTTCTTCATCCAGTGCAGCAGATTGCGCGAAACCGGAAATCCGTTCTCCGCATAGGCAATGGCCGGCTCCAGCAGCTGCTCCCAGGGCAGCTTGCCGTATTTCTCCCATACCTGCCACCAGGCGTCAACCATGCCCGGCACCGTAATCGCGCTGAGAACGCCTCTTTGCGGAATCTCCTGCAAGCCTTGGGCTTTATAAGCATCCGGCGTCGCCAGCTGTGCGGATTTGCCACTGCCATTGAAGCCCGAATATATGCCCGTGGATCCATCGTACATCAGGAAAAAGGCATCTCCACCGACTCCCGTCATATGCGGGTAAACGACACCGAGCGCTGCGCTAATCGCGATTGCGCTATCGAATGCATTGCCTCCCTGCTGCAAGATTGCGCTTCCCACACTGCTGGCCAAATAGTGAGGCGTGGCGATCATGGCACGTTCCGCTCGCGGCATGATGTTTAGCATGTCGTTCCCTCCTCTGCGGAAGCATAGCTGCGCAGCGCTGCCTGCAGCGCTTTCCCGACGTTCACATCGGGGGCGCGGTGCCAGAGCAGAACCGCTTCCAGAGCGCCTAGCACGTGGAGGACATTTTTCTGATTGCAGCTGAACCCCATCGTTCCTATCCGCCATATGCGGCCTTTCAGCGGTCCGAAGGAGGAAGCGATTTCGATACCGAAGGTGTTCAGCAGCATCGCGCGCACGGATTCTCCGTCGATCCCATCCGGAATACGAATACAGGTAACGACCGGCAGCTTGCAGTCCGGGTTCCCGTATAGCGTCAGCCCCATGGCCTGCAGGCCGGCGACTAGCGCAGCTTCATGAAGGCGGTGTCGTTTGAAGCGCACCTCCAATCCTTCCTCAAGGACCAAGCGCAGCCCTTCCCGCAAGGCGTACAGCATCGAAGTTGCTTCCGTATGATGATTGAGCCGCTTCGGGCTCCAGTAATCCTGCAGCATGCCGAGATCGAAGTAGTTGCTCGCAACGGGCTTCGTGCCGGATGCAACCGAATCTTGCTCCCGCAGGCCGCGTTCGATCGTCTTGCGGTGCAGCACCTTCGCCTCGACCCGGCTGTTATAGGTGATCGGCGACATGCCCGAAGGAATGGACAAGCATTTCTGCGTCCCGCCGATGACGGCGTCAAGCTGCCAGGCATCGGTTTCTACCGGGACGCCGCCGATCGTGGCGACTGCATCCACAACGAGCAGCGCGTCCACTTCACGGCAGGCCGCTCCGATGCCGTCGAACGGCTGCATACAGCCCGTCGATGTTTCGCCGTGAACCATCGCCACGATGTTCGGCCGTTCCCGGCGAATAGCGGCGGTGATCTCCTGCGGATCGAATACCGTTCCCCACTCCCGCTCCATGATGACAACATCGGCGCCGCACCGTTCGGAGATTTCGACTAGCAGGTTGCCGAACCGTCCGTAGATCGGGACAAGCACCTTGTCCCCCGGTTCAATGACACTCACCAGTATAGCCTCGATACCTGAACGGGAGGTACCGTCGACCGGATAGGCCCACTGATTGCTCGTTCGGAAAACATCGCGCAGCATTTCCATCGTTTCATTCATTAAGGCCGTAAACTCCGGATCGAATTGTCCCAGAATCGGATAGGACATGGCACGAAGTACCCTGGGGTCAACCTCGACGGGTCCGGGAGTCATGATCGTGCGAAGCGAGGGAGATAAGTCTTTATATGTTTTCATCTGCTTTACCCCCATAGCCGTATTGGTATAACACAAGTACCAGCGTCCGGAAACCCGCGATCAAATCCTCGGCTGCCGTATACTCCGCAGGATTGTGACTGATGCCGTCCGCACTCGGCACGAAAATCATCGCCGACGGACATACCGGCCCGAACATCTGAGCATCGTGACCCGCCCCGCTCGGCAGCCGCATATGCGGAAATCCTTCGGCTTCGCAGGCGGATTCGATCTCGGCCATCATACCGGCATGCATAGCGACAGGCGGTGCAAAAACATGCTGAACCGTATCGATGGTAAGCCCACGCCGCTTGGCAACCTCCTCCAGCTTGGTTAGCAATGTCAGGCAGAACCTGCGCATCGAAGGCTCGTCGGTATGACGAATATCGAGCGTGAATTCCACTTCGCCCGGAACCACATTCGAGGACCCCCGCTTCACTTCCAAGCGTCCTACGGTAGCCACAAGCGGTTCGCCGGCCTCCAGCGCCAGCCGCTCTGTTAGCGCCACCATTTCGGCTGCTCCGGCCAATGCATCCCTGCGCATCGTCATCGGCGTCGTGCCTGCGTGATTCGCGCTGCCTGCAACGACGGCGGTCATGCGAATTTGTCCCACGATGGCGGTGACGACGCCGATTTGTTTCTTTTTATAGGTCAGTACGGCGCCCTGCTCAATATGAACTTCGAGATAAGCGCCCAAATCATCGCGCTTGGCCGGATAAGCCCCGGCATCCGCTGCTGGGAAGCCCGCTTGCTGCATAGCCTCCAGCAGCGTGACGCCGCCGGTGTCGGTCAGCTCGCCGGCCAGCCGCATCGACCTTGCCCCGGTCACGTGACCCGAGCCCCAATAGGCCAGCGGGAAGCGGCTCCCCTCTTCTTCGCAGAACGAAACGGCGAGCAGTGTCCGCTTCGGCGGCCCGTATGCCGCGTGCAGGTACCCGAGCGCCATCATCGAGGCGACCACGCCGTAAGCGCCGTCATACTTCCCGCCGTTTTTGACCGTATCGATATGCGACCCGGTCAGAACGGGCTTCAAGCCGGCCTTCGTGCCCGGCAGTTTCCCGAACAAGTTGCCCACAGCATCTAGACTTGCTTCCAGCCCTAACTGCTCCATCCCGGCGGCAACCGCGCGCTGTGCTTCCAACCACGGCTCCGTGTAGAGCAGCCGGGTCACCCCGCCTTCGGCGTCAGCTCCGTAGGCGGAGAGCTCTATCAGCATAGCGAGCATGCGCTCTCCGAAGCGATCCAGCAGCTCCTGTTCCTGTGAATCCGGCATCCTGCTTCACCTCCCGCCGGCGAAGGGCGCCGGACGCAGCCATGCTCCTTGCGGCTGCCCTATCGTCCCTTCGCCAAGCCCATACACCCGGATGCCGCGACAGAACGTCGCTGTCACCCGGCAGCCGAACGTCCGCCCTGCATAGGGACTATGCCGGTGGCGGTACAACAGATCCTTCTCCTGCAGCGTATAGCTCAGGTTCAAATCGACGACCGCGAAGTCCGCATCCGCACCGATTGCGATCGCTCCTTTGCGCGGATAGAGGCCGAACCGCTTGGCCGGCTCCAACGACAGCATCCGCGAAAGCGCGGGCAGCGTCATCCCCCGGCGAAGATGTCCTTCATCCAGCATCAATTCCAGGGAGCTTTGCGCCCCGGAGATGCCGCCCCACGCTTCGAAGAAATCCCCTTCCTTCATGGGCGATGGGCACGGGGAGTGATCCGAAGCGAGAATGTCCAGCTTGCCGGCGGTCAGCTCCGCCCACAGCCGGGCTTGATCCTCCGCCGTGCGCAGCGGAGGCGCGCACTTCGCCACAGGGCCCAGCCGCTCCAGATCCGCGGACGTCAGGGTCAAATAATGCGGGCATGTCTCCACCGTGACGTCCATGCCTCTGGCCTTCGCCTGCGTGATGGCCTCCACCGCCTCCGCGCTGCTGATGTGCACGAAGTGCAGCTTGCAGCCGGTCTTCTCTGCATAACCGAGCGCCCGGTTCACCGCTTCAAGCTCGGCTGCAATCGGGCGCGTCGCCACGTAATCGAGCGCACCGCGCCTGCCTTCCTCCAGCGCTATGGCTGCTCGCTGAGAGGTGATCTCCTCGCTCTCCGCATGGAGGGCGAGCACGAGTCCCAGGCGGCTGATTTCCTGCATCCCCTGATACAGCGTTGGGTCGTCAACCTCAGCGAAAATATCTTCTCCCTCTCCCCCCGGGCAGGACATGAACGCTTTGAACCCGATGACGCCCGCCTCCGCCAGCTCCTGCAGGTGACCGATATTCCCGGGAACAAGTCCGCCCCACAGCGCATAATCGATCAGAGACTGCCCTTCCGCCGCTTCCCGCTTGAGCTTCAGCGCGCTGAGCCGAACCGTGGGAGGGACCCCGTTGAGCGGCATGTCGAAATAAGTGGTGCACCCGCCTGCAGCCAGCGCAGCCGAGCCGGTGACGAACCCTTCCCAATGGCCGAGAGCAGGTTCATTGAGGTGGACATGGACATCGATCATGCCGGGCAGGATGTGCAGGTTCTCCGCATCAAACACCGGCGTATGCTCCGAGCACACCAGGTTGTCGCCCAGAGCGGCAATAAGGCCTCCGCGAATACCGATATCCGCCTGCCGCACTTCGTCTGCAAGGACGAGAGTCCCCTTGCGAATAACGAGGTCGTAATGTAGATCCATGCGAGCTCCTCCTCGATACGGAATGGTGTTGACCTATATACGAGGTCTGCTAGCTGCCCCGGTATGTGTTGTATCCCCACGGCGCAATCAGAATCGGCACATGATAGTGCGTATCCGCAGAAGCTACACCGAACCTGATCGGCACCCGATCCAGGAAAGGCGGATCCGCCATTTCAACACCGGCTTGCCGATAATAGTCGCCGACATGGAAGAGCAGCTCATACGTCCCCGGCTGGAAAGCTTCCCCGCCCAGCATCGGTCCCGGCAGCCGTCCGTCAGCGTTGGTATGCTCCGTGCGAAGCAGTTCGGCCGCTCCATCATGCAGCCGGTATAAGTCTATGCGCACATTCTGAGCGGGGCGGCCTTGGCTGATGTCCAGTACATGCGTTGTCAGTCCTGCGCTCATAGGCTCTCCAGATCCTGTCTGGTCATGGAGAAGCCTTGGAAACCGTAAGGCGGTCTAGGCTCCGTGAACACTTTGCCTTCCCCTGCCGACGCTTGCTCCAGAACCGTCTCCCACGTCCGGTTGTTGGACTCGAAACGGACTTCTTTCAATTGGGGGAACCTGAGCAGAGCGCGTTGTCCGATGCGGTAGATGAGATTTTGAATCGACGGCGAATGCTGTTCATGGAATACGGTATGCGCAATGTCCCGGATTTGCTCGGCGGCAACGTAGCGTCCCAGATCGGAGTCCAGCGCATTCTCTATCTCTTCGTAGCTCCAGGCGATATCGAGGAAAATAAACAGAGGACGATCATAGGACTCCGGGAGCGTCGTATACTCATCTCGGACGAATCCCGCGAAGGAGCTTCCTTTGACCTTAATCAGCTTCAGATCGGCAACGCCGCCTTCATGGTCCGTTACGGCGATTCCATCATCGGCTCGCGTCAGCTCGACCATGGCCTTCGGATGCTCGTTCTGGCCATAGCGGTAGACGAGATTGCCGCTTTCGAAGCCGCCCTCCCCCGGCACCGGAAGCACATCGAACGAGACTTGATCGGCGGTCATCTTCACGCCCGTCATCTGCGGGTACGTCTCCAGCAGCTTGCGGCACGCGAATGCGAGGAACCCCTCCGCCGTAGCTCCGTCATATTCTCCGGCTTTGCGCAGAATGAAATTTTTCATAGAGTCGGTTGCGACGACCAACGTGTTGTCTCCCGCGGCGAATGAGGTGATAAACGACTCGCCGCTAACTGCAACCTTGATATTCATCCCGAAGAGCACATTGTCCCGCCCCGTAAAACCCGATTCTGGAATTAGCGTCAGATTCGTCAGCGGCTTGGCATAAGAGCGATACACCCATACGTCGCCTTTTCCGTAGTACATCATTCTCTCGGTCCTATTCGTCATTGCATTTCCCTCCCCTTCCTTCGCCAGTATGTCATCCAGACGCAGACGCCCGATTTTGCAAACCTCCTGCAGCGCCTTGCTTCTCTCCTCCTTCGCTTCCCGACGGATTCGAAGCTTCAGCGCTTCGCGAATCGTCTCTTTCGTCTGCCCCTTAACGGCCATAATGAACGGAAAGCGGAAGGCCTCTGTATATTGCTTGTTCAGTTGAAGAAACTGCTCATATTCATCCGGCGTTAGCTGATTAAGACCGGCCCCAGCCTGCTCTTGTACGGATTGGTCCGTCATACGAACTCTCGTTCCCAAGTCCGGATGTGCCCTAAGGAGCGCCAGCTGTTCAGCCGGGTCCGCCTGCCATACGGCCCCTTCCAATGCGCTGATGAGGTCCTGCCGTGCGGCGAAAGGCCGTGAACGATAGGCGCGTTCAGCCACCCATGGCGAGTGCTCAAACAATGGACCGAAAGCTTCGACAAACTTCTCCTCATTCAATTCATTCACTTGCTGCAGCATTAGCGGCACGACCCATCACCTCATTGTCGATGTAAATGTTATCCATTCTCGTTCAAGATTTGTTTCATTGTAAATGCGGCATCCCTATGGGTCAATTTATATGAAAGAAGTTTGTAAACTTTCATAACACACGTAACTTTTTTTGTGAAATAAGCAAAATCGCATCAAACAGTCACAAAAAAGCTGACCACTCGGTCATCCCTGAAACATTCCGATCCTCTAAAGGCAACTGCTTCTCCATGTACACTCATTCTGCATTCTCCTCGGGTATAATTAGTGATCTTGTCCCGCTTGATTCGTCCATACCAAACTCACCCGTATCTCATTTCATATAGAAGATTCATATGAAAGATGGCCTTTACAGTTCCTGTAGTTGCAATCTTCACGGGCGGGGCGGCTTCCGGTGGTAACTCCCAGCAGCGGCAAGCCCGGATGAGATATTGCGCGCTCGAACGAAGCGTGGGGCAGCGGTTTCTCCCCCGGCGGTGTAAGGTGCGGTATGACGTTTACTGCGGCAGGCCGTTTTAACACACCAACTATGATCAACAGCACCACCGACTATGGGCTGTACGGGCATATCGTTATGAGCGACCAGGCGCTAGATACGTACGCGCTTGCGCATGAGGCCGGTCACTGTTTGTTCGGCCGGTTCTTAAACAACAGCAACCCGAACAGCTTTTCGATTAACGATCCATCCAATCCAGGCAACGACCACAGCTATAATCCTCAGAACCTGATGTTCCCAACCATCCCAAACAGGGATCCGTTCATCTTCGCTTCGCAGTGCACTACCGCCCGAAATAGCAAAATCGTCCTCCAAAACGCGTCCAACGCGCGGGGGAAAATAATCAAAAACAATCTGAGCATGATGAGAAAACTGAACGGCATGATCATCAAAAAAATAAGATCTATGAAAAAAAGCGTCGTGCGTCGTGCACATAAGAAAAAATAAAACGACAAGGTATCGCCGTGACGGTGGTACCTTGTTTGTCGTCTATGACATTGTCCAGCTCCTTCGCCTTAAGGTGCGCTCTCTTATGTACGGCCCCATGATCGGCCATGATGAGTTGCACGTACGAAACGCCTAACAGATAGAAAAGTGCAGCCAGCCCGGCTAATGGACACAGCTGCGCTTATTGGATCGCTGTGGGCGCTAGATAAATCTAACGGACACACATGACGTTATTTGCCCATTTTAGTATGATTTCCGCCTGGAAATCCGCAAATAGCGTCCCCCGTTTCCGTTAGATGCGATACGAGGCTGTTTTCGCGGCGATAACGGCCGTGGTGTCCGTTAGATTAGGTGCCGGCATGACCTTCCGCACCCTTACATCCTCCCCGGCATAAGCCCCTCATAACGTCTTCTCCCGATGCCGCCAGACTGGTACCCTCGCCGCTCCACTCTGATATCAAAAAAGCTGTCCCAGAAACGTCATAACAGACGATCCGGAACAGCTTTATCAGGATAAGAAGATAGCTCCATACACAAACCCGACTACGATGACAAGCGCAGGATGAATTTTTACCCTTTGAATCAGATAGAAAGCGACTGCCGCTATACCAAAAAACTGCCAGTACCCGATCGCCTTCGTAGACTCTACCAAACTGCTCCAGGTTACCAGCACCATCATGATCGCGATAACCGGCTGAACGAGCAGCGTCATTCCTTTAATCACCGGGGATTGCTTATATTTCTGCAGAATATTCAATAAAATGATGAGAGCAATAATCGATGGTACTGCCGTTGCCGCCACTGCGGCCAACACGCCGATCCATCCGCCGATTTGGAATCCGACGTAGGCAGCGATTTTCGTCGCGATCGGTCCAGGCAGCGCATTCCCCAGAGCCAGCATATTGGAGAATTCCGAGCTGTTCATCCAGCCGTGATTCGACACGATTTCTTGATACATCAGCGGGATAGAGGAAGGCCCTCCCCCATATCCGAACACGTTGGAGAGAAAAAAGCTAACAAGTAAATGCCACCAGTCCATCATGCGCCCTCACCTGTCCCCAACTGCTTCTTCTTCCACTTCTCCTTGAGCTTATGATGAAATGCGCCGTATAGGAGGAAAAGAAAAATAACAATCGCCGGATGCACGGAGAAGGTTTGCAGCAGTAAGAAGGAAATCACGAAAAAGGTAATCCCGGCCGCCCAACCTAACCCTTTGATCGCCTTCTCTCCGAACTCGTAAGCCATTACGCCCAGCATGACGGCCACAATGGGCACAACAGCCGCGATCATCCCTTTGATTACCGGAGACGTGCTGAAAAATTGAATGAACGCGTACAAGCCGACCATCGCCACACAAGTTGGCACAATATGTGCCAGTACGCCTACCGCCGCGCCTCCAACGCCTTTGAGCCGATAACCTAAGTACCCAGCCAGCTTCGTGGCGATCGGTCCCGGCAGTGTATTGGCGATTGCCAGCACCTCCATGAATTCTTCATCCTTCATCCACTGAAAGCGTGTCACCGCTTCGTAACGAATCAACGGCACGATCGACGGACCGCCGCCATACCCCAAAATCCCCGTCCTCAGCATAGCCATGCCAATCTGCATATAGGTATTCCCCACGCGTATCACTCCTATCCCGCACTTATTGTAATATAAGTTTAAATGTTTTTATTGATTCTATCCCTATCTTTGTGAAAAATGACAATACTGCTTATGCCACTTTGGAACGACTTCGCCGGTATTGTCTGAACCGCTGACACCGTCACACAGGGGTAGCAGACGTCCGGTTCTTAATATCCCTTCCCCTGCGTGTTAAAACAAAAAAACCTTCCTGAGATTTCTCTCAGAAAGGCTTTCTCTCGTGCTTGGCAACGTTCTACTCTCCCAGAACCCTGCGGTTCAAGTACCATCGACGCTGGAGGGCTTAACGGTCGTGTTCGAGATGGGAACGCGTGGGTCCCCTCCGCCATCATCACCAAACAGTCAAAGCGTGTTTGCGCCCTGAAAACTAGATACGAAACTTATGTAAAGTTGAACACTTAGGTATGTTCTTTGGGCCCCGAGAAAGTAATCGGAATAAGCTACGAAGCTTTTCTTCACTTTCTTGGGTTAGCTTAGGATAAGCCCTCGACCGATTAGTATTCGTCAGCTGCATGCATTGCTGCACTTCCACCTCGAACCTATCAACCTCGTCGTCTACAAGGGGTCT